>NZ_JBHWUW010000041.1:30095-81232 GCF_042737245.1 Streptomyces sp. NPDC060002
CCTGTGGGGTGGTTTGTTTTTTTTTTAAAATACACCCCGTTATTGGTTGTCGGCCGCCCGGGGGGGGGGGGCCCCCCCCCCCCCCCCCGCCCCCCTCGTGTCGTACCGCTCAGCGGAAGACCACCGTGCGGTTGCCGTGCACCATGACGCGGCTCTCGCTGTGCCACTTCACCGCGTGCGCGAGCACCTGCGCCTCCACGTCCCGGCCGACCGTGACCAGGTCGCCGGGGTCGAGCGAGTGGTCCACCCTGACCACGTCCTGCTCGATGATCTGCCCCTCGTCCAGGTCCGGGGTGACGTAGTGGGCCGTCGCGCCGACGAGCTTCACGCCACGGTCGTAGGCCTGGTCGTAGGGTCGCGCGCCCTTGAAGCTGGGGAGGAAGGAGTGGTGGATGTTGATGGCGTGACCCTCGAGCTGCTTGCAGAGGTCGTCGGAGAGGATCTGCATGTAGCGGGCCAGCACCACCAGGTCGACGTCCAGCTCCCTCACCAGCTCCAGCAGGCGCGCCTCGGCCTCGGCCTTGGTGTCCTTGGTGACGGGGATGTGGTGGAAGGGGATGCCGTACGTCTGCGCAAGACCCTCGAAGTCCCGGTGGTTGGACACGATCGCCGGGATCTCGATGTTGAGTGCGCCGGTGCTTCGGCGGAACAGCAGATCGTTGAGGCAGTGACCGAATCTGGACACCATGATCAGCGTCCGGGTCGGCGTCGACGCCTCACTCAGGGTCCAGGTGATGCGATACGCCTCGGCGACGGGACCGAACCGGTAACGCAGTGTTTTCACATTCGCGTCCGGATCGGAGACGTCGAAGTGAACCCTCATGAAGAAACGGCCCTGGAGCCGGTCGTCGAACTGCTGGCTTTCCAGGATGTTGCCCGAGTTCCTGACGAGGAAGCCGCTCACTGCGTGGACCAGTCCGGCACTGTCGGGACACGAGAGGGTGAGGACGTACTCGCGGTCGGGCTCCGGTCGAGGGTACTCAGGGGGCACAGCGACCTCCGTCGGTGCGTATTGCACAACATGGTGAGCGATACGCAACATGGTCGACTCGACGCCGCTCGGGGTCAAGGGCGGCCGCACAAGTACCCGCATGGCGAAATCGTCATCCGCCAACCCCTTGACGCAGGTCTGTGGCGTTCGTCAAGGTGTTCCACCACAAGCAATTGAATGCATGATGCGCAACGCATTTCGGCTGAAGGGCATTGGCGCGTGGCAGACCTGTATGTGGCTGGGGAATGGCGGGACCCGTCGGCCGGTGGGTCCCGGGAGATCCGCTGTCCCGCTGACGGCTCCCTCACCGCGACCGTCTCGGAGGGGACGCGTCCCGACACCGAGGCGGCGATCGCCGCCGCCCGCCGCGCCTTCGACGAGGGACCCTGGCCGCGCACCTCGGAGCGGGAGCGCGGCGCGCTGCTGCTGCGCACCGCCGACCTCGTCGAGCGCGATGCCAAGGAGTTCGCCCGCGCGGAGTCGCTGGACACCGGGAAACGCCTGGTGGAGAGCGAGTACGACATCGCCGACGTCGTCGCCTGCCTCCGCTACTACGGCGGGATCGGCGGCACCGACGCCGGCCGGGTGATCGACACCGGCCGCGACGACGCCGTCAGCCGCGTCGTCTACGAGCCGATCGGCGTGTGCGGGCTGATCACCCCCTGGAACTACCCGCTGCTGCAGGCGAGTTGGAAGGTCGCCCCGGCCCTCCTGGCCGGCAACACGATCGTCCTTAAGCCCAGTGAGCTCACCCCCTCCACCTCGATCCTGCTGATGAGGGCGCTGGCGGAGGCCGGGCTCCCGGCCGGCGCCGCCAACCTCGTGCTGGGCGCCGGGCCCGAGGTCGGCGCCGCGCTCTCCGAGGACCCGGCCGTCGACATGGTCTCCTTCACCGGTGGCCTGGAGACCGGCAGACGGATCATGGCCACCGCCGCGGCGACCGTGAAGAAGGTCGCGCTGGAACTCGGTGGCAAGAACCCCAACGTGATCTTCGCCGACGCCGACTTCGAGACGGCCGTGGACTTCGCTCTCACGGCCGTCTTCCTGCATTCCGGGCAGGTCTGCTCGGCCGGCGCCCGGCTGATCGTGGAGGACTCGCTGCACGACCGGCTCGTCGACGAGGTCGTCCGCCGCGCCCGGCGGATCCGCCTCGGCGGGCCCTTCGACCCCGAGGCCGAGACCGGGGCGCTGATCTCCGCCCAGCACCGGGAGAAGGTCGAGGAGTACGTCGCGGCGGGCCTCGCCGAGGGCGCCGTGCTGCGCTGCGGCGGTGAACGGCCCGACGACCCGGACCTCGCCGACGGCTTCTACTACCCGCCGACCGTCCTCGACGAGTGCCGGCAGGACATGCGCGTCGTGCACGAGGAGTCCTTCGGGCCCGTGCTCACCGTCGAGCGCTTCACCGACGAGGACGACGCCGTGCGGATCGCCAACGACACCGAGTACGGACTCGCCGGGGCCGTGTGGACGCAGGACGCCGGCAAGGCCCAGCGGGTGGCCCGTCGGCTGCGCCACGGCACGGTGTGGATCAACGACTACCACCCCTACGTGCCGCAGGCGGAATGGGGTGGCTTCGGGCATTCGGGCGTGGGCCGGGAGCTGGGACCGACCGGCCTGAACGAGTACCGAGAGCCCAAACACATCTGGCAGAACATCCAACCCCGGCCGCAACACTGGTTCCGCGGCTGAATGCCGAAGAGAGGTCGATCATGACCCCAACACAGACCGAGGTGCCGCAGCGGCCCGGCGCGCCCCAGGATTCGGACGGTACTCCGGTCATATCCGTGCGCCGGCTGTGGAAGGTGTTCGGGCCGAAGGCCGACCAGGTACCGGACTCGGAGGAGCTGTGCGGCCTCACCCGCCGTGAGCTGATGGACCGTACCGGCTGCACCGCAGCCGTACGCGACGTGAACTTCGACGTCCGCAAGGGCGAGGTGTTCGTCGTCATGGGGCTGTCCGGTTCCGGCAAGTCCACGCTGGTGCGATGTCTGACCCGGCTGATCGAACCCACCGCCGGTGAGCTCGTCTTCGAGGGCGAGGACATCCGCGAAGCGGACGCCAGACGCCTGCGCGACCTGCGGCGCCGCAAGTTCTCCATGGTCTTCCAGCACTTCGGGCTGCTGCCGCACCGCCGGGTCGTCGACAACGTGGCCTTCGGCCTGGAGATCCGCGGCATGAGCAGGGCCGAACGCGGCAAACGGGCCCTGGAGGTCGTCGAACTGGTCGGCCTCTCCGGCTACGAGAACTCCTACCCCGACCAGCTCTCGGGCGGTATGCAGCAACGCGTCGGCCTCGCCCGGGCCCTGGCCGGCAACCCGGACGTGCTCTTCTTCGACGAGCCCTTCTCTGCGCTCGACCCGATGATCCGCCGCGACATGCAGAACGAGGTCATCCGGCTGCACCACGAGGTCGGCAAGACCATGGTGTTCATCACCCACGACCTCTCCGAGGCGCTCAAGCTGGGCGACCGCATCCTGATCATGCGCGACGGCAAGATGGTCCAGTGCGGCACCGGCGACGAGCTGGTCGGCGCCCCGGCCGACGACTACGTAAGCGAGTTCGTCAAGGACGTGCCGCGCGGCGATGTGCTCACCCTGCGGTGGATCATGCGCCCGGCGGAGCCCGACGACGCCCTGGACGGTCCCGAGCTCGGCCCGGACGTCGTGGTGAAGGAGGCCACCCGGGCGGTGCTGGCCGCGGACAGGCCGGTCAAGGTCGTGGAGGACGGCAAGCTGCTCGGCATCGTGGGTGACGAGGAGATCCTCGCGGTGGTCGCCGGGCACGAGGGCGGGGCGTGATGGCCGTCGCCCTGGAGAAGTCGGCACCCCTGGCCGGTGTGCGCAAGGTCCGCCGGCGCACGGTGGTGGCCGCGATCCTGGTGGCATGGCTGCTCCTCTTCGTCGTCCTGCGCGGAAGGCAGACCCTGACCCTGGCGGCGGCGGACCTCACCGGCCTGCACCGGTGGTTCAACGACGTCAACGACTCGATCGGCGCGGACCGCAACTCCAACCCGCTGTTCCTCTACTTCTTCAACGAGATCCGCCTGGTCATCGACAACGTGGTGACCTTCATCCAGCACCTGATCTCACAGCCCTCCGCCGGCCGTCCCCTGCCGCAGATCGGATGGCTCGGCGTCGTCGGCATCGTGGGCTACGTCTCGTGGGCCGTGGGCAACTGGCGGGTCGCCCTGCTGGCCGTGGCGGGCTTCACCTTCCTGGGCCTGCAGGGTCTGTGGCAGGAGAGCATGGACACCCTGTCGCTCACCCTCTCCGCGGTCTTCGTGGCGCTGCTGTTCGCGATCCCGCTGGGCGTGTGGGCGGGGCTGTCCGACCGGGTCAACCGGATCGTGACGCCCTTCCTGGACTTCATGCAGACGATGCCGACCTTCGTCTACCTCGCCCCGCTGACCCTGTTCTTCCTGATCGGCGGGGCCTCGGCCACGATCGCCACCGTGATCTACGCGGCACCGCCCGCGATCCGGATCACCGCGCACGCCATCCGCTCCGTGCCGGAGACCACCGTCGAGGCCGCCGAATCGCTGGGCGCGACACGCGGGCAGGCCCTGCTGAAGGTCCTGCTGCCCATGTCCAAGCGGACCGTGGTGATGGGCGTCAATCAGTCGATCATGGCCGCCCTGGCCATGGTGACCATCGCGGCCCTGATCGACGCGCCCGGCCTCGGCAAGACCGTCGTACAGGCGCTCCAGTCGCTCGACGTGGGAACGGCCTTCAACGCGGGACTCGCCATCGTCGTCATGGCCATCGTCCTCGACCGGGTCACCACCGCGGCCAGTGCCCGCGCGGAGACGGCCCGGGGTTCGAAGAACCGCTTCCTCAAGTGGCGCAGGCCGCTGCTGGGCGCGGGCGCGGTGGCCGCGGCGGTCCTCGTCTATCTGTCGCACACCTATCTGTGGGCGGCGGAGTTCCCCGGCGACGGCGGCACCGGCAGCTCCATCGCGAGCGCGGCGGACACCGCGACCGGCTGGGCGCAGGACAACCTGTCGGGCCTCACCAACGCCTTCCGTGACGGCATCACCAACGGCCTGCTCAACCCGTTCCAGTCGCTGCTCACCGATTCCCCGTGGTGGCTCGTCGGCGCGGTGCTGATCGCGCTGGGGGCCGTGCTCGGCGGCTGGCGGGCCGGGGTCACCACGGCCGTCTGCCTGGTCCTGCTGGTCGGCACCGGCCTGTGGTCGGACGCCATGACGACGCTGGCGTCGACTCTGGTGGCGACAGTGCTGGTCATGCTGCTCGGCATCGTCCTCGGGGTGTGGATGGGGCGCAGCCCGCTTGTGGACCGGCTGCTGCGGCCCACCCTGGACGCGGCGCAGGTCATGCCGCCGTTCGTCTATCTCGTGCCGTTCCTGGCGCTGTTCGGCGCGACCCGCTTCACGGCGATCGTCGCCGCGATCGTCTACGCGGCGCCGGTCGCCATCAAGATCATCGCTGACGGGGTGCGGGCCGTGCCCGAGACCACCGTCGAGGCGGCCACGTCCGCCGGGTGCAACACCTGGCAGATCATCACCAAGGTTCAACTGCCGATGTCACGCGGTGCCCTGACGCTCGCGACCAACCAGGGCCTGATCTACGTGCTGTCGATGGTTGTTGTGGGCGGCCTGGTAGGAGCGGGCGCCCTCGGCTACGACGTCGTGGCCGGCTTCTCACAGGGGCAGCTGTACGGGAAGGGGCTCGCGGCGGGACTCGCCATCGTCCTTCTCGGAGTCATGTTCGACCGGATCACCCAGGCAGCGGCGCGACGCGCGAGCGCTTAAGGAGCACCAGCATGGCAACACAAGTACGACAGTGGAGAACCGGCGTGGCCGGCATAGCCGTCGTGACTGTCATCGGGCTGACCCTCACCGCCTGCGGCGGCGCGAAGGTCGGTGACGACTCCGCGGATTCGGGCGGCTCGGGCAATTGCGGCACCTTCAATCTCGCCGTCAACCCGTGGGTGGGCTACGAGGCGGACGCGGCGGTCGTCGCCTACGTCGCGCAGCACGACCTCGGCTGCACGGTCAACAAGAAGGACCTGAAGGAGGAGATCGCCTGGCAGGGCTTCGGGACGGGCGAGGTCGACGCCGTCCTGGAGAACTGGGGCCACGACGATCTGAAGAAGAAGTACATCACCGACCAGAAGACCGCCGTGGCGGCCGGCTCGACCGGCAACAAGGGCATCATCGGCTGGTACGTGCCGCCGTGGCTGGCCAAGGCGCACCCGGACATCACCGACTGGAAGAACCTCGACAAGTACGCGGCGGACTTCAAGACCTCCGAGTCGGGCGGCAAGGGCCAGTTGCTGGACGGGGACCCGTCGTACGTCACCAACGACGAGGCGCTGGTGAAGAACCTGAAGCTGGACTTCAAGGTGGTGTACGCGGGCAGCGAGACCGCGCTCATCCAGTCCTTCCGCAAGGCCGAGAAGAACAAGGAATGGGTGATCGGCTACTTCTACGAGCCGCAGTGGTTCCTGTCCGAGGTGCCGTTGGTGAAGGTTGATCTGCCCGCGTACACGACGGGATGCGACGCCGACGCGGCGAAGATCGCCTGCGACTATCCCGTGTACGACCTCGACAAGATCGTCAGTGCGAAGTTCGCCAAGTCCGGCAGCCCGGCCTACGACCTGGTCAAGAAGTTCAACTGGACGAACGACGACCAGAACACCGTGGCCAGGTACATCGCGGTGGACAAGCTGTCGCCCGACGCGGCGGCCAAGAAGTGGGTGGACGCCAACCGCGCCAAGGTCGACGCCTGGATCAAGTAACCCACGTCGACGGACGGTCCGAGATGCCCGGCGGGCGGTGTGCACCTGTGTGCGCCGCCCGCCGGGCATCGCCGCGTTTCGGGCGGTTTCCCGACGTCACCGGACCTCTTGACACCCCCTGTCCGCGACAGGCACATTGAGTTGCGCAACCTGAACCATGTTGCGCAGCAAGCAACTCGATTGGTTTTCGATCCGGAGGTGCGGCGATGGCGGGACCCCGAGTGGTGATCATCGGAGCGGGCGTCGTGGGAGCGGCACTCGCGGACGAGATCTCCGCACGCGGCTGGACCGAAGTGACCGTGGTCGACCAGGGCCCGCTCCCCGCGACCGGGGGCTCCACGTCGCACGCCCCGGGCCTGGTCTTCCAGACCAACTCCTCCAAGACCATGACCGAACTGGCCCGCTACACCGTCGAGAAGTTCTGCTCCCTCGACGTCGACGGCAAGCCCTGCTTCCTCCAGGTCGGCGGCCTCGAAGTGGCCACCACTCCCGAGCGCCTCGCGGAACTGCACCGCCGCCACGGCTGGATCACCGCCTGGGGCATCGAGGCGCGCCTGCTGAGCGCCGACGAGTGCGTCGAGCGGCACCCGCTGGTCAACCCGGACAGAGTCCTCGGCGGCCTCCTCATCCCGACGGACGGCATCGCCAAGGCCGTCCTCGCCGTCGAGGCGCAGATCCGCCGGGCCACCGAGCGCGGCGTCACCTTCCTGGCCCGTCACGAGGTGCTCGACGTCCGGCGGAGCGAGGGCCGGGTGACCGGCGTACTCACCGACCGCGGCGAGCTCGCGGCCGACATCGTGGTGTGCTGCGCCGGCATCTGGGGCCCGAAGATCGCCCGCATGGTCGGCATGAACCTCCCGCTGACCCCGCTCGCCCACCAGCTCGCCTGGACCGGACCGGTCCCGGCGCTCGCGGGCCAGACGGAGGAGGCGGTACGGCCGATCCTGCGTCACCAGGACGCCGACCTCTACTACCGCGACCGCTTCGACGGCATCGGCATCGGCTACTACGGCCACCGCCCGATGCCCCTCTCGGCCGACGACATCCTCTCCGTCGACGAGGCCGACGACATGCCGTCCGTCCTCAAGTTCACCGAGGACGACTTCGCCGACGCCTGGACCGAGACCAGGTCCCTGCTCCCCGCCACCCGGGAGGCCAAGGTCGAGGAGGGCATCAACGGCCTGTTCTCCTTCACCACCGACAACTTCCCGCTGCTGGGCGAGTCCCCGGACGTCAAGGGCTTCTGGGTGGCCGAAGCGGTCTGGGTCACCCACTCCGCGGGCGTCGGCCGCGCCATGGCCGAATGGCTCGTCGACGGCTTCTGCTCGTCCTTCGACCTGCACGAGTGCGACGTCAACCGCTTCGAACCGCACCAGCTGTCCCCGGAGTACGTCCTGGCCCGCGACTGCCGCAACTTCGTCGAGGTCTACGACATCCTCCACCCCCTCCAGCCGTCCGGTGACCCACGCCCGATCCGCACGAGCCCCTTCCACGCCCGCCAGCAGGAGCACGGCGCGTTCTTCCTGGAGGCGAACGGCTGGGAGCGCCCCCAGTGGTACGAGGCCAACGCGGGGCTGACCGAGGGCCGCAACATCCCCACCCCCAACGACTGGGCCGCGCAGTACTGGTCACCCATCGTCGGCGCCGAGGCACAGG
This sequence comes from Streptomyces sp. NPDC060002, assembly GCF_042737245.1. Taxonomy (NCBI): domain Bacteria; kingdom Bacillati; phylum Actinomycetota; class Actinomycetes; order Kitasatosporales; family Streptomycetaceae; genus Streptomyces; species Streptomyces sp. NPDC060002. Next base: position 38,503 of record NZ_JBHWUW010000041.1, read on the forward strand.
CCACCCGCGAGACGGTCGCGATGTACGACATGACGGCCCTCAAGCGGCTCGAGGTCAGCGGCCGGGGCGCCGCGGACCTCCTGGAGGGGCTGACCACCGGCAAGGTCGCCAAGTCCGTCGGATCGGTGACCTACACCCTGCTCCTGGACCACGACGGCGGCATCCGCAGCGACGTCACCGTCGCCCGCCTGGCCCACGACCTCTTCCAGGTCGGCGCCAACGGCAACCTGGATCTCGACTGGTTCGCCCGCCGGCTCCCCGCCGACGGCACCGTCCAGGTGCGCGACCTCACCCCCGGCACCTGCTGCATCGGCCTGTGGGGCCCGTTGGCCCGCAAGGTCCTCCAGCCGCTGACCGACGAGGACTTCTCGGGCGACGGCCTCAAGTACTTCCGCGCCAAGCGCGCCCACATCGGTTCGGTGCCGGTCACCGCGATGCGGCTGTCGTACGTCGGTGAACTGGGCTGGGAGCTCTACACCACCGCCGACCAGGGCCTGAAACTGTGGGACACCCTGTGGCGGGCGGCGAAGCCGCTCGGCGGCGTCATCGCCGGCCGCGGCGCCTTCAACAGCCTTCGCCTGGAGAAGGGTTACCGCTCCTTCGGCACCGACATGACGTTCGAGCACGACCCCTACGAGGCCGGTGTCGGCTTCGCCGTCAAGCTCGACAAGGGCGACTTCCTCGGCAAGGCCGCCCTGGAGCGCCGCAAGGACGACGTCCGGCGCAAGCTGACCTGCCTCACCATCGACGACCCACGGTCGGTCGTCCTGGGCAAGGAGCCCGTCTACGACGGCGACCGCGCGGTCGGCTACGTCACCAGCGCGGCTTACGGTTACACGATCGGCAAGGGCATCGCCTACGCCTGGCTCCCCGCGGAACTCGCCGTCCCCGGGACAGCGGTCCATATCGGCTACTTCGACCGGCGCGTCGAGGCGGTCGTGACCGAGGAGCCGCTGTTCGACCCGACGATGTCCCGGCTTCGTGGCTGAGCGGGCCACGCGGCACAGCCGCGTACCCGTGCCCGGAGGCCGCGACCTGACCGCGCCGGCCCACCGGCCCGAGCCCGGCCTCGCCCCGCCCCGTGCCCGCACCCAGGCCCTCGCGGCCGAGCACCCGCTCTCCCCGCACCTCTCGCACGACGGAGACGTCCGATGAGCCCCAGCACCCCCGGCGCCGACCTCCCCGAACACCCCGACCGGCTCTGGCGCAACCCCGAGCCCAAGCGGTCGTACGACGTGATCGTCGTGGGGGGCGGCGGTCACGGCCTGGCCACCGCCCACTACCTGGCGAGGAACCACGGCATCACCAACGTCGCGGTCCTGGAGAAGGGCTGGCTGGGCGGCGGCAACATGGCCCGCAACACCACGATCATCCGCTCCAACTACCTGTGGGACGAGAGCGCCGGCATCTACGAGCACGCCCTCAAACTCTGGGAAGGGCTGGCGGAAGAGCTCGACTACCCGATCCTCTTCTCCCAGCGCGGCGTGCTGAACCTCGCCCACAGCCTCCAGGACGTCCGCGACAGCGTGCGCCGTGTCGAGGCCAACCGGCTCAACGGGGTCGACGCCGAGTGGCTCGACGCCGAGCAGGTCAAAGAGGTCTGCCCGATCGTCAACATCTCACCCGACGTGCGCTACCCGGTCCTCGGCGGCACCTATCAGCCGCGCGCCGGCATCGCCAAGCACGACTACGTCGCCTGGGGGTTCGCCCGTTCCGCGGACGCCGCCGGCATCGACATCATCCAGAACTGCGAGGTCACCGGCCTGGACGTGGCCGGCGGCAGGGTGGTCGGCGTACAGACCACGCGCGGACCCATCGCCGCGGGCAAGGTGGCCCTGTGCTCGGCCGGCCACACCTCGGTCCTCGCCGCCATGGCCGGCATCGAACTCCCCGTCCAGAGCCACCCGTTGCAGGCCCTGGTCTCCGAGCTCCTGGAGCCGGTCCACCCCACGGTGGTGATGTCCAACGCCGTCCACGTGTACGTCAGCCAGGCGCACAAGGGCGAGCTGGTGATGGGCGCCGGCATCGACGCGTACAACTCCTACACCCAGCGCGGCGCGTTCCACATCATCGAGGAGCAGATGTCCGCCGCCCTGGAACTCTTCCCGGTCTTCGCCCGCGCCCATGTGCTGCGCACCTGGGGCGGCATCGTCGACGTCAGCCCGGACGCCTCGCCGATCGTCGGCCTCAGTCCGGTCGGCAACCTCTACCTCAACTGCGGGTGGGGCACGGGCGGTTTCAAGGCCACCCCGGGTGTCGGCTGGGTCTACGCCCACACCATCGCCCACGACACCCCCCACTCCCTCAACGCCCCCTTCTCGCTCGACCGTTTCACCACCGGCGCGCTCGTCGACGAGCACGGCGCGGCCGCGGTGGCCCACTAGGGAGCCGAAGATGCTGCTCATTTCCTGCCCGTGGTGCGGGCCCCGCGACGAGGCCGAGTTCCACTACGGCGGCCAGGCGCACGTGCCCTACCCCGAGGACTGCGCCGCCCTCACCGACGAGGAGTGGGCGCGCTACCTCTTCTTCCGGGACAACCCCAAGGGCCCGTTCGCCGAACGCTGGAGCCACGCGGCGGGCTGCCGCAAGTGGTTCAACGCGGTGCGCGACACGTCGACGAACGAGATCCTGGCGGTGTACCGGCCGGGGGAGACCCGCCCGACCATCACGAAGCCCGACCCGGCTGTCCCACCCCGTCCGGCCGCTTCGGACCCCGGTCCGGCCATTCCAGCCCGTCCGGCGATTGAGGACGAGGCCCCTTCAGGGCCGAACGGGGGTCTGGGGGCGGAGCCCCCAGCAGCGGTCCAGGGGGCGGGCCCCATGGTCTCGGGAAGGGGCGGGGTGGGGGAGACCCCGTCGTTCCGGCTCACGACCGGTGGCCGGATCCACCGCGACGAACCCCTCACCTTCACCTTCGACGGCACCGCCTACCAGGGCTACCGAGGCGACACCCTCGCCTCGGCCCTCCTCGCCAACGGCGTCATCGCGGCAGCGACCAGCATCAGACGAGGCCGCCCCCGAGGCATCTTCTCCGCCGGCGTGGAGGAACCCAACGCCGTCATCCAGATCGAGGAGCCGTTCCCCGAGCCGATGCTCCCCGCGACGACGGTCGAGCTGTACGACGGCCTCGTCGCGACCAGCCTCCCCGGCCAGGGCCGCCTGGCCACCGAACCGGACCCCGCCCGCTACGACGCCGTACACGCCCACTGCGACCTGCTGGTCGTCGGCGCGGGCCCGGCCGGCCTCGCGGCCGCAGCGGCGGCAGCGCGGAGCGGCGCCCGCGTCATCCTCGCCGACGACCAGCCGGAACCCGGCGGGAGTCTGCTCGGCGCCGGCGAACACCTCGGCTGGGTGAAGGCGACGCGGGCACTGCTCGAAGCCGCCCCCGAGGTACGGGTCCTGGCGCGCACCACCGTCTTCGGCCACTACGACGACAACCACCTCCTCGCCGTCGAGCGCCGCACCAACCACCTCGGCGCGCGGGCCCCGGAACACGTCTCCCGCGAGCGCGTCTGGCGGATCCGCGCCCGGCGCGTGGTCCTCGCGACCGGCGCCCACGAGCGCTCGCTGGCGTTCGGCGACAACGACCGCCCCGGCGTGATGCTGGCCGGCTCGGCCCGTACGTACCTCCACCGGTACGCGGTGCTGCCCGGCCGGCGCGCGGTCGTGTTCACCACCAACGACAGCGCCTACGCCGCCGCGCTCGACCTGGCTGTGGCGGGAGCGGACATTGCGGCGATCGTCGACACCCGGTCCGAGCCGGGGGAGTGGGCCGAGCGCGCCCGGTCCGCCGGGATCGAGGTGCTGGCCGGACACGCGGTCACGGACACGGAGGGCGAGGCCCGCCTCACCTCCGTGACGGTCGCCCCGTACGCGGAGTCCGCAGGACACCAAGTAGGTGCCCGGCAAGGGGAGTTCGCTGTCGATCTCCTCCTGGTCTCCGGCGGCTGGAACCCCGTCGCGCATCTGTTCAGCCAGGCGGGCGGCAAGCTCCGCCACGACGACGCACTCGGCACGTTCGTCCCCGACAGCTGCCGTCAGGCGCTGGAGGTCGCGGGCGGTGCGAACGGGGCCTTCGATCTCGCCACGGCCCTCGCGCAGGGCGCGGCGGCCGGCGCCCGGGCGGCCGAGGCGGAAGGCTACCCCGCCGAATCGCCGGCCCTCCCGGCCGTCGCCACCACGCCGTACACCCCGCCCATGCGGGTGTTCGCCGTCCCCAGCTCCACCGGGGCCCCCCGGTTCGTCGACCTCCAGCGCGATGTCACGGTCGACGACCTGGCGCGGTCGACCGGGGCGGGCCTGCGTTCGGTGGAGCACACCAAGCGCTACACCACGGCCGGCACCGCCAACGACCAGGGCAAGACGGGTGGGGCGCTGGCGAGCGGGATCGTCGCCGAACTCCTCGGGGTGGACCTCTCGGCGCTCGGCCTGCCCACGTTCCGTCCGCCCTACACACCCGTCTCCTTCGCCGCCCTCGCCGGCCGCGACCGCGGCGCGCTGTCCGACCCGATCCGCACGACCGCCGTCCACCCGTGGCATGTCGCGCACGGTGCCCTGTTCGAGAACGTCGGCCAGTGGAAGCGGCCCTGGTACTACCCGCGAGGCGGCGAGGACATGGAGGCGGCCGTGCTGCGCGAGTGCGCCGCCGCCCGCGAGAGCGTCGCCTTCATGGACGCCTCCACCCTCGGCAAGATCGACGTCCAGGGCCCGGACGCCGCCGTCCTCCTCGACCGGCTCTACACCAACATGATGAGCACGCTGAAGGTCGGCATGATCCGTTACGGCGTCATGTGCCACCTGGACGGCATGATCTTCGACGACGGAACGGTGATCCGGCTCGCCCAGGACCGCTTCCTGGTCACCACCACCACGGGCAACGCGGCCGCCGTACTGGACTGGATGGAGGAGTGGCTCCAGACCGAGTGGCCCGAACTCCGCGTCCACTGCACCTCGGTCACCGAGCAGTGGGCCACCGTCGCCCTGGTCGGCCCGCGGTCCCGCGAGGTGCTCGGCTCGCTCGCACCCGAACTCGCCGTCGCCAACGAGGACTTCCCGTTCATGGCATGGCGGGACACGACGGTCGCGGGCATCGGGGCGAGGGTGTGCCGGATCAGCTTCTCCGGTGAACTCGCCTACGAGATCAACGTGTCACCGTGGCAGGCGCTCGACCTGTGGGAGGCGCTGTACGAGGCGGGCGCCCCGTACGGCATCACGCCCTACGGCACGGAGACCATGCACGTCCTGCGGGCCGAGAAGGGCTACCCGATCATCGGCCAGGACAGCGACGGCACCGTCACCCCGCAGGACCTCGGGATGGGCTGGGCGGTGTCGAAGAAGAAGCCCGACTTCATCGGCAAGCGCTCGTACGCCCGCGCCGACACCGTCCGCGCCGACCGCAAGCACCTGGTGGGTCTGCTGCCCGAGGATCCGGGGACCTTCCTGCCCGAGGGCACCCACCTGGTCGCCGACAGTGTGCTGCCCGCGCCGCCCGTCCCGACGCTCGGCCATGTCACCTCCAGCTACCGCAGCGCCGCCCTCGGCCGTACCTTCGCGCTCGCCCTGGTCAAGGGCGGCCGGGACCGTATCGGCGAACGTCTCTACGCCCCCGTGGGCGACCGGCTGGTTGCGGTGACGGTCGCAAGCCCCGTCCTCTACGACCCCGAGGGAGCCCGCCGCGATGGCTGACACCGCTCCGACCCAACGGCAGCGCAGCCCGCTGGGGCATGCCGCCGACCGCCTCGCCGCCGCGACGCGCTCCTGCGGGGGCGCGATCCGGCTGGCCGAAGTCCCTTTCCTGGCCCAGCTGAACGTCCGCCTCGACGCCAAGAGCCCGGCGGCGGACGCCCTGGGGCTCGCCCTGGGGCTGCAACTGCCCCTGGAGCCGGACACCGTCGTGCGCGCGGGGGATCTGCGCGCGGTGTGGCTCGGCCCCGACGAGTGGCTGGTGGTGGGCCTGCCCGGCGCCCAGCGGGACCTGGAGAGCCGGATCCGTTCGGCGGCCGGGGACGCGCCCGTCTCCGTCACCGACGTATCCGCCCAGCGCACCACCGTCCTGGTCGGCGGCCCGCGCGCCCGCGACCTGCTGTCCCACGGCTGCCGGTTGGATCTGCACCCGCGCGTCTTCGGCCCCGGCCGGTGCGCCCAGACGACGCTGGCCCGCACCCAGGTCGTCCTGGTGGCACGCGACCAGCCCCGGGCGGGGTTCTGGGTACTGGTGCGCTCCTCCTTCGCCGACCACCTGACGAACTGGCTGCTGGACGCGGCCGTGGAATACAGGTGAACGAGCAGGCGTGAACGCATACGGGTGAACGATCACGGGGGCTGAGCCACCCGGCACGGTGGAGCCGCCGTGCCGGGTCGTCATGCCCTCAGGCATCGGGTGCCTCGTGGACGCGTTCCTCTCCACGAAGGTCTGGAGGACCCGGGTGGCGGCGATCTCCTCGGGCGGCCCGGCGAACGGGTCCCGGTCGAGGACGACCAGGTCGGCGGCCTTGCCGACGCCGATGCTGCCGGTGAGGTCGTCGAGGCAGCTGCACCTCGCGGTCAGGTGACGTAACTTCGGGATTCCTGGATCTTTCTCGCCCTGGCCGACTGATCTGCGGTCTGGGCGAAGGTGAGGGGGCTCGGGTTGGTGGCGTTGGCGGTCGTACGGGAAGGTACGGCTTGCCGTGGCCTAACGAACTCCTTTGCAGGGTCCTACCTTTGAGTCATGGAAACTCGGTATCCCGGACCGCTGGCGGAAGTTGTGGCACCCGTGACAGCCGGATGGCGGCTGCTGTTCGTGCCCAACCGGGCCCGCGAGCTGGCCGTCGCGCTCGGCGCGAGCATCGTGGTCCCGTCGATGGTCGCGGCCCCACTTCTGCTGGCCGCTCTGGTGGGCGCCGTGATCTCGGGGAGCTCACTCCTCTGGGGCGGTTTCTGGGTCCTGCTGGCGCTCATGGTCGTCGCAGTGATCCTGCTCACCGTGGCCATGATGTACGTCACGGTCTCCATGACGGTGCGGTGGGTCGAGCTCCGCCCCCTGGGAACTCCGGCCCAGGTCGTGATCGCCCGATTTCTGCGTTCGTCGACCATGGCGATGGCTGATCTGCAGCGAGTCGTCGTCATCGAGCGACTCAGTCTGGGGCAGCGACAGTCGATCAAGGTGGTGTTGCATACCCGCAGCGAGACGGTGGAGTGCGAACCGGCGACGGCCGCACCGCTCTCTCGGGTCGACGCAGAGACGCTGACCGGCTGGTTGACCGAGCAACTCGGCCGGGTCCAGGTGGCGGTGGAGCGTCAGACGGAGGTCAAGCGGGACTTCCTGCGCCCGGACGAGTGGTGGACCCCGTCCCACGCCGCCGAGCTGTGGCGGGTACCCGTCGGCGAGGTCGACGGCATAGCCGCCCAGCGCGGCGTCGAAGGCTATCGGTACACGCCCCGGGCACACGCGATGTACAGCCCTGGCACTTCGGTCACCGTCTACGACCCGGGCCGGGCCTACGAGGTCGCCGAAGAACTCCGCGCGGAACGAGCCGCCGGCCAGGCCGCCGACAGCACGGCAGCCCCCGGCCCCGCCGAGGACGACGCAACGGATCCCCGCTGACTCGGTCGGGCCGGTACTGACCTGGTTCGGAGACTCTCAGTCGTCCAGGACGACGACGTGCTTGCCCGGCCTGGTGCCGGACTCGAGGTCGGCCTGGGCGGCACGGACCTGTTCCAGGCCGTGGTAGACCTTCGCGACCGGGACGTTGAGCCGTCCTGCGGCGATGGCCTGGAGCTGGTGGGCGAAGACGTCGGCCGGGAGGTCGGCGGCCTCACCGCCGTACGAGGTGAGGCGTACCCCGCCCGGGATCATGAACGGGGAGAAGTCGGGGATCGTCCACTGGCCCGCCAGGGCTCCGGTGAAACAGACGGTGCCGTGCCGGCGGACGGTGCGGAGGGTGTCGGCGAGGACCGAGCAGCCCACCAGTTCCAGTGCGGCGTCGACGCCGTCCGGCAGCAGTTCGCGCACCTGGTCGGCGAGGGTCCCGCTGTCGACGAGGGGATGGTCGACGCCCGCCGCCCGCAGTTCCCCGGCCCGGCCGGGGCTGCGGGTGGTGGACAGCACGGTCGCTCCGAGGTCCTTCGCGATCGTGGCCGCGCTCAGCCCGACCGTGGAGGTGCCGCCGCGGATCAGCAGCGTCTGCCCGGCCTTGAGGTCCAGGCCGCGGGTCAGGGATCCGTAGGCGGTCTGGAACATCTCGGGCAGTGCGCCGACCACGTCCCACGGCAGGGTGGTCTCGAACGGGATGACCTGCGCGACGGGGACGGTCACGTACTGGGCGTACGCGCCGTCGTAGGAGCGGCCCATGCCGCCCATCATCGTGGCCACCTGCTGTCCCGGCCGCAGCCCGCTGTCGTCGTCGGCGTCATCGACCACGCCGACGCCCTCGATGCCGGGAACGCGCGGGTAGGTGACCACCGCGTCCGACTCGCCCTTGCGGGTGAGGACCTCGGACTCATTGACGCCGAACGCCTTCACCTTGATCCGCACCCAGCCGTGCTTGCGTACGGGCACCGGCACATCCTTGATCTCCAGTGCGTCCAGGCCGCCGGGCCGGGTCACGACGACGGCCCGCATCGTCGCCGGTGCGGCGCCGCCGGCTGCTGCTGCTGTCGGTTGGCTCATGCCGAGTTCCTCACTCTGTTCACCCTCTGGTGCGCTGTTTCCGGATCGCCCGGTGACCGTCAGGGGCGGTCGATGCCTTCCCACAGGTCGAGGACCTGCTGGTAGTGGGCGGTGCCCTCGAAGGGAGAGTTGCCGATGGTTTCCGAGGTGGGTTTGTCCGTGACGGCGGGCCACAGGCGGGAGTGCTCACCGGTGGCGAAGTCGAGCACGGTGTCGCGGATACGGGTGTCACGCTCGGCCTGTTCGGCGCTGCGGCCCGGCTGTTCCTGGCCGACCAGGGCGTACATCTCCGTGCCGTGCACCGCGGGCGCGCCCTCGGCGGGCCCGATCATCAGGAGGTGGGCGTTGCCGCCGGCGGCGGCGTGGGCCAGGGCGCCGCGGGCGGCGGGGATCGCGAAGAGGTAGTCCGCCATGACTGCGGCGCGGACCTCGGCCGGGGTACGGCCGCCCTGGTCGTAGGCGTCGACGATCTTCTGGGCGCGGGAGCGGGAAATGCGCCACCCCGCGACCTCGTCGACGACGCGGTCGCGGGTGCCCGGGTCGAACCGGTCGAGGTCGTTCGCCACCCACCAGCCCATGTCGTCACTGGCCATGCTCAGCAGGATGTCGACGTCGCGGTGCGCGCCCGAGGCGAGGACGTCCATGGGGTGAGCGTGCACCACCGCGCCGGGCTGCCCGATGTCCAGGACGACGCCGGTGGCCTTGTTGTCCACCCCGCCGCGGACTCCGAGGTCCGTCGGGAGGACCTTGCGCAGGGCGTCCCGCAGGGAGAGCGGGTCGAGGTCGAGCAGCTTCTCCGGGTTGTCCGCGACGCCGAGTTCGGTAACGAACAGGTGTGCGAGTTCCTCGGCCCACCAGGCCGGGACGGAGCGCGCGGGCCCGCCGGAGAACCCGGCCAGGCGCCGGTACAGGCCGTCGGCAGAAGAGGCGCCGAGCAGTCCGAGGGAGGAGTAGGCGCCGCCGCTGTGGCCGTAGACGGTGACGTTGTCGGGGTCGCCGCCGAAGTGGGCGATGTTCCGCTGGATCCAGGTGAGCGCGGCGATGATGTCCTGGAGGAAGAGGTTGCTGGCCTCGGCGAGCTTCCCGCCGTATTGCGAGAGCGAGAGTGGGCCCAGGGCGCCGAGCCGGTAGTTGACGGACACGCCCACCACGCGCCCCGTCGCGGCGAGACCGGCGGCGTTCGAGGTGATCTGCGTGTTCGCGCCGTACTCGAATCCGCCGCCGTGGATGTACACGGTCACCGGGAGCGCCTTGTCGGCCGGCTGATCGGGAGTCCACACGTTCAGGTTCAGGCAGTCCTCGCCCATCCCGTTGTCCGCTTCGAGCCAGTCGCCGCTGTCGGGCTGGATCGAGACGACGCCCTTGCGGTCGTAGGGGAGGTCCGGATCGAAGTCCGCGACCACGGGGCGGCGGTACCGCTCGGCGGTGGCGTACGGGATTCCCCACCAGGACCGCACTCCGGGTGAGGTCGGAGCCTTGGGAGGGGTGGAGGTCATGACATGTCCTTCCGGCGCGGTTCGGATGTTCCGCGCGGGTGTGCCGACGGTTGGTCGCTCGTGTTGACGCGCTCCCATCGTTCCCTGGGAGCCGACAAATCGCCCGGCGGGTAGCGGTCACCCGATAGTCACCAGGCGACACTTCTCCACTCCTCTCCTTCTCGTAACCCAGGACACAGCGGCAGGCCGACGGCCTACGGTCGTCGCCCCTGGACCCTCGGGGGCACGCCTTCACCGGGCTCGCCCGGTCCACCGGTCAATTCGCCGATATCCGCGCCGCTGTACACCGGCGCCCATACCGTCCAGCCCGAACACTGGGAACGGGGGCGTATGAAAGGGGCTGCGGAGTGGGGCGGGATCCGGGTGCCGACGGCGGGCAGATCTCCATCAGCCCCGACACCTACGGCTGAGCGTGTCGCCCGGCTCGGCTCAGAACGCGTAGCGCACGCGCAGCCAGGGGGCGCGGGCGGCGATCAGCGCACGAAGCCGGTCCACTGCCCGCGCCTTGACGGGGCTCGCGTAGCGGACGTTCAGCGCGCCGTTCTCGGAGCGTTTGGTCTCCTGGAGGTCCGGTCGCCACAGGGCGTCCTCGGCGCGAGGGTGCCAGCCGAGGTTGACCTCGTGCAGTTCCCGGTTGTGCGTCAGCATGATCACCTCGGCTGCGGCCTGCCGCTTCACCCGGTCGGGCAGGACGTCGTCGAGATGCTCGAGGAGTTCCGTCCAGGCCGCTTCCCAGCCGGGGCGGACGACGACGGGGGAGAGGTTGAAGTGCACCTCGTAACCCGCGTCCAGGAAGTCCGCGGCGGCGGCGATCCGCTCGGCGACCGGTGAGGTGCGCACGTCCAGCAGCCGCGAGTCGTCCGGGGGCATGACGGAGAAGCGGATGCGGGTCCGGCCGCGCGGGTCCAGTGCCAGCAGGTCCGGGTTGACGAATTTGGTCGCGAAGGACGCCTTGGCCGTCGGCCACTGCCGGAAGGCGTGGACGAGATCCGCGGTGTTGTCGCAGATCAGAGCGTCCACCGAGCAGTCGCCGTTCTCTCCGATGTCGTACACCCAGGCCTTGGGGTCGCACTGGTTCGGCTCGGGCTTCGGGCCCTGCCGGGCGATGTGCCGGCCGATGTGGGCGATGATCCGGTCGATGTTGGTGAAGACGGTGACCGGGTTGGCGTAACCCTTGCGGCGCGGCACGTAGCAGTAGGCGCAGGCCATCGCGCAGCCGTTGGAGGCGCCCGGAGCGATCCAGTCGGCGGACCGGCCGTTGGGACGCGTCCTCGGCGACTTCCGCTCCCCGAGGACGAGCGTCTCGCCCTTGACGCGCACCCAGCGCGCGACGTTGCCCTCGTTGCCGTGCAGCCCCGGGATGCCCCAGTGGGACTCGACCTCGACCAGCCGCGCCTCGGGAAACCGGGCGATGATCTGCCTGCCGCGCGGGGAGGCGGCGGCCGCGGGTTCGGCGTGGATCTCCCGTACGGGCAGCAGTCGCCGCGCGGCGTCGGAGTCACGGAAGGACGGCCGGCCGGTGTTCGGAGCGGCGGGCCCGGGGTCGAGGGCGTCGAGCCCGAACAGGGCGTCGGAGCCGTCGTCCGGGGCGGCGGACGGGGAGTGCATGTACGTTCCGGTTCGGCTGGAGCGGGACTGAACGGATCAAACGGGTGAATCCTCACCGCCCACCTTACGGCGCACGTCAGCGAGGCGCCGTCCCCCGGGCGTAGGCCGCGAGGCGGTCCGCGAGCGCGACGACGAGGTCCCGCAGTTCGTCGGGGCGCTCGACGGTGAACGGCCGGTCGAGGGAGGCGAGTACCGGCGGCAGCCAGTCGAGTCGTTCCGCCCGCAGTTCGACGAGCAGCCAGCGCTCGGTCGCCGGATCCGCGCCCGCCCCGGACGCGGGATCCTCCACGCTCGCGACGCTCGCGGGAAGCCGGGCGCGGATCTGCTCGACCGTGCCGTGGATCCGCAAGGTCACCTCATGCCGGTACGCCGCCGTGGCGAACCCGGACAGGACACGCTGTGCCGGATCGGGTCCGGCGGGTGCCTCGAACGAGCCGGGCAGCGTCCTCGCGTCGGCGATGCGGTCGAGCCGGAGGGTCCGCTCCTCCCCGATCCCGGGGTCCGTGCCGGTGACGTACCAACGGCCCGCGTGGGCCACCACCCCGTACGGGTGCAGCGTGCGGTCGCTGCGACGGCCGTCGCGGTCGGTGTACCTGATCGAGACCGGCCGGCGATGACGTACCGCGTCGGCGACGGTGAGCAGCACCCCGGCGTCAGGGGTGGCGAACTCGCCGGGCGGTTCCGTGAAGGCGAGGGATTCCAGGACCGTGTCGAGCCGGCGGGCGAGGCGCTCGGGCAGCACGCGCCGGATCTTGGCCGCCGCCGTCTCGCTCGCGGTCGCTGTCGTAGTCAGCCCCGTTCGGCGGCCGGCGACGAGGCCGAGCAGTACGGCGATCGCCTCGTCGTCGCCGAGCATGAGCGGAGGCAGGCGGTGGCCGGGGGCGAGGCGGTAGCCGCCGTAGCGGCCGCGTACCGACTCGACGGGCACGTCGAGGTCGATCAGCTGGTCCACGTACCGCCGCACGGTGCGGCCGTCCACGCCGAGCCGGTCGGCGAGTTCGCGCATGGTCCGGGTGCCGCCCGACTGGAGCAGTTCCAGGAGGGTGAGCACGCGGCCGGTGGGTCGGGACATGTTCCGAGCCTAGCGCGGATAGTGGACCGATTCTGTCCACAATTTGTTCTAGCGTGCGAAGCGCAACGGCTCGGCACACCGCCGCCGCTCCACGCACCAGGGAGAACACCATGGACTTCGTCTCGATCCGGATCATCACCGGTGACGTCGCACGCCTCGTCGAGTTCTACGAGAGGGCCACCGGGGTGCCCGCCACGTGGTTCACCGAGGACTTCGCCGAACTCGAGACCCCCGGCGCCACCCTCGCCATCGCCGGCACCCGTACGGTCCCGCTGTTCGCGCCGGGCTCGTCCCGTCCGGCCGACAACCACAGTGTGATCCTCGAGTTCCTGGTCGACGACGTGGACCGTGTGCACGGGAACCTGACCGGCTTCGTGACCGACTTCGTCAACGAGCCCACCACCATGCCCTGGGGCAACCGGGCGCTGCTGTTCCGCGACCCCGACGGCAACCTCGTCAACTTCTTCACCCCGGTCACCCCGGCGGCGGTCGCGAAGTTCGCCCGGGCCGACCGGGTGGCACGGACCTCGTGAGACGCGCGCCTCGGGGGCGGGGAGGCCCCGGAGCGTCACGCGGTTCCCCGTCTCCCGCAAGCGACCGGACCGTCTCCCGCAAGCGCCGTCTCCCGCAAGCGACCGCGGCCCGCTATTCGGCCGTGACGAACCGCAGCCGGCGGCGGACACGAGGCGGGGCGTTCCTGCGGGCGCGGATCTCCTGGACGACGGCGACGATGACGATCACCGCCCAGGCCACCGTGAACACCCCGGTCTGCTCGTCCGAACCGAGGGCCAGCCAGCCGACTCCCAGGCCGCCCAGCGTCAGGCCGGCGGCCGCCGCGAGGGGCGAGGGGCGTCGGCGGCTCAACGCGCGGACGAGGCAGAGCACGGCGAGGGCGAGGGCCGGAACGGCGAGGATCTCGACGTTGTCGTGCACGGTGTAGTCGTGGCTCACCTCGGCCTGCGCGGGGTCGTACCCGCCGCTGTAGTCGTCCTCGAAGAGCCGGTAGCCGGAGGAGTCGGCCGGCAGCTGGTAGTAGGCGCCGTAGGAGGAGTCGTAGTAGTAGAGGGTGCTGAAGTTGCTCTCCGTGACCGAGGTGTAGCCGTAGTCTTCTACGCCCGCGCCGATCGCGACGCTCGCCATGACCAGGGCCCCGGCCCCCCACCACAGGACGGTCGAGGCGAGCGGAAGCCAGCGGAACAGGGCCAGTCCGAGCACGACGGCGAGCACCCACACACCGACGAGCCCGTCGGACGAGTCACCGTACGTGTCCTGACAGCCGATGCTGACGACACCGGAGGCGACGATCCCCAGCAGGGCGACGATCCTGCCGGACGTGATGGTGAACCGCCGTTCGCCCGGCGCGGGCGACGGACCGCCGCTCGTCGGCGCGGCAGGCGGCGTCCGGGCACCGTCCACCACGCCGGGCACGGCCGAGCCGACCGGACCGCCGGGAGGCGGGACGGCGGGCCTGGGCGGCGTCAGCGCGGTACGCGTCTCCTGCTGTGCCAGCGCCGTGTGCCCGGGACCCACTCTCGAGTCGGCTTTGGCGCGCGCGGGCGGCACGGTGGGCGCGGGCGGCGCGCCGCCCGGGGCCGGGGCGGCGGTCCGTGGGGCCGGCGCGCTCAGCGCGATGAGGGTCGCCGCCAACGCGTCCCGCAGCTCCGCCGCGCTGCCCGGCCGCTGCTCACGGTCCTTCGCCAGGGTCCGCAGCACGAGGTGGTCCACCACGGCCGGGATCTGCGGGCGCAGCCGGGAGGGCGGGACCGGTTCCTCGCTGATGTGCTGGTGCATCACCGCGAAGGGGGAGTCACCGAGGAACGGCGGGCGTCCGGTGAGCAGTTCGTAGAGCAGGCAGCCCGCGGAGTACTGGTCGGAGCGGCCGTCCACCGGCCGGCCCGTGAGCTGCTCGGGGGAGAGGTAGGCGGGGGTGCCCACCGTCATGCCCGTCGCGGTGAGGCGGGTGGTGGTCTCCGCGACGACCTTCGCGATCCCGAAGTCCAGGACCTTGATGCCGCCTTCGGACGTCAGCATGACGTTGGACGGCTTGATGTCGCGGTGGATCAGGCCCTGGGCGTGGCTGTGGGCGAGGGCGTCGGCGATGTCCCTGGCGACCGCCAGCGCCCTGACGACCGTGAACGCGCCGTCCGTCAGAGCGGCGGTCAGAGTGCGCCCCTCGATGAACTCCATGACCAGGAACGGAGTCGTCTCGCCGTCGGTGGCGTCCTCGCCGACGTCGTGCAGCACGGCGACGTTCCGGTGGTTGAGCGAGGCCACGGTGCGCGCCTCCCGGCGGAACCGGACGCGGAACTCCTCGTGCCGGGTGAGCTCCGGCGGCAACACCTTCACCGCGACGGTGCGGCCGAGTTCCCGGTCGGTGGCGCGCCAGACTTCACCCATTCCCCCGCGTCCGACCGCCTCGACCAGTTCGTATCGGTCCGCGAGTACCCGCATGGCTCTGCCCCCCTGGTGGCACAGGGCAGCGCGACAAAAGCTCGGCCGCCCGAAGTTCCGGAACAGCGGCAGACGAAAGGGCGGCACATCCGGAACTCCCCGGTGGCGGCGTGTCCTTCGCTCGACCGCCCGCTCACCCTACTGGCGAAAATCCGCCTATGGGATGTTCGGTACCATCCAGTACAAATGTGCGAAGTGGTTCGTCGGCGAGCCTGTGCCGGGGGCGAGTCGAGGCGGGTGCGTAGCGTCGCGGATCGGGCTCTGTCCTGGCCGACGGTGGCGAGGCCTATGACGTCCCTCGGTCGGCCGCCCGCAGCAGCGGCTTTCCCGTGCACGTGCGCCCGCCCATGAGCCGGTGCGCCTCGGCCGCGTCCGCCAACGGGAACTCGGCGGTGACCGGAAGGCTCACGGTGCCGTCGGAGACCGTGCGGAAGGCGCGCTCGGTGAGGGTGCGCAGTGCCTCGGGGGCGGACTGTGCGAGCGCCAGGATGGAGAAGCCGCCGACCGAACGGCCCTGCGGGTACAGCTCGGGCTGCCCCACGTGCCACGGTGTGAGTCGGCCGAAGTCGCGGGACGTTGGCCGGCCGGATGGAAGCACCACCGAGTCCGCATCCTGGCTCCCGAGCCCCCCGAGCCCCCCGAGCCCCCCGAGCCCCCCGAGCCCCCCGAGCCCCCCGAGCCCTCAGGATTCGATAGGGTGTTCCATTTATGGGGATGGCAGGTTAGGGTCATTCCGAACGATCTTGCACGGAGGTGCCCCGGATGGAGAACACCGCGTCCGCCCGCCGGGGCCGTCCCCCGGGGCCCCGGACCGCAGAGGGAGAGCTGACGAGTCGCCAGTCGGCCATCGTCCGCTACATCACGGAGTCGGTCGAACGGCAGGGTTACCCGCCGTCGATGCGGGAGATCGGCCAGGCCGTGGAGCTCGCCAGCACGTCCTCGGTCGCCCATCAGCTGATGGCCCTCGAGCGCAAGGGCGTGCTCTACCGGGACCCGCAACGCCCCCGCGCCTACCGGGTCCGGCCCTCGTGGGCGCCCGACCTGGGCGGCAGGAGCGAGTCGCGGGTGGATGTGCCGCTCGTCGGGCGGATCGCGGCCGGCGCTCCGCTGCTCGCCGAGGAGATGGTCGAGGACGTCTACGCCCTGCCCCGCCAAGTCGTGGGCGACGGCGACCTGTTCGCCCTGACGGTCTCCGGCGACTCCATGATCGGCGCGGCGATCTGCGACGGCGACATCGTGACCGTGCGACGCCAGGACAGCGCCGATCACGGAGACGTCGTCGCCGCGCTCCTGGACGACGAGGCCACCGTCAAGGTGCTGCGCCGGCAGGACGGACAGGTGTGGCTCATGCCCCGCAACCCGGCCTACGCGCCGATCCGCGGCGACCAGGCGCAGATCCTCGGGAAGGTCGTCGGCGTTCTGCGCCTGCTCTAGCTAGAGCGGGTACGTCACCCGCCGGTACGGGAGGCCGCCGGGCGGGCGCAGCGCTCAGGTCGGCTCGGACCGGATTGAGGTGCCCAGGAGGCGGGTGTGCGCCGGTTTGCCGCAACTGCGCGCGGGCGGGCGTCCGTTGCACGGTGACCGGGGCGCGGGGGCGCACTCGGTCGATGGGCTGTGTGCTGGTCAGTGGCCGAGGGCTTTGGTCAGTTCCTGTTTGTTCATCGATGAACGGCCCTCGATCCCGCGCTTCTTCGCCTCCGCGTAGAGCTGGTCCTTCGTCGGCCCCTGGGACCCGCTGTGGGAGCGCTCGCCGCCGCGCTGCGAGGCGGACTTCCTGTCCTCTGTGGACGTCCTGCTCGCCGTCCTCGACTCGCCGGCACGGGCCCGTTCCTTGTTCACCGTGCGTGCCGCGATCTCCTTGGCGCGGTCCGTGGAGGTGCCACGATTCTCGGCGCTCTCCTTGATGTGCTCGTACTGACGCTCACGCTTCGAGCTGGAACCCCGCGGCATGACGAACTCCTCCCGGAACCGGTGCGGGCGACTGCACCGCCCACGCTCTCCGACGCTCTCTGATCGACCGTCCGCGTACCCCCCGGCCGGCTTCTCACCCTTGACCCGGATCGATCTCGGCACAACGCTCCCGGGTTCCATTCGAAGTGAGCTTCGCATCGGTGGTGCGGATGCGCTTCCGTCGTCGTGGTCCCGCCGTCGTGGGCACCTCGGGGGTCTTCGCGACGGCACAGTCGGCGGTGTCGGTCGCTGCCGGAACCCAGAGGTCGCGGGTTGTGCAGCCGCTCAGCTGTGATTTGCTCACGTCGCATACGCAATGTGTGCTTATAAATCCGCGTTCTGGTGACTCGGAGTCCCTCACCTGCCGCCGTGTGCGCCGGTGGGGGACCCTTCGCCTGCGGCGAACAGCCGCTCCGCATCACCCCGAGGAGTGACCGTGAGCGTTCGTATCGGAGTGGAGGAGGAGTTCCACGTCCTGGAGGTGGAGAGCGGGCTACTCGTGCCACGCGCCAATTCGCTCCTGCGACGCCTCCCGCGGCATACCTTCACCACCGAACTGCACCAGTCGACCGTGGAGTCGAACAGCCAGGTGCACACGTCCCTCGACGATCTGTACGCCGACCTCACCGAGACGAGACGGCAGCTCGACGCGGCCGCGTCCTCGCTGGGACTCGCTGCGGTGGCCGCCGGCTCGGCGCCACTCGCACCCGCGGCAGCCGCGCACCCCACCGCCGGAGCGCGCTATCGCCGCATGGTCGAGGACTACCGCACGGTCGCCGACGAGCAGCTCATCTGCGGTGCCCAGGTCCATGTGGACGTACCCGACCGCGACACGGCGGTGCGAGTGATGTGCGCCGTCTCTCCCTGGCTGCCCGTGCTTCTCGCGCTCTCCGCCAGTTCGCCGTTCTGGCAGGGGGCCGACACCGGGTACGCGAGCTGGCGCACCATGCTCTGGCAGCGCTGGCCCACCGCGGGCCCGGTCGGCTGCTTCGCGAGCGCGGCCGAGTACGACGCCACGGTGCGCGACCTCGTCCGGGCCGGGATCATCAGCGACGCGGGGATGATCTACTACGACGTACGCCCCTCCTCGCACCTCCAGACGCTGGAACTGCGCATCTGCGATTCCTGCCCGCGCGCGGAGACCGTAGTGCTCGTCGCCGGTCTGTTCCGCGCCCTGGTCACCGAGGCCCGCGAGAGGCTTCGGACGGACGGTGCCCCGGGCTGCGACGGCCGGCACGAGTGGCTGCGCGGAGCCTCCTGGCGGGCGGCCCGGTCCGGACTCGAAGGAGGCCTGGTGGACCCCGAGACCCACCAGGAGGCGCCCGCAGGGCGGGTCGTGCACAGGCTGCTCGCCCGGCTGCGCCCCGCCCTGGAGGCACACGGCGACTGGGAGACCGTCCTCGCGTTGGCGCAGGAGGCCATCGCCGACGGCAGTGCGGCTCGCCGCATGCGCCACAGCGCCGAGGAAGAGGATCTGCTGGCCTGCGTCGACATGCTGATCGCCGAGACCCGCGGCGAACGCGCGTCCGGCAGGGCGGCGGCCACCCGCCGCAGGAACCTTCCGCCCGCCGCGGGGGTGACAGACCCCTCCCGCCGGTTCGCACGGCCGCTGACCCGCAGGTGAATCACCATGGACACGGACGACCCATCGTCCTGCGCCGACCGTCCGGCACCCATGTTCCGGCGCTCGGCGCACACTGAACGAAACGGAGGCGGCACGTCATGTGCGGTCTGAGCGGGGAGATCCGCTTCGACGGTCACCGACCCGATCTCGCGGCCGTCGAGCGCATGAGCGAGCGGCTCGCCGCCCGTGGTCCCGACGGCCGGGGAATCTGGACGCGGGGCGCGGTTGCGCTGGGACATCGGCGACTGAAGATCATCGACCTGTCGGACCTCGCGGCGCAGCCGATGACCGACTCCCACGCCGGGATCACCGGAGTCTTCAACGGCTGCGTGTACAACTACCGGGAGCTGCGCGAAGAGCTGCGGCGTCTGGGACACCGGTTCACGACGACGTCCGACACCGAGGTGGTGCTGAAGGCCTACCGGCAGTGGGGCACCGCCTGCGTGGAGCGCTTCCACGGCATGTTCGCCTTCGTCCTCGTCGAGCACCGGTCAGGGCGCGTGGTACTGGGGCGCGACCGGCTCGGTATCAAGCCCCTGTACCTGGCACGCACGCCGGGGCGGCTGCGGTTCGCGTCCTCCCTGCCCGCCCTTCTCGCCGCCGGCGATGTTGACACCTCACTCGACCCGGTGGCCGTCCACCAGTACCTGAGCTGGCACGCCACGGTCGCCGCGCCGCGCACCGTCCTCCGCGGTGTGCGCAAGCTCCCGCCGGCCACCGTGCGGGTCGTCGAACCGGACGGCACCCAGCACGACCACTGCTACTGGCAGCCGTCGTACACGCGCCGGGCCGAGTACGCGGCCATGGGTGCGCACGACTGGCGTGACGCGATGCTGGACGCGCTGCGCACGGCCGTACGCCGGCGCATGGTCTCCGACGTCCAGGTCGGCGTCCTGCTCTCCGGCGGCCTGGACTCCAGTCTGATCGTCGCCCTGCTGGCCCAGGAGGGGCAGCGGGACCTGATGACGTTCAGCGTGGGGTTCGAGTCCGAGGGCGGGGAAGAGGGCGACGAGTTCCGGTACTCGGATCTGGTGGCCCGGGAGTTCGGCACCGACCACCGTCGGCTGATGGTGCCCTCCGACCGGGTGTCGACGGCCCTGGACGGTGCCGTCGCGGCCATGAGCGAGCCGATGACCAGCCACGACGTGGTCGCCTTCTATCTGCTGTCCGAGCAGGTGTCGAAGGAGGTGAAGGTCGTGCAGAGCGGGCAGGGCGCCGACGAGGTGCTCGCCGGCTACCACTGGTACCCGCGGCTCGCCGAGGCCGCCCGCGCGGACGCGGCCGAGCGGTACGCCGACACGTACTTCGACCGGCCGCATGCCGACCTCAGCCGGGTCCTGGAACCCGCCATGCTGCCCGACGACGACGTCTCGGGCCGTTTCGTCCGGGACCACATGGCGGTCCCCGGAGCCGAGACGGCCCTGGACGCGGCCCTGCGCCTGGACACGCACGTGATGCTCGTCGACGACCCGGTCAAGCGGGTCGACAACATGACCATGGCCTGGGGGCTGGAGGCCCGCGTGCCGTTCCTCGACCACGAACTGGTCGAGCTGGCCGCGGCCTGCCCGCCGGAACTCAAGCTGGCCGACGGCGGCAAGGGCGTACTGAAGGCGGCCGGACGTCAGCTGCTGCCCCGGGACATCGTCGACCGGCCCAAGGGCTACTTCCCGGTCCCCGCGATCAGGCACATGGCGGGCCCCGTGCTGAAACGGGTACGCGAAGCGCTCGAGGCACCCGAGGCGAGGCGGCGCGGCCTCTTCCAGGAGCCCTACGTGTCCCAGCTCCTGGAGGCGCCCGACGAGCACCGCACCAAACGGGGAGCGAACGCCCTGTGGCAGGTAGCGTTGCTGGAGATATGGCTTCAGACGCACGGCATCACGTGAGTGACGGGCGGAGCACACCGACGGCCCGGAGCGACGACCCGGTCGCTCCGCCGCCCCCCGTCACCCGGTCGGCGGAAGCGCGTAGCGCCACCCCCGCCGCCCCGGCCCCGGCGCCGGTTCTCCTGCCCGAGACGAGCGGTCCGCGGGACGCCGTGACGCGGCTGCGCTCCCACGGCTGCTGGTATCCCTCCGCCCACCCCGACGGCTCCGAGGCGGCCTTCATCTGCGACCGGGGCGGTGTTCCGCAACTGTGGGCCGGGCCAGTGGACGGGGGCGAGGTGCACCTGCTCGACTCCTTCCCGGACCCCGTCAAAGAGGTGTCCTGGTCACCGGACGGCCGCTGGATCGCCTACACCACGGCCCCGGGCGGCGGCGAGCACTCCCGGGTGCTGTGCGTACGACCCGACGGCACCGGCCGCCGCGTCCTGGCCGGGGCCGACCCGGGCCACACCGCCCACCTGGGCTGCTGGGCGCACGACGGCTCGGCCGTCGCCGTCACGCTCGCCGCCCCGGACACCCGCGGCGTCACGAACGGTGCGGGACCGACCCGGGCGGACGGCGTTCTGCCCACGAACTGGGCCGACCGGGGCGGCCGGGCGACACTCCTCGGCGGAACTCCGTACGACACCGCACGGGGGACGGGCCAGACCGTGACGGTGGTCGACGCCACGGAGCCCCCGGTACCGGCGGTCCGTCCCGACGGCGGGCTGTCGGCCTACCTGATCGATCCCGACGGTCTGGCGTCCCCCGTACTGCTCGCCACGGAGACGCACGCCGCCACCCTGCGGGTGTGCGACATCAGCCGCGACGGCAGGCTCGTGCTGCTGCGCCGGGGGCCGCGAGGACGGCGGGAGGCGGTCGTCCGACGCACGACCGACTCCGAAACGACGTGCACCGTGCCGGTCGCCGACGGCGATCCGTGGATCGGACGGTTCTCGCCCGACGGGCGGACACTGTGGCTGCGCAGCGACGCCGAACGCGAGTACGCGGCCCTTCTCGCCGTCGCCCTCGGCACCGACGGCCGACCGCGCGGCAGATCCGTCGTGGCGGAACGGCCGGACAGCGACCTCGACCTCCTGGCTGTGTCGCACGACGGCCACACCGCCGCGCTGTCCTGGAACGAACGGGGCGCGAGCCGGCTGGAACTCGTCGAGATCCTCCCGGCCCGCCGCGCACCGTACGCCCCGCTGCCGACGACGCACGTTCCCCTGCCCCACGAGGTCGTCACCCGCGTCGAGGCGGCCGGCCCGCGGGGACTGCTGTCGGCCCTGTCCGGGTCCCAGCGCCGGCCCGGGGTGTGGTCGTCCTTCGAGGGCGTGTCCCTGCTGCGCACCCCCTGGTCGTCCCGTGACGAGGACGCCGCAGGGCCCGCACGTCCGCCGGTGCGCCCGATCCTCCTGCGCCTCACAGCGCGCGACGGGCTACCCCTCAGCGGCTGGTACTACCGGGCCCCGGGCCGGCCGCCGGCGGACCCCGCCCCCTGTGTGATCCACCTGCACGGTGGTCCTGAGGAGCAGGAACGCCCGGTCTTCAGCCCGCTCTACCACGAACTGACCGGACGGGGACTGGACGTCTTCGCCCCCGACGTCCGAGGCTCCTCCGGGCACGGCAGATCGTTCGTCGACGCGGACCTGGGCGCCGGACGCTTCGCCGCGCTGGACGATGTCGCGGACTGCGCGGCCCACGCGGTGCCCGCGGGCCCCGCCGACCCGACCCGCCTGGCGGTCATGGGGCGCTCGTACGGCGGCTACCTCACCTTCGCCTCCCTCGTACGGCATCCGGACCTGTTCCGCACCGGCGTCGCCGTCTGCGGCATGTCGGACTTCGCCACCTTCTTCGCCGGCACGGAGCCCTGGCTCGCCGAGTCGGCGGCCCACAAGTACGGCCACCCCGAGCGTGACCGCGAACTGCTGCGCGAACTCTCGCCGATGACCCGCGTCGACGCCCTGCGCGTCCCGGTGCTGGCCGTCCACGGCGAACACGACACCAACGTGCCGCCGGTGGAGTCCGAGCAGTTCGTACGGGCGGCGCGCGACCGGGGCATCCCGGCCGAGCTGCTCACTCTGCGCGACGAGGGGCACGACTTCCTGCGCGCGGACAACCGGCGGCTGTTCCGGCGGGCCGCCGCGGACTGGCTGGAACGCCACCTGACCGGCTGAACAGCCTCGTCGCCGGTCGCGCGGACCACGGTGGCAGCTCCCCCGGAGAGGTGATCACCGAGGCCCGGCCGGGCCGCCGTCGCTCGTCACGGCAGGAGGCGAGGGGCGGCACGGCTCACAGCCCGGCGACCTTGGCGCTTGCCGACAGCTCGTAGACCAGGGTGACGGTGCGTCGGCCGCCGGGTGGCAGGGCCAGGCTCCAGCCGGCGATCCCCTCGGCGTCGATCGTGTCGGGGGCGGGAGAGCAGGCCTCCTTGCGCAGCCGTACCTCCACCGCCGCCACCTCGGAGACCGGGATCCGTTCGCGCAGGACGATCACCCGGTCGCCGTGTTCGCCGGGTGAGGAGAACCGGGACACGTGGAGGCGGACGGTGCGGGTGACCACGGTCCGTTGGGTGAGCGCGGCGGTCTCCCTGGTCTCCTCGGTGTGCCGGACGACCCGGTGGTCGTCGCGGCTGCCGTAGGCGAGTTCGACGGGGGCGTGGGGAGCGGTGAAGTCCAGGGTGCCGCGACCGGTGAATCCGCTGCCCCGGATGAGGTCGACGGGTCCGGCGAGCAGCGCGTGGCCGGACCGGTTGTCGAACCGCGCCACCTGGGTGACCAGCGGGGACAGCTCGGGTGC
Organism: Streptomyces sp. NPDC060002; assembly: GCF_042737245.1. Taxonomy (NCBI): domain Bacteria; kingdom Bacillati; phylum Actinomycetota; class Actinomycetes; order Kitasatosporales; family Streptomycetaceae; genus Streptomyces; species Streptomyces sp. NPDC060002. The sequence goes on from NZ_JBHWUW010000041.1 coordinate 62,018, forward strand.
GCAGGCGTACTCGATGCTCGCGGTCGTGGTGAAGGAGGAGAGCGGCACGCGGTGGGCGCGGCCGTCCGAGGGCACGGAGACCGGTGCGGGGGCGTCCAGCACCCGTACCTCGTCGCCGTCGTCCACTCCCGGCAGACCGAGCACCGGTGCCGGACCGAGGTCCGCGATCACCTCCTCGCGCAGCTCGACGTCGACGGTGCGGCGCTCGGCGGAGGTGCGGTCCTGGAGCGTCAGCCGGTCCTCGCCCAGCCGGGGTGGCTCGGTGGACTGCGCCGAGCGGGCCGTCGACAGCGTCAGCCGTACGTCGGACCAGTCCTCGCCGGTGCGCTGCCAGACCATCGCGTCGGTCTCCAGCGTGAGGGAGTCGCCGTCGAGTACGGCCCGGTAGGCGGGCCGCCACAGCGCACACGGTGTGAGGTGGCCGAGGCGCAGCCCGGCCGGCCCGGCGACCGGGGCCTCGACGGTCAGTTCGATGTACCCGACGAGTTCGGCAGGTTGCTCCTCGGCGAGGTTCAGGGCCCGCCAGGTCTCGGCGAGTTCGGAACCGAGGGCGGCCAGCCGGGCTTCCACGGTGCGCAGTTGCTCGCCGTAGGAGTCGCGCTCCTCGTCCACCCGGTCCAGTTCACGGGTCCAGCGGAGCGCCTCGCTCTCTCCTGAGCCGGCGCCTTCGCCGATCTCGCGCAGCAGATCGGCGGCGAGACGGCCCAGCGCGTCGAGTCGGGCGTGCAGCCGGTCGCGGCGGCGCCCCAGGGCGAGCGACTCCTCTTCGAGCGTGTGCACACGGTGGCGCAGGGCGGAGTCGCCGTCGGCGGGCCGCGGCCCGCGCGGCGTCCAGTCGCGGACGATCCGCACGTCGAGCACGGTCGCCGGGTGTTCGGCGGTCAGCTCGGCGTGGAGCGTACGGTCGACGGCCAGCGCGCTGACGGGTCCGAGGCGCAGCCGTTGGACTCCCGCCTCGAGGCCGAGCACGGTGGTCCGCTCGACGTGGGCGCGGTCCTCCAGGCAGGTGACGGCGGTGACGGGAAGGGGAATCGGCTCCGGTGCCATGGACATGGGATGTGTCAGCTCCTGCGGTTGCCGCCGGCCAGCGTCTTGGCGGACGCGATGCGGATCTCGTAGCCGCCGTCGAGGGCGGTGGTGGCGCCTGCGGGCAGGTCCACCCGCCATACGCGGGTGCCAGGTGCGTGCTGCTCCGGGCCCGTGCCGTCGCGGGGCGCCGTCCAGTCGGCGCGCTCCTCGATCCGGATGTCCGCGTCGGAGGTGACCGGGACCCGATCGCGGACCTCGACGGTGACAGGCTCGGCGAGCTGGTTGGCCAGCTCCACATGGACGCGGTGGTCGAGCACGGTGGTGCTGTTGCGCAGCCCCGAGGTCGACTCGTACAGGTTCGTACGGCGGGTGACCCGGACGCCCTGGGCCGGCCCGAGCCCCACCCGGCACTCACCGCCGGGAGCCAGCGTGGGCAGGGCGGTGGTCAGCAGGTGGTCGTCGCCGGCGGTGACCTCCACCGGGCCGGCCAGCAGAGCCTGGTCGGTGGAGTTGGAGAGCACCAGCGTCGCGTACACGGTCTGCTCCACGGACGGCACGCAGAGGTACTCGGTGCGCAGACCGACCGGGATCTCGCCGACGGTGACGGTGTGCCAGGTGCCGTCCGAGGGAATGTCGGCGCGGGCGGCAGCGTCGAAGCGGTGGTCGAATGAGCCGGCCGACTCGCGAGGCCGCACGGCGTGTCCGGGCAGCGGCAGCGTGGTCACCGCCTCGGCGCGGCGGCGGTACTCGGCCGCCACCGGGTCGAAGGGAGAGTCCGGGAACAGCAGGCCCCGGCGACCGCCCTGCTCGTCGGGGCCGCACAACGCGAGGGCGGTGTAGTCGAGTTCGGCGCCGCTCGGCCGTGGCGGACCGGCGGCCGGCGCCGCAGCCTGCGCTGGTGCGGCCCCGCCGGGGACAGCGGGTGCCGGGGACGCCGCCGCGAAAGCAGGAGCCGGGGGAGCCATGGCGGCGGGCGCCGCCGGGGGCATGCTGCGGGCCCGCCCCCGGCCCCCACCGCCCGGCCGTGACGGGACCGGCTGCGCGAACTCGCTCGTTCCGCTGCCGAAGGACTCCGGGTAGGCGCTGCCCGCGCTGCCCGGCGGGGGCAGCGGGGACGGCGCGCCGTAGCTCGGCGGCGCCGCGGCGAGCGACTCGCCGTAACCCTGCGGTGCCGGCTGCATCGGCGGAACGGGACCGGGAACGGGACCGGGAACAGGAACGGGACCGGACGCGAAGCCGGCCGCCACGGGCCCGCCCCCGGGCGTCAGGGGAGTGACGGTCGCGGCCGGCCGAGGGGGCGCCACGTCGTACCCGGCGAACAGGTCGGCCAGGCCCGACGGCGGCTCGCGCCAGCCGGACGCCAGGGGCGCGGGCTGGCGGCGTCCGATCCGGAGGGAGCGGAGCCTGGGCAGATCGGTACGGCGCCGTAGGTCGGCGGTGGCCAGGGCGATGCGGACACCGGTCCAGTCCTCGCCGGTGCGCTGGGCGACCGAGGCGCGCAGCACCAGACGGCCGCTGCTGTCGCCCTGCCGGTGGGTGAGCCGGTAGGCCGGTACCCAGATCGCGCCCGGCACGCCGTACTCGAGCTCCACTTCCGCGTCACCGGCGCCGTCGAGAGTCAGAACCGCCGAGACCGTGGTCTCCACGTGCGCCGCCGGTGCGTCGGTGGAGGCGCGGGCGAGCCGGTCGGCGGCCACGGAGAGCACGTGCTCGGCGTGACCCAGTGCCTCCTCCAGCTCGACGAGACGGGTGTGCAGCCTGGTCATCCGCTCGTCGACGAATTCGGCGAGCTCCAGCCACGCGTCGACCGGAGTGCGGCGGTGCGGGTCGTCACGCCTGCGGGCCGGCGGGACCGGGCGCAGAGCCTTGACCTCCTCGATCAGGCTCATTTGCCGGTCTCGGCGCCCCTGAGCCGCCGCGCACTCGTCCCGCAGCCGCTCCACCTCGCGCCGCAGCGCGTCGGGGACGGCCCCGGCGAGCGGCTCGGCCTCGACCTCCACCCGTGCTTCGGTGACTCTTACACCGGGGGTGCCGGTGACACGGGCCCGCAGGGACCCCGGGTCCAGCGAGCGGGGCAGTCCCGTCACCCGCACCCGGCCGTCCGGCGGCACGCTGCCCCGGGCCAGGCGGCGGCAGACCGCGCCCTGCGCGTACACCACCACCGAATCGAGGGCCGAGCCCCACCTCGTTGCCGTCCGAGCCGTCATGTGCCCCGCCCCCCGCCGAGTCCGTGCTGAGCGAAGCCTACGCCCGGGCAGTTCGGCCGCTGGAGCCGGAGGGAAGGTCGGCCCACTCTCACGCGGATGCGGATGTTGATGCCGACACCGAGTGCGAGGCGGCGGCAGCGCCCCGACGGCTCGGCACGGTCACCCGGTGCCTGGCAGCCCCGGCTCGGCCCGCCGTGCGCGCCCGGCCGTTCCTTCGGCGTCGTGTTCCGCGCCCCCCTTCCGCGCGATCAAGGAGTCGTTGTCCTCCGAGAACGACGGTGCGTCCGGCGGAGAACTGCCCCCGCTGTCCTGACCGCACCACCGTCACGGCCGGACAGGCCCCAGCGGGTCCCGGAGGGAGAGCACCGGCTCGCCCGGCCGATTCCGCGAAGCCGCGGACGCTCGCGGCGACGTTCAACGTGCCGGCCACGGCGGCGGGTTCGAGTTCGAGTCGTCGGTGGTCACCGAGCCGGTCCCGTACGTTCGGGTTCGGGTTCGGGTTCGGGTTCGCGTTCGGGCAGGACTTCGCCCGGGTTCGGTCCACACCCGCTGACGGTCACAGCCCGGGCGCCGGCGGCCGTGACCATCAGGGGGCGTGACCAGCAACACGGCCGTCTATCCGCGCTCCGCACTCGGCTCGGCAGTGCCGCCCGAGGGCGTTCTGGCTTTCGTGTGGAGGACCTCCCGGGCCTGCTCCGCGGCGCGGGTTATGCCCTCGGCGACGAAGTCGACGAAGCGGGCGATGTTCTCCAGGCGTGCGGCGGCAGGGGTGTCGGAGCCGAGGACGCCGACGCCCTGCCGCGCGGCTTCGGCGAGTTGGGCGCTGGAGCGGGCACTGGCGATCGTCGACTGATAGAAGACGTCGTCGTCGACGAGGTAGCGCTCGCGGCGGCGTTCGTCCCGTTCCCGGCGGATGAGGCCCTGGCTCTCGAGGAACGCGACCGCCTTGGAGACGGACGCCGGGCTGACCTCGAGGCGCTGGACGAGCTCGGACGCGGTCAGGCTGCCCGCGTCGGTGGTGTAGAGGCAGGTCAGCACCCGGGACATCATCTTGGGCAGGCCCTGTCCCATGAGGAGGGTGGTGAACATCTCCTCGTACTCGCGCACGGCCTCGGCGTCGCGTCCGTGGGTCGGCGCGGGCGCCTGCGTCCCTCGGGGCGGGGTCTGCCTGCGCTGGCGGGTGCGGCGTTCGGTGGCGCGGTGGGCCAGGTCGGCGCGGTAGGCGGTGGGGCCGCCGTTGCGCATCACCTCACGCGTGACCGTCGAGGTCGGACGATCGAGACGCCTGGCGATCTCCGCGTAGGCGAGCCCGTCGGCCAGTCCCAGCGCGATCTGCTGGCGTTCCTGCTGGGTGAGTCTGCCTCCCGGCATGGCGATCTCCTTCGTGCTGCTCGGAGCCTCCAGCATAGCGTTCACTTCCCATTCATTGCAACGGAGTGCAATCTTTCGTTGCGTTAGATTCAAAGCCGTTGCAACGATTTGTTGGCGGTGAACTGCAGTTATGCAAATCGGATGCAACGAGTGTGTTGAGTGATTCTTGAATGCAACGTAGCTTTTCCGTTGTCGGAAATAGTAAGCCGAAGGAGAGCACGATGCAGAAGTTCGATACCCCCGCCCCGATCGCCGCCGTCCTCGACATCCCCGCGGGGCGCATCCGGTTCATCGCCGCCGACCGGGCCGACACCACGGTCGAGGTCCTGCCCGCGGACGCCTCCAACGGCCGCGACGTGAAGGCGGCCGAGCAGGCCAGGGTCGAATTCGGCGGCGGGGTCCTGCGCGTCGAGGCTCCCGTCCAGAATCGGATCCTCGGCAACTCCGGAGCCATCGAGGTGACCGTCCGACTGCCCGCCGACTCCTGGGTCGAGGCGAAGGCGGCCAGCGCCGAATTCCGGGGCGTCGGACGGCTCGGTGACGTCGTCTTCGAGGGCTCGCACGGATCGATCAAGCTCGACGAGGCCGCGAGCGCCCGCCTCACCCTGCTCGCCGGTGACGTCGCGGTCGGCCGCCTCAACGGCCCCGCGGAGATCAGCACCAAGAAGGGCGACATCCGGATCGCCGAAGCCGTGCGCGGCACGGTCAGGCTGCGCACCGATGCCGGTGAGGTGTCGGTCGGCGCGGCCCGCGGCGTCTCCGCCTCCCTGGACGCCGGCACCACCTACGGCCGGATCCACAACGCGCTGAAGAACACCGAAGGCGCCACCGGCCTGAACATCCACGCGACCACCGCCTACGGCGACATCGTCGCCCGCAGCCTCTGAGCTTGCCGTTTAACGTTCCGCTTCGAACAGGCGGGCCTGGGGGTGGCATGATCGGCTCCGGTTCGAATCGGCGGTGGGGTGGTGCGACGTGGGCGATTGGCGGACTGATCCGACGTTCGCGATGTGCCGGGCGTTGGCGGACGGGGCGGATCTGTCCTCTTTCGCGGGCGGGCCGTTCGACGTGCGGGTGGCGGTGGCCGACATCCGGTCCGAGACCAAGGATGGATTTCTGCTCGGCCAAGTCCCCTGGGAGCGCTTCCCGCAGGGGGAACACGTCAGGGAGGCCGTTCACCTGCTGCACACCGACGGCTCCCGTCGTTCCGGAGCGGGCGTGGTGAGCGGCATGTGCGCCAACGACATGCGGGCCGCCGCCGTTCTCGCCGTACCGTTCCTGATCCGTATCGCCGCCGACACCCGCCATCCCTGTCGTGCCGACGCTCTCGCCGTGGCCGCCTGCCCGGCCCGCGCCCTCCACTTCGGCGTCGCCTCCCGCGAGGAACTGCTGCTCCACCGCGCCGACTTCCAGGACGGCGATCTGTACGACGACTACGACGACTACGGTGTCGAGGTGACCGGCTACCCTGCTGGCTGGTCGGTCGCCGCTGCCCGGGGCGCGATCACCGCCGACACCGCCCTCCTGCACCCCCTTCTCGGCGACCCCGACCCGTCGATACGTATCGACGCCGCCTACACACTGGCCACCGCCGCAGACCCCGACCGCGCCGTCCGCTCCTCCTTCCGTGCCCGGCTCGTCACCGAGCAGGATCCGAAAGTCAGCGCCGCCCTGGTCCTCGCCACCGCCGAAGCCACCCGCACCCACCCCCACGCGCCGACCACCACATGGATGCGGGAACAGTGGCGGGACCAAATACAAGCACCCGAGGTCCGCCTGGCCGCCGCGATCGGCTGGCTCTGCCTCACCGACGAACCCGCCCCCGACGACTTGCGGACCGCCGTCGACGACCTCGCCACCGACGAACGCGCCCACACCATGGACGACCTGCGCTGGATGGCCAACGCCGGGGGATCCCACGAGACCGGACTGCAACGCTGCGTCCGAACGATGCTCCACCCCGACCAGCCCGATCCCGAGGATTGCGACGACCTGTGGGCCTCGCTCCGCTGACCGTGAGAGCAAGCCACCAGCGCTCAGTCTTCGTTCATGGACTCAGCGAGGCATAAAGAAACTCACTGGATGTCTCGCGGTTGTCTGCCTGGTCTCGAACGTAGTTCACGCGTGCGTGGGGTTTGTTCAGATCAGGCACGTGGGAACGGCCTTCCGCTGATGCTGTGCTCCGTCACAGGTACACCGCTCAGCAGAACGGAGACCACCCGTCCGCCGTCCCGCACCGCGGCGACGGCCCGCGGCAGGCCCGCCGTCTCCGGCAGAGCGTCCACGGCGCCGGAGGGAAGCCCCGACGCGTCCTCTCCCACCACCACGCGAGCCGCGCCCAGCGCACGGGCCCGCTCGATGTCCCCGGCCGTCCGGACGTGGGCCACCACGGTCAGTCCGCGTAGCCGGGCGAGCTGCACCGCGAGCCCGCCGACCGAGCCGACGGCACCGGTGACCAGCAGCGTGGCGCCTTCGGGAAGAGCGAGGGCGTCGAGTGCCTGCCAGGCGGTGAGACCGGCCGGCGGCAGTCCCGCGGCGGCGGTCAGCGGGACGGACACGGGTGCCGGGGCCACGATGCCGGCGGGCAGGGCGACGGTCTCGGCGTAGGTCCCGCGGCCGGTGGCCACCTGGGCGGACATCGCCACGACCCGGTCGCCGACGCTGAGCCCGGTGACCTGGTCGCCCAGCCTTCGGTGGCCGGAGCCGGGGCCACGCTGACCGCAGCGGCCGTGCTGCTCGCGGCTGCCTGCCCCGGACGGCGGAACAGCCCCGCGGCCACCCCCGCACCCGCGGCCCGAGCGGCGGACACGACCACCGCGCCCACCGGCGCCGGCCGGACGACCGGCTGAGTACCGAAGGCCGACCGAGCGTCGAGCGCCTGCCCGATCACGCCACTTCGGTGATCCCCGCCCTCGGCCGCGCTCCGGACCTGCCCGCACCGGTGACATGGGGGTGAAGCGGGCGGTGGTGTGGTGCCGGGCCGCTCGATCGCCGTCCTGGCACGATGGCGGTATGGAACGTGTGCTTGGAATCGGTGGGTACTTCATGCGGGCTGCCGACCCGTCGGCCCTGAGCGCCTGGTATCGCGACTGCCTGGGCCTGGACGCCGATGAGAACGGCCTGTGGCGTCAGGGAGCCGGGCCGACGGTGTTCGCGACGTTCGAGTCCGAGACCGACTACTTCGGGTCCCGCGCGCAGCGAACCATGCTCAACTTCCGGGTGCGCGACCTGGATGCGATGCTCGCGCAACTGCGCGCCGAGGGAGCGGACGTGGCCGAAGAGACGCAGGACATGGAGGGCGTCGGCCGGTTCGGCTGGGTCACCGACCCCGAGGGCAATCGGGTCGAGCTGTGGCAACCCGCCTGACCGCGACCTGACCCGAGCGGTGTCGCTCCTGCAGCCGGACAGGTGCGGCACGACCAGGCGGAGCGGGACGCCGTGCCCGGCGGTGAGGGGACCGCCGTTGTGGTGGGTGCGCAGGTATGGGCTTCCGGTCGTCGAGCGGTTTCATGGCCGGACGTCTTCACACGGTGGGGCGGTGCCGGGCGGCCCGTCCCGAGGCCGCCACCCCGCTCCGGCTGTCGGTGCTGAGCGGGCGCATAGGATCGACGGCATGGCGCTGCGACCTGTGCAGGTGAACATCAAGGCTCTCGACGCCTCGGCTGTCGGCCGGTTCTGGGCGGAGGCGCTCGGCTGGAGTGCCTACAGCCCCGGCGTGACCACCTACGTCGGACCCGGCGGCGGCCTCGTCTGGCCGGACCCGGTCGCCGTCTGCCTCGACGTCGTTCCCGTCCCGGAACCCAAGACGACGACGAAGAACCGTATGCACCTCGATCTCGCCACCACCTCTGCGGCCCATCAGGCGGAGTTGGTCGCGCGCCTCCAGACTGCCGGCGCGACGCCCGCCCACGTGGGCCAGGGCAAAGTGCCGTGGACGGTCCTCGCCGACCCGGAGGGCAACGAGTTCTGTGTGCTGGAGCCCCGGGAGGTCTACCGGGACACCGGGCCGATCGCCGCGGTGGTGGTCGACTGCGCGGATCCGCGGGCCATGGCCCGGTTCTGGGGTGAGGCGACGGACTGGACCCTGCACGAAGTCGCCGACGACCATGCGGTGCTGCGCTCCGCCAGGGGTGTCGGCCCGTATCTCGAGTTCCTCCGCACGCCCGGCGTGAAGACCGTGCCGGACCGCCTCCATCTTGACCTGCTGCCGTACCCAGGCGACGACAAGGAAGCGGAGGTGGCCCGGCTGCGGGCGCTCGGCGCCACCGACCTCGACCTGGGCCAGGGCGAGGTCCCGTGGACCTGCCTGGCCGACCCGGAGGACCACGAGTTCTGCGTCCTCGGGAACGGGTGACGGGCCCGACTGTCACATCCCCACGGCAGCCTAGGCGTTGTCACAGGGCCCCGCCGATATCCCACCCGCGTGGCCGTCGCCCGTCCCGGCCGTGGCACGATGCCCTTTTTGGCACCACCGTCCAGGGGGGACAACCATGCGCACCCGCGCAACCATCGCCACCGGGGCCCTGCTCCTCGCCGCGCTCACCGCCTGCTCCTCGTCCGACGACGCCCCGGCCGCGAGCGACAGCGGGACACCCGCCGCCGAACCCACCGTCAGCGTTCCCGCCGAGCACGAAGGCGACGACCTCAAGGCCGCCGTCGCCGTCTACACCGCCGCCTATTTCGCCGCCGACACCGACACCGCGTACGCCATGCTGTCCGCGCGCTGCGCGAAGGAGATCACCAAGGACGCGTACACCGGCGTCGTACAGCAGGCGAAGGCGGACTACGGGCCCGACCACCCGGCGACCGACGTGCAGGCCGACGTGGCGGGCGACCTCGGCCGCGCCACCTACAAGGTGCAGGGCCTGCCCAAGTTCGACCGGTCGAAGCAGCCGTGGACGCTGGAGGGCGACGCCTGGAAGTACGACGCCTGCTGAGACGTCCGCGTGAGCGTCGTCGTCCTCGTGCTCGCGTTCGCACGGTCCGTCGCCGCCCTCGTACGAGTCTGTCCGCTGATCACCCGAGACGCGTGCCGTTGCGGGCCCCGATGTGGCCGGGCGGTTCGATGCCCGTCGGGAGCAGGGGGTCGGTTTCGGGTTCGCCCCAGGTCGAGATCAGGGGAAGGACTCCAGCCCAGCTCCCGAGGGCGGCGTCGGGTCCGTCACCGTCGTCCGGCCCGCCGGTGCGTACCTTGACCGACGCCTCCTCGAGCGAGAGGGCGAGCAGGACCGTCGCGGCCAGTTCCTTGCGGTTCGGCCGGCGTGCGTAGTCCCACTGTCCCGGCGCGGCCTGCTCGGTCAGCCGGCGCAGCCCCTCGAGCTTCTCCTCCGGATCGGTGACCGGGCGTGGGACGCCGTAGATCATCGCGCTGCGGTAGTTCACGCCGTGTTCGAACACCGACCGCGCGAGGACGAGGCCGTCGATGTGCGTCACCGTGACGCACACCGTCGCCTCGGGCGAGGCGACCAGGCTTCGGCTGGCCACTGATCCGTGGAAATAGAGGCTGCGTCCGTCGCTCCCGTAGACCGTGGGGACGACCATCGGGTGCCCGTCGACGACCACCCCGAGATGGCAGGTGAAGCCCGCGTCCAGGATCGCTTCGAGTTCGGCACGGTCCTGGCTTCCCTGGTCCCGCAGGCGCCGGTGACGGGTGCGGTCGGTGTCCGGCAGCGTCCGGGGGAGTGGGCTGTGGTTCACGTCGGTCCTTTCGTCACGTACACAGCCAGAAGCTACCGATATCGTTGCAGGATGGCTAGTCGTCGACTGGATCGGTTTCCATGAACCGTGAGGACGACTAAAAGCGAAGCACGGGCCGGTAGTGCTGTTCGCGGCGGCCGCTGTGGTCTCTCTCTATACCTGCGGGGGCGCCGCAGGCGATGACGTCGCGCCCTCTGCATCGCTCTGGCAGGCGCATCCCGACGCGGACTTGGCCTCGGTGACGGTCAGTGAGGCGGCTACGACGGACTCGGCCGGGGTGCAGCAGGCGTTGACTCCGCAGCACGCACCCTCCGACTCCGCTGCCTCGGTGGGAATCCCGGCGGCCGCCGGCTTGGTGGCGCGGACGATCGCGGAGTGCATTCCGTCCGAGACCGAGTGGGTCGGGGTGATCTCGACATCGGTGAACCCGGCTGCCTCCAGGCCGACGCGGTACTCGGCGAAGGACAGCGCGCCCGCGATGCATCCGACGTAGTCACCGCGCTCCGCCCGCTGGTCGGGGGTCAGGGCGTCGTCGGCGACGACGTCGGAGACGCCGATCCGGCCGCCGGGCCTGAGCACGCGGAAGGTCTCGGCGAACACGGCCGGCTTGTCGACGGACAGGTTGATCACACAGTTCGAGATCACCACGTCGATGGTGTTCGCCGGGAGCGGGATGGCCTCGATGGTGCCCTTGAGGAACTCCACGTTCGTCGCGCCCGCCTTCTGCGTGTTGGCCAAGGCCAGGGCGAGCATCTCCTCGGTCATGTCCAGCCCGTACGCCTTGCCGGCCGGCCCGACCCGGCGGGCGGAGAGCAGGACGTCGATGCCGCCGCCGGAACCGAGGTCGAGGACGCGCTCGCCTTCGCGCAGCTCGGCGACGGCGGTGGGGTTGCCGCAGCCGAGGGAGGCGGCCACGGCCTCCGCGGGGAGGGTGTCGCGCTCGTCGGCGGCGTACAGGGTGGAGCCGAAGTTCTCGTCGACCTCGATCGGCTGGGGGCCGCAGCAGGAGGTGCCGCCCTCGGTGACGCTCACGGCGGCCGCGGCGTATCGCCGACGAACGGTTTCGCGCAGGTCTGTGGTCTGTTCGCTCATGACGCACTCCTGGGTGACGGGGCATGGGGTGCCCCGGAACGGCCTGTATTGATGTTCGTTGATGCAACTCAACCTTGCGCCTTGAATCGAAAAACGTCAACATAGAGGAATGTCGAAACAAGAGCTCGAGGTGATCGGCCAGGACGCCGCCTGCTGCGAGGGTCTCGCCGCCGCACCCCTCGACGAGGAGCGCGCCGGGGAGCTGGCCAAGGTGTTCAAGGCGCTGGGGGACCCCGTACGGCTGAGGCTGCTGTCGATGATCGCCTCGCGCGGTGAGGGTGGCGAGGTCTGCGTCTGCGAGCTGACCCCGGCCTTCGAGCTGTCCCAGCCGACGATCTCCCACCACCTCAAGCTGCTGCGCCAGGCCGGTCTCATCGACTGCCAGCGGCGCGGCACGTGGGTGTACTACTGGGTGCTGCCCGGCGTCCTGGACCGGCTCGCCGCCTTCCTGGCCACGCCGCAGACCCACCAGGTGCCCGCGTGAGCGCGCCGCTCGGCCGCCGTACCGCCGCGGAAGCCATGGGGACGGGCCTGCTGGTGACGGTCGTGGTCGGCTCGGGCATCCAGGCCACCGAGCTGTCGCACGACGTCGGCGTGCAGCTGCTCGCCAACTCGCTCGCCACCGTGTTCGGCCTGGCCGTGCTGATCACACTGCTCGGGCCGGTCTCCGGCGCGCACTTCAACCCCGCCGTCACCCTCGCCGCGTACGTCACCGGCCGCCGCACTCACACCGGTCCCAGCCTGCGGGAGGTCGCGGCGTACGTCCCCGCGCAGGTCGTCGGGGCGATCGGCGGCGCGGTCCTGGCCGACGCCATGTTCGCCGAACCGCTGGTCAAGTTCTCCACCCACGACCGGTCGTCCGGGCACCTCTGGCTGGGCGAGGTCGTCGCCACGGCCGGGCTGATCCTGCTCGTCTTCGGCCTGGAGCGCGTCGGCCGTACCGCCCTGGCCCCGGCCACCGTGGCCTCCTACATCGGGGCCGCCTACTGGTTCACCTCCTCGACCTCCTTCGCGAACCCCGCGGTGACCGTCGGCCGCGCCTTCACCGACACCTTCGCCGGGATCGCCCCTGCCTCCCTCGCCCCGTTCATCGCGGCCCAGCTGATCGGCGCCGCGCTCGGGCTGGGCGCGGTCGCGGTCGTGTACGGACGTCCCGCTCGGGCGGCGGACGTCGTCGTCCCGCACAGCGAACCCGAGCTCGCCCCCTCCTGAATGCCGCTCCCACCTGCAAGGACTCACGCCATGAGCACCGCCGTTCCGCGTCCCTCCGTGCTGTTCGTCTGCGTCCACAACGCCGGTCGTTCCCAGATGGCCGCCGCCTTCCTCACCCACTTCGGCGGCGACCGGGTCGAGGTCCGTTCCGCCGGCTCCGCACCTGCCGACACCGTCAACGCAGCCGTGGTCGAGGCGATGAAGGAGGTCGGCATCGACATCTCCGCCCAGACCCCGAAGGTCCTCACCACCGAGGCCGTACACGCCTCGGACGTGGTGATCACAATGGGCTGCGGCGACACCTGCCCCGTCTTCCCCGGCAAGCGGTACCTGGACTGGCAGCTCGACGACCCCGCCGGCCAGGGCGTCCATGCCGTCCGGCCGATCCGCGACGAGATCGAACAGCGGGTACGCGGCCTGCTGAGCGAACTCGGGACCCCGACGACTGTCGTGCTGCCGTAGGGACGCAGCCCGGATGCGACGGCCGACTCGGCCCCGACGCCGGTTCACGCGCTTCACCGCTCGAACCGGCAGAGCTGCCTCAGGACAGCGCGCCGTACGTCTGCCAGCCGGAGGCGAGGGTGTAGGTGGCGCTGAACGTGCCGTCGCCCCAGCCCTTGTTCCGCAGCAGTCTGCCGTCGGTCGTCCGGGAGACGAGGTCCGGGAAGCCGTCGCCGGTCACGTCGCCGACCGCGGTGATCGCGTTGCGGCCGGCGCCCCAGTCCCGGAACACCAGTGTCCGCGGCTTGAAGCCGCCCGTGCCGTTGCCGTCGGTGACCGGTGGACCCGCCGACATGTCCGGATTCGGCGGGCATCGCGGACACTGGACAGCAGGAGAGGGGAGGCCGACCGTGCTGACCGTAGTCCGTGAACAGATGGGCCGGGCCCTGTTCCGCCGCGTCGCCGGGCCCGACGGACCGGCGGCGCGTGCCCGCATCCACGACACTCCCGGCCCGCGCTGGTTCGGACCGGACCGTCCGATCCGCACCGTCCACGGTGACGCCTCGATGTTCATCGGTGGGCTGAGCGCGCTGCTGTTGCAGTCCCTGCATCCGCTGGCCATGGCGGCGGTGGCCGGGCATTCCGGATATCGCGGCGACCCGTGGGGCCGACTGCAGCGCACCAGCACCTTCCTGGCCGTGACGACCTACGGCACGGCCGCGGACGCTCGCCGGGCGGTCGACATCGTCCGCGGCATCCACGAGCGGATCCGTGGGACGACGGCCGAGGGCGTGCCGTACCACGCGGCCGATCCGCACCTCCTCGGCTGGGTGCACGCAGCCGAGACGGACAGTTTCCTGCGCGCCCACGAACGCTTCGGAGCCCGCCCGCTGGACGCCGCCGGCTACGACGGCTACGTCGCCGACACCGCGCGGGTCGCCGAGGCGCTGGGGGTGAGCGATCCACCGCGCGACCGCCGCGAGCTGTCCGAACGCCTGACCGCCTACCGGCACGAACTCGGGGCCACGTCCGAGGCCCGCGCCGCCGCCCGCTTCCTGCTGTTCCGGCCTCCGCTGCCCCTTGCGCTACGGCCCTTCTACGGCGGGCTGGCTGCGAACGCCGTCGTGCTGCTCCCGCCCTGGGCCCGTGGCATGCTGTGGCTGCCCCGGGTGCCGGTCGTCGAGACCCTCGCCGTAGGCCCCACCGGACATGCCCTGACCCGGACCATCCGCTGGGCCATGACACCGCAGCGCCAGTCCCGCCCGACGTGATCGCGGGCGACCCCATGCGCTATCGCTGACGTGAGTCACCCTCGTTCGCCTCGGTGCCGGTGAGGTGAGGCTGTTCGGTGGCGGCCCAGGTGGCCAGGAGCCGCAGGGCGTCGTGGTCGGGTGTGCCGGGGGCGGCGCTGTAGGCGGTGAGGGTCAGGCCGGGCTGGGCGGGCAGCTCCATGGCGTCGAAATCGAGGGTGATCACGCCGACGGTGGGGTGGTGGAAGGACTTGCGGCCGGTGTGGTGCAGGCGCACGTTGTGCTTGGCCCAGGCGGTGCGGAACTCCTCGCTGAGGGTGACGAGTTCGCCGACCAGCCCGGTCAGGTCGCTGTCGTGCGGGGCCCGCCCGGCTTCGGTGCGCAGCAGGGCGACGGTGGTGTTCACGGACCCCTCCCAGTCAGGAAAGAAGGCGCGGCCGCGAGGGTCGAGGAACTGGAAGCGGGCGATGTTGACCGGCCGGGCGGCGTCGTGGGTGAACAACGGGGAGTACAGGGCGCGGCCGAGGCCGTTGACGGCGAGGATGTCCAAGCGGCCGTTGCGGATGAAGGCCGGGGAGTCGGTCATGGAGTTCAGCACGCGCAGGACGCTGTCCGGGAGCGGGCCGCGGGCGCGCCTGCTACGGCGGGCAGGACGTCCGGCGGCGGCGCGGGCCAGGTCGTAGAGGTGGGCACGCTCGGCGTCGTCCAGCTGGAGGGCGTTCGCCACGGCGTCGAGGACTTCCTCCGAGGCGCCGGCGAGGTGACCGCGCTCGAGGCGGACGTAGTAGTCGATGCTGACCCCGGCGAGCAGGGCGACTTCCTCGCGACGCAGGCCCGGTACGCGCCGATTGCCGCCGTAGGCGGGCAGGCCGGCCTGCCGAGGGGTGATCTTGGCGCGGCGGGAGGCCAGGAAGGCGCGGATGTCGCTCTCGGTGCTCACGCACTCCAGGCTAGGCCGGGCGGTACACCTGTGGGGGGCCCTGTCGGTACCTGTAACGGCAGACCCTTCCGCACCTCCTTGAGCTCGGGTTTCCTCGGTCCTGGCAGCGGTCGGAGTTCCGGCGCCCGCCGGGGCACAGGTTCCGTGCCGCTGCGCGAAGGCCGTCCCCACCGGACAGTGGGATGGACGGTTTCACCCCGTTTGATCAAGGAGTCCTTCGTATGCCGAAGCAGTCCGCACCCCAGGAGCTGGCCGGGATCGCGCCGAAGCTCGTCGAGGTCACCGACGAGGTCCTGTTCGGTGATGTGTGGGAGCGCCCCGGGCTGTCGCCGCGCGACCGCAGTCTGGTCACGGTGAGCGTGCTGGCCGCTCTCTACCGCACCGAGCAGCTCGGGTACCACCTGGGCGTGGCCCTGGACAACGGGCTGAGCGTCGAGGAACTGTCCGAGGCGATCACCCACCTGGCCTTCTACGCGGGCTGGCCCAATGCCATGACCGCGATCACCCGGCTCAAGAAGACCGCCGAAGAGCGAGGCGCCTGAGCAGCAGAGCAGCATCGCCACCGTCCCGGCACCGCCCCTCTCCCCGCGACAAGGATTCCGGTCATGGAACACATCACCGAGACCCCCACCCTCAAGGCCCCGGCCGAGCGCTTCACCGGCGACGTCTACCTCAACATGATCTCGACCCCCGCCGAGCCGGCCCGCCTGGCCGCCGCTCTGGTGCGCTTCACCCCCGGCGCCCGCACCCACTGGCATGCGCACGCCCTGGGGCAGGTCCTGCACATCACCGACGGCGTCGGCCTGGTGGGCACCCGCGACGGCAAGGTCGTCCGCGTCAGCGCGGGTGAGACCGTCAAGTGCCCGGCTGCCGAGGAGCATTGGCACGGCGCCACCGACACCACCCTCATGGCCCACCTCGCCCTGGTGGTCGGTGACGCCACCGGTGACGGCACCACCTGGCTGGAGCCGGTCACCGACGACCAGTACACCACCGCCCTCGACCCGGTCACCGGCTGACGGCCGAGTTACCCGGTTGGCCCGTCAACCACCGCTCACTTGCGTGGTGCGTGGTGCGTGGTGCGTGGTGGATGGGGGAGGTGCCGGTCTCGGAGGCGGACCAGGAGGCGGTCCAGGAGGCGAGCAGGCGCAGGGTTTCCTCCCGTGCGCCTCTCGGCCGGGCGCGCCCGGTGCGCTCATCTCCTCACCCCGCGCGATGGTGCCGCCGTCCGATGTCAGCGGCGGTCGGACGTCTCACGGCCGGCCCGGTACAGCTCCTGCGAGGTGACGATCAGTTCCCGTCGCTCCTTCTTCGAACCCACCATCGGCTGGGAACCGTGGAGGGACACCTGGGCGCTCTCGGGCAGGAAGCGGACCGTGAACAGTCCGATGGCGCCGGCGGCCATGAGGTAGAACGCGGGCATCATGTCGTTTCCGGTGATGCTCACCAGCGCCTCCGTGACCAGAGGGGTGGTACCGCCGAACGCGGCCACCGCGAAGTTGAAGCCGATGCCCATGGCCGCGTAGCGGACGGCCGTCGGGAACAGCGCGGGCAGCGTCGCGGCGCTCGGCGCGGCGAAGCACGCCAGCAGGGTGGACAGGATCAGCACACCGAAGACCGGCGGCCAGGTTCCGTCCATCTTGATCAACAGGAAGGAGGGGATGGCGAGCACGATCATGCCCGCCGCCGCGTAGCCGTAGAGGGGGCGTCGGCCGACGTGGTCGCTGAGCCTGCCGAGGAAGGTGATGAGCAGCACGATCCACACCATGCCCACGAGCACGAGGACGTCCGCGGAACTGCTGGAGCGGCCGAGGGTCTCGGTCTGGTAGGTGGGCAGGAATCCCGTGACCATGTAGTTGGTGACGTTGTAGAGCAGTACCAGTCCCATGCAGACGAGCAGGGCCCGCCAGTGGTCCTTGACGATGGTCCTGAACTCGGTGCCCGCCGATTCCTTGGCGAGGCTCTCCTCGTGTTCGTCGAGCTGCTGCTGGAAAGCGGGCGACTCCTCGAGCTTGAGACGCATGTAGAGGCCGATCACCCCGAGCGGGCCCGCGATCAGGAACGGGATCCGCCAGCCCCACGAGAGCATCTGAGCGTCGCTCAGGGCCAGATTCAGCGTGGTGACCAGGGCGGAGCCCAGCGCGTAGCCGACGAAGGTGCCGAAGTCGAGCCAGCTGGAGAGGAAGCCGCGACGCCGGTCGGGCGAGTACTCGGCGACGAAGGTCGTGGCGCCGCCGTACTCGCCGCCGGTGGAGAAGCCCTGCACCATGCGGGACAGCAACAGCAGGATCGGGGCGGCGATACCGATCGTGGCGTAACTGGGGATGAGGCCGATGGCGAACGTGCCGACCGCCATCATGATCATGGTGGTGGCGAGTACCTTCTGCCGACCGAGGCGGTCTCCGAGCGGCCCGAAGACGAGGCCGCCGAGCGGGCGCACGACGAACGCGGCCGCGAAGGTGGCGAAGGACGAGATCACCTGGGCGGCGGGTGACGCTCCGGGAAAGAAGACCTTGCCGATGGTGGCGGCGAGGTAGCTGTAGACGCCGAAGTCGAACCATTCCATGCAGTTGCCGAGTGCCGAGGCACTCACCGCGCGCCGGAGCAGCGGTGGTTCGACGACCTGGACGTCCTCGTCGCTGAAGGGACGCTTGTTCCGCCTCAACCTGCGCGTCAGGTCCTGACGGACCTGTGCGGGCAGGCCGGCGATATCGGTCGGCCCGGACCGCGCTGGGTCGGGCTGCCCGTCGGTCAGAAGGTCAGCCACTGAAGTTCCTTACGTCTTGCGTGAGATGACCTGTGTGCACAGTGAGGCACCAGGTGTTTGCGGTGCTGATAGTGGCTTCTGCCCTCTTTCGCACGGCTCACGCAAGGACCACGGACGCTGACCTCCCCACGTACGGCAGAGGGAGGGGGCGGCGCAGACCTCCCCAGGCAGAGCCGCCCCCGGCATCACAGCTGCCACACCCCCTGTGCCCGCGAAACCGCCCCGCACACCTGCCTCATATGTTGGCTCGGAGAACAGTTGAAGGTGCAGAGGGGGCTCGTGAGGGCGGAGGCTCGTGAGTCATGAGCTGCCCACGGCCAGTCCCGAGCCCGTGAGCCGCACGCGGATGCCGTCCTTCTCCACGCGGACGTACCGCAGCCGCACGTCCCCGAGCTTCGGCTCCGGCAGCTCGAAGGCCAGGGACAGCCGGTCGGCGAGGGCCGGGCGGGTGAGCCGGGACAGGGCGTTCAGGAGGTCGGGGTCGAGGCCCAGGCCGCGGAGCACCTCGGGGTTGTCCAGGTCCAGGTCGATGAGGTTGAGGGTCCGGGCCTGGCGGGCGAAGCGTGCGGAGCCGGTCAGTTCGGCGAGCTTGCCGTCATCGCTCAGGGCCGCGCGCACGGTCTCCTCGGGCACGCCCAGTCGCTCCACGATCGCCGGTACCGACAGCAGGGCCTTCGCCTTGCGGGTCTCCCGGGCGAGGCCGGCGGACGCCTTCGGGGTGAGGTGCAGACCGTCGGAGGCCCGCGTGCCGGGGCGGTAGGTGGCCAGGTCCCCGATGTCCAGGCGGATGCCGCCCGTCTGCGTGCCGATGCCCCGCTCGCCCTGCCGCTGGATCGTGGCCTCGGCGCGCAGTCGCAGGTCGTGCCCGGCAACCGGCAGGGTGCCACGGGCCTGGACCCGGTCATGGCCGTCACCGGTGAACTTCACCTGGGACGCGCCGAGCTCGCGGTTGAGGTCGGCGAAGGACAGCAGGACGTCGCCGTCGAGCCGGGGGACACGGGCACCGCGTACGGAGGTGAGCCCGTCGGTGTCCAGCTGGACGTCATGGGCTGTGGCCGACACCTTAATCGGCCTGCTCGTGTCCGGCCGGTCGGCTCTGCGCGCCGAGGCCCTTGGCCGCTGCTGGTCGCGGGGCCGCCTGCCGGCGTGGCCGGCAGACGCGTAGCGCGAGTAGCCGGACTCGGTGGGCAGAGACCCCCCCGGGCCAGT
>NZ_JBHWUW010000042.1:0-79024 GCF_042737245.1 Streptomyces sp. NPDC060002
AACTCGCCACCCGCTACAAGGCCGGAGTCCACCTGGCCGCACTCATCCTCTGGCTCCGCGAACCCACCCAAGATCCTTTGTCAGACAGTGCCTAGAGGGCCGGGGCCGGGGCCAGGGGCCAGGGGCTAGAGGGCCGGGGCCGGGGCCAGGGGCCAGGGGCTAGAGGATCACGTGGGGCAGGAAGCGGGCGTACTCGTCCGTGACCAGGCCGCTGGACTCGCGGATGCCGAGGCCGGCCGACTCGTCCTCCACCATCCACGCACCGAGGACGACGTGGTTGCCGTCGAACGCGGGGAGCGGCGCCAACTGCTGGTAGCAGCGGGCTTCGTCGGTGTGCGGGGCGGGATCGCCGCCCGGTTCGTGCAGGGTGACGCCGGCGCCCTCGCGGCCCAGCAGCGGCTTGGCCGCGTAGCCGGTGGTGGCCGCCAGTTCGCGGGGGCCGTCCAGGTAGGCGGCGAGGAGGTTGGGGTGCCCGGGGTACAGCTCCCACAGGACGGCCAGCAGTGCCTTGTTGCTGAGGAGCATCTTCCAGGCCGGTTCGATCCACATCGTCGTGCCGGTGCCGCCGCCGTTGTCGAGGGTGTCGAGGACATGGCCGGCGAAGCGGTCGGTGGTCAGCCACTCCCAGGGGTAGAGCTTGAAGCAGCTGCGGATGAAGCGGAGTTGGCGGTCGACGAAGCGGCCGGACAGCGGGTCCCAGCCGATCTCCTCCATGGAGATCCAGTCGGTGTCCAGGCCGGCCTGCTCGGCGGTCTCCTTGAGATAGGCGACCGTCATGAGGTCCTCGCCGAGCTCGTCCTGCGAGGAGTGCGCGAAGCAGAGCGGGCTGCCGGGCGGGAGCAGGGGGGCCTGCTTCTTCCAGGCGGCGATCAGGCGTTCGTGGAGGGAGTTCCACTGGTCGGCGCCGGGGAACCGTTCCTCCATCCAGAACCACTGGGGGGAGGCCGCTTCCACGAGCGAGGTGGGGGTGTCGGCGTTGTACTCCAGGAGCTTCGCCGGGCCGGTGCCGTCGTAGCGGAGGTCGAAACGGCCGTAGACGGACGGGAGTTCGGCGCGCCGGTGCCAGGCCTCGGCGACCGCCGCCGCGATCCGCGGGTCGGTGATGCCGAGGTCGGCGAGGCGGTCGGACTCGACGAGGTGGGCGGCGGCCGCCAGGCACATGGTGTGCAGTTCCTCGACGGTCTCCTCCAGCGCCTCGACCTCGTCGAGGGAGAAGACGTAGTACGCGCTCTCGTCCCAGTAGGGGCGCAGGCCGCCGTCGGGGTGGCGGGTGAGCGGGTAGACGAGACCCTGTTCCTCGACGGTCCGCTGCCAGTCGGGGCGGGGTTCGATGCTGTGACGTCGCACGGTGCCGGTGTCCTGTTCAGCCGCTCGGGCGCTCAGCCGCCGGAGCTGCCCTTGCCGGAGCTGCCCTTGCCGACACCGCTGCCGCTGTCGCTGTCGCCGCCGAAGCCGTTCCGGTCGACCCCGCTGCCACCACTGCTGCCACCGCTGCTGCTGCCGCTGCCACTGCTGCCGCTGCCTCGGCCGGTGCTGCTGGAACCGGTCGAACTGCCGGCCCCCTCGCCCGGCTCGGTGAAGGAGCCGCCGTCGACCCAGGAGCCCTTCTTGTCGCCGCCGTAGTACCAGGCGGCATCGCCGGAGACCTTGCCGGCCGTGGCGGTCTTGCCGGTCTTGCCGGTCTTGGCGGCCCCGGTGGACTTGCAGTTCTTGTCGGCGACGACCTTGTAGCCCTTGGTGAGGTTGTAGCTGTCGCGGTCGACGCAGCGCTTGTCGGGGTCGGAGGAGCAGGCGGACAGGGCCGCCGCGAGCACTCCCATGCCGCCGAGTACGACCGTGCCCGAGCGAAGTCTCCGACGCGCGTCCGCCATGTTCCGTCTCCCCGTTGCCGCATCGCCCCTACGACGATTTCCGGCCGTCAGCCTAGACACCGTGCCGAGAGCGGCCGAAGGCGGCCCGCCCACGAGCCGTTCCCCTACAGTCCTTTCGTGCTCTTCGGAATGGTGTGCGCCCTCGGCGCGGCGGTCTGTTTCGGTACGGCGACGGTGTTGCAGGCGATGGCGGCGCGGGCGGCCGCCGGCGGGAGCGGCGGGGACGCGGCGCTGCTGCTGCGGGCTGTGCGGCAGTGGCGGTATCTGGCGGGACTCGGGCTGGACGGGCTGGGGTTCGTGTTCCAGATCGCCGCGCTGCGCTCGGTGCCGATCTACGCCGTGGGGGCGGCCCTCGCCTCCAGCCTGGCGGTGACGGCGGTGGTCGCGGCGCGGCTGCTGAAGGTACGGCTGAGCCGGACCGAGTGGGCTGCGGTGGGGGTGGTGTGCGCGGGGCTGGCGATGCTGGGACTGGCGGCGGGGACGGAGGGCGAGGAGAGCGGGCCGCCTGCGTTGCCGTGGGTGCTGCTCGGCGCGGCGGGCGGGGTGCTGCTGCTGGGGCCGGCCGGGAGGCGGCTGCCCGGGCGCGGACGGGCGCTGGTGCTGGGCCTCGGGGCCGGTTGCGGGTTCGGGGTGGTCGAGGTGGCGGTGCGGTTGATCGACTCGATCGACCCCGCGGAGCTGCTCACCGACCCGGCGCTGTACGCCCTGCTGCTGGGCGGCGGAGCCGCGTTCCTGCTGCTGACGACGGCTCTCCAGCGGGGGTCGGTGACGACGGCCACGGCCGGGATGGTGATCGGGGAGACGATCGGGCCGGCGCTGGTGGGCGTGGTGTGGCTGGGCGACCGTACCCGGGAGGGGCTCGGCTGGCTGGCCGTGCTGGGTTTCGTGGTCGCCGTGGCGGGAGCGCTGGCGCTGGCCCGGTTCGGGGAGGCGCCCGAAGCGGCACCCGCGGCGGAGCCGGCACCACAGCCGCCGGTCAGGCCATCGTCTCCGTGATGGGTCAGGCCATCGTCTCCGTGATTGCCGTCCCAGAGCAGGATCCTCGCCTCCGGATAAACAGAACACATGAAGGAGACACAGTAAGACAGGCATCGGCGAGTGCCGCCGATGCCCGCATTCTGCATTGTCCTGAATTACTTCCCGGCCGGCGCCGCATCCGTTGAGCTGTGCGGCGCTGATCCTGACCAGTTCCGGGATCTCGGGTTCGATCTTGGCGTCCTGGGCGGCGGAAACGGCGACGCCGTGCAGGGATCCCGTCGCGGCGGAGACATCGGGGGTCGTCTTCTTGAGGGTCGCCCGGGACAACGAAGTTGTTGTGCGTCATGGGGAGCCTGTATCCGGGAATTCTATCCGGGAAAAGGAATTCCGGAGCCGTTCTCGCCGAAAGGAAGCGCCGCACACAATGCGTCCAGCGCGCCGGACCAGGCGTGTTCCGGCGGGGTGCCGTAACCGACGACCAGGGCGTCGAGGGGCTCGGTGACCGCGTCGGGATGGCGGTAACGGGGGGTGAGGCCGTCGACCGCCAGGCCCTGGTATGCCGCCGCCCGCACCACCGCCTCCTCCGTGCCGGGCGGGAGCCGCAGGACGGCGTGCAGGCCCGCCGCGATGCCGGTGACCCGGATCGCCGGGGCATGCGCGGTGAGCGCCGCGACCAGCGCGTCACGGCGTCGGCGGTAGCGGGTGCGCGCCGCCCGGACGTGACGGTCGTACGCGCCCGACGTGATGAACTCCGCGAGCGTCAGCTGGTCCAGGACCCCGGAGGTGTCCACCCCGCCCTTGGCCGCGACGACCTCCTCCGCGACGTCCGGCGGCAGCGCCATCCAGCCCAGGCGCAGGCCGGGGGCCAGCGACTTGCTCGCGGTGCCCAGGTACACCACGTGGTCGGGGTCCAGGCCCTGGAGGGCGCCGACGGGCTGGCGGTCGTAGCGGAACTCGCCGTCGTAGTCGTCCTCGAGGACCAGCCCGCCGGTGTGCCGCGCCCAGTCCACGACGGCCGCCCGCCGGTCGTGGTGCAGGGGCACACCCATCGGGAACTGGTGGGCGGGGGTGAGCAGGACCGCGCCCGTGCCCTTCAACCGGCCGGTGTCCGTGCCCCGTTCGTCGACGGGCAGCGGCGTCGTGGCCAGCCCCGCCGCCGCCAGGAGCCTCCAGTGCTCGTCCAGGCCGTACGCGTCGACGGCGATCGTGCGCACCCCGCGTGCCCGCAGGACGGTGGTGAGCAGTCTCAGTCCGTGCGCGAACCCGGCGCACACCACGATGCGTTCGGGGCCGGCGCGCACTCCGCGGGCGCGGGAGAGGTAGCCGGCGAGGGCGGCGCGCAGTTCGACGCGGCCGCGGGGATCGCCGTAGCCGAGGGCGTCGGAGGGGGCGGCGGTGAGAGCGCGGCGGGCCGCCCTGAGCCACTCGGCGCGCGGGAAGGTCCCGAGGTCGGGGGTGCCGGGGCGCAGGTCGTACGCGGGCCCGCGGCGCTCGGGGCGAGGGCGCTCCCCCGCGCCCGTCGGCGGGACGGCCCGGCCCTCGGCCACCCGTGTGCCCGAGCCCTGGCGGGCGGTGAGCCAGCCTTCGGCGACGAGGTCGGCGTAGGCGTCGGCGACCGTGTTGCGGGCGATGCCCAGGTCGACGGCGAGCGAGCGGGAGGAGGGGAGCCGGGTGCCGGAGGGCAGGCGGCCGCTGCGGACGGCTTCGCGCAGGGCGTCGGTCAGGCCCCGGCGCAGGTGCGGTCCGGTCGGTTCCAGATGCAGGTCGACGCCGAAAGTGGCCCAGGATCTCGCCATGGAAATGGACCATACTCCTGGGCTGCCCCGCTCCTAGGGTCGAGGGTATGACGACGCACGCAGACATCACGACCACCGACGAACAGGTTCCGTACGCCCCCGAGCACACCCCCCGGCTGAACTGGTCCGCGCACGCGCCCGAGGTCTTCAAGGCGATGCTCCGGCTCGACGCCGCCGCCCGTAAGGGCCTCGACCCGAAGCTGGTCGAGCTGGTGAAGGTCCGCGCCTCGCAGATCAACCGCTGCGCGCTCTGCGTCGACATGCACAGCAAGGACGCGCTCGCGGCGGGCGAGAGCGTCGAGCGGATCATCCAGCTCAGCGCGTGGGAGGAGTCGGAGCACTTCTACACCGAGCGGGAGCTCGCGGCGCTGGCCCTGACGGAGGCGGTGACCGTGCTGACGGAGGGCTTCGTGCCGGACGAGGTGTACGGGCGGGCCGCGAAACACTTCGAGGAGGCCGAGCTGGCGCAGCTGATCGCCGCGATCACGGTGATCAACGCGTGGAACCGGTTCGGCGTGACCTGCCGGCTGGTACCGGGGCACTACCGGCCGGGGCAGCACGCATGAGCCGTACGAATCTCCTCGACCGCGAGGTCGGCCGGGCCATGTCCACGCTCAGCGCGGCCGCGAAGCGGGGTCTCGGCGACCCCGCGCTCGCCGAGCTGGTGGTGATCCGCGCCTCGCAGCTCAACCGCTGCGCGTTCTGCCTCGACATGCACCTCACGATCGCCCGCGAGCACGGGGTGAGCGAGAAGCAGCTCGATCTGCTGAGCGCGTGGGAGGAGGCGGGGGACGTCTACGACGAGCGGGAGCGGGCCGCGCTCGCCCTCACCGAGGCGGTGACCGTGCTGACCGGGGGCTTCGTGCCCGACGAGGTGTACGAGCGGGCGGCCGGGCACTTCGACGCCCCGCGGCTCGCCCATCTCGTCGCACTGATCACCGCCGTCAACAGCTGGAACCGGGTGATGGTCGCCCGCCGTATCCCGCCGGGGGGTCACACGCCATGAGCGAGGTGGACGTCATGAGCAGGGCGGACGAGTTCCGCCGGCTGCACCACGGCCGGCTGCCGGGCGACCCGCTCGTCCTGCCGGGCCCCTGGGACGCGGCCAGCGCCCGGGTGTTCGCCGAGGCCGGGTTCCCGGCGCTCGCGACGCCCAGCGCGGGCGTCGCCGCCTCGCTCGGGTACGCGGACGGGCGGACCCCGGCCGACGAGATGTTCGCGGCGGTCGCCCGGATCGTACGGGCGGTGGACGTGCCGGTGTCGGCGGACGTCGAGGACGGGTACGGGCTGGCGCCGAAGGAGCTGGTGGAGCGGCTGCTGGAGACGGGCGCCGTCGGCTGCAACCTGGAGGACTCGGCCGACGGTGTCCTCAAGGACCCGCGCGAGCACGCCGAGTGGCTCGCCGAGGTGCGGCGGGCGGCGGGCGACCGGCTCTTCGTCAACGCGCGCGTCGACACCTTCGTGTACGGCGACGGCGACCCCGGACGGGCCATCGAGCGGGCGGCGGCGTACGTCGCCGCGGGCGCCGACTGCGTCTATCCGATCGGCGCCCCTGCGGCCGTCCTGCCGCTGCTGCGGTCGGGGATCCCGGGCCCGCTCAACGCGGGCGGCCGGGTGGACGGCGAGGGCCCCTCGCCCGCCGCACTCGGCGAACTCGGGGCCACCCGCGTCACGTTCGGACCGGGACTCCAGCGCAGGACGGCCGCCGCCCTGCGGGAGATCAGCGCGGAACTGGTGCGGGGCGTCGTGTCCTAGCGGCGCTCAGGACAGCCATGCCTTCCACGTCGACGCGTGGCTGTCCACCCACTTCTTCGCGGCCGCCTCCGGAGTGAGTTTCTGGTCGGCGATCATCAGGGACACCTCGTTCTGGTCCTCCGTCGTCCACTTGAACTTCTTCAGGAAGGCGGCCGCCTTGCCGCCGTCCTTCGAGAAGTCCGCGTTGAGGTACTTCTGGAGCGGGGTGCGCGGGTAGCCGCAGGCCACCTCGTCCGGCTCCGCGTCGCAGCCCTCCTTGTAGGCGGGCAGCTTCACCTCGGTCATCGGGACCTTCTCGAAGAGCCACTGCGGGGCGTACCAGTAGGTGAGGAAGGGCTTCTTCTCCTTGGCGAACTGCCTCATCTGGGTGATCTGGGCGGCCTCGGAACCGGCGAAGACGACCTGGTAGTCGAGCTTCAGGTTCTGCACCAGGGCCTTGTCGTTGGTGACGTAGGACGGGGAGCCGTCCATCAGCTGGCCCTTGCCGCCGCTCTCGGCTGTGCGGAACTGCGACGCGTACTTGTTCAGGTTCTTCCAGTCGGTGACGTCCGGGTGCTGCTTCGCGAAGTACGTCGGGACGAACCAGCCGATGTGTCCGGTGACGCCGAGGTCGCCGCCGCGCGCGATCGTCTTCTTGTCGTCGACGTAGCGCTGC
Source organism: Streptomyces sp. NPDC060002 (assembly GCF_042737245.1). Classification (NCBI taxonomy): domain Bacteria; kingdom Bacillati; phylum Actinomycetota; class Actinomycetes; order Kitasatosporales; family Streptomycetaceae; genus Streptomyces; species Streptomyces sp. NPDC060002. Next base: position 7,056 of record NZ_JBHWUW010000042.1, read on the forward strand.
TCCTGGTCGGGGTGGCCCCAGTCCTCCAGGATCGCGTCGACCCGGCCCTGGCTGAGCGCGTCCCAGGCGGGCACCTCGTCGACCTGCACGGTGTCGACGCGGTAGCCGAGCTCGTGCTTCAGCAGGTACTGGGCGACGGCCACGTTGGCCTGCGCGCCCACCCAGGACTGGACCGAGAGGGTCACGCTCTTGGCGCCCTGCGCGTTGGCGAAGGGCGACGCCTGCTTGGTCATGTCGGCGGCGCCGCAGCCGGTGAGCAGCAGGAGCGCCGAAGCCCCGGCGGTCAGGGCGGTCGTACGCATCCGCAGGTCGCGAAGGCGTAGGTCACGAAGTCGTGGCTGGTGAACTCGCATGTCACGCTCCCTTCTTCACGCGGCGGTCGGCCGGCTGGGTCACCCGGTCGAGCATCAGGCCGAGGCAGACGATCGCGGCGCCGGCCACCAGGCCGGTCGCGAGGTCGCCCTGGGCGAGCCCGAACACGGCGTCGTAGCCGAGCGCGCCACCGCCGACCAGACCGCCGATGATGACGACGGCGAGGACGAGGACCACGCCCTGGTTCACGGCGAGCAGCAGCGCGGGCCGGGCGAGCGGGAGCTGGACCTGGCGCAGTTGCTGCGCGCCGGTCGCGCCGAGGGACCGGGCGGACTCCATCGCCGCCGGGTCGACCTGGCGCAGGCCCTGGGTGGTGATGCGGACGACGGCGGGCAGCGCGTAGACGACGGCCGCCGCGACGGCGGGGGCGCGGCCGACGCCGAACAGGGCGACGACCGGGATCAGGTACACGAACTGCGGCATCGTCTGGAACACGTCCAGGACCGGGCGCAGCAGCCGTTCGACGCGGTCGCTGCGGGCGGCGGCGATGCCGGTCGCGAAGCCGAGGACGAGGGTGACGGCGACGGCGGCCAGCACCTGGGAGAGGGTGTCCAGGGACGGTTCCCACACGCCGAGCACGCCGGTCGCGGCCAGCGCGAGGACGGCGGTCAGCGCGGTGCGCCAGGTGCCGATCGGCCAGGCGATCGCGGCGACCAGGAGCAGCACGGCCCACCAGGGCAGGCCCTGGAGGCCGGCCCGGACGGGGTCGAGGACCCAGGTGGTGAAGTGGCCGGCCCAGTCGGCGGTGCCGCCGATCACGGGCACCCCGGAGTAGAGGTGGTCGGTCATCCAGCCGACGGCGTCGTTGACGGTCGCGGCGATGCTCACCGTCCAGGTGTCGGGCCAGTCGAGCCGGCCGGCCGCGCGCCCGGCGAGCGCCACGGCCACGGCGCCGGCAGCGGCGTAGGCCCAGCCGGCCCGGCCGCGGCCCGGTTCGCCGTCGCCGGCCCGGCCGGCGGCGGCCGTGACCCGGTCCAGGACGACCGCGAGCAGCACGATCGGGATGCCGGCGGCGAGGGCCGCGCCCACGTCGACCGAGGCCAGCGCCTGGTAGACGCGGTCACCGAGGCCGCCCGCGCCGATCACCGACGCGATGACCGCCATGCCCAGCGCCATCATGATCGTCTGGTTGAGGCCGAGGAGGAGTTCCTTGCGGGCCAGCGGGATCCGGGCGGTCAGCAGGCGTTGCCGGGCGGTCGCGCCCAGCGACTCCACCGCCTCCAGGACCTCCTTGTCGGCGCCGCGCAGTCCGAGCGCGGTGAGCCGGGCCATGGGCGGGGCGGCGTAGACGACGGTGGCCAGGACGGCCGCCGGGACGCCGATGCCGAAGACCAGCACGACCGGGAGCAGGTAGGCGAAGGCTGGCAGTACCTGCATGGTGTCGAGGACCGGGCGCAGGGCGCGGTCCAGGCGCTCGGAGAGACCGCCGGCCAGGCCGAGCACCACGCCCACGACGACCGACACGAGGACGGCGACGATCATCAGGGCCAGCGTCTGCATCGTCGGCACCCACATGCCGAGCAGGCCGCAGGCCAGGAACGCGGCCGCCGTGCCGAGCGCGAGCCGCACCCCGGCCACCCGCCAGGCGACCAGCGCGGCCGCCGCGGTGACCCCGGCCCAGCCCGCGCCGAGCAGCACCAGGTACACGGCGCGCACCGAGAGGACCACGCCGTTGCTGAGGTAGCCGAAGAAGTAGAGGAACAGCGGGTGGCTGTCGCGGTTGTCGACGATCCAGTCGCTGGCGCCGGTGAGCGGCTTGGTCAGGTCGACGGTGAGCGCGTGCGGCCAGGTGCCGCTGGCCCACTGGGCGTTGGCCAGCGGGACGAGGATCGCGGCCGCGAGCGCGAGTATCAGGAGCTTGCGGAGGGCCTGGTGTCCGAGGACGCCCGGGAGGGCGGCCCGGGGGGCGGATGTGGTGAGCGTGGCCATCAGACCGCCTCCTTACGGGGCTCCGTCCCGACCGCGACGGATTCGGGCCTCCGTCCGGCCGGGACGGATGTGTGGCCCGTGCCGGCCACCACGCCGAGCAGTGCCTCGTGGTCGACGACGCCCAGGCAGCGGCCCGAGTCCATGACCCGCACCGGGACGCCCGCCCGGGCGACCGCCTCGATCGCCTGGGACACCGTGGCGTCCGGGGACACGGCCGGGCCGGTGCCCGCCTCCTCCAGGGACGCGGGCCGCATGGCCGTACGCACCGTCAGGACCTGCTCGCGCGGTACGTCACGGACGAACTCGCGGACGTAGTCGTCGGCCGGGGAGCCCACGATCTCCTCGGGCGTGCCCAGCTGCACGACCTCGCCGTCGCGCATCAGGGCGATACGGTCGCCCAGCTTCAGCGCCTCGCTGAGGTCGTGGGTGATGAAGACCATCGTGCGGCCCTCCTCGCGGTGCAGCCGGACGACCTCCTCCTGCATGTCGCGCCGGATGAGCGGGTCGAGGGCGCTGAAGGGCTCGTCGAAGAGGAGCACCTCCGGGTCGACGGCCAACGCGCGGGCCAGGCCGACGCGCTGCTGCTGGCCGCCGGAGAGCTGGGCGGGCCTGCGCCGTTCCATGCCGTCCAGGCCGACCTTGTCGACGACCTCCTTGGCGCGGGCGCGTCGCTCGGCGCGGCCCATGCCCTGGATCTCCAGGCCGTAGGCCACGTTGTCGAGGACCGTGCGGTGCGGGAGCAGGCCGAAGTGCTGGAAGACCATCGCGGCGCGGTGCCGGCGCAGTTCGCGCAGCCGGGTGCGGTCCATCGCGCGGACATCCTCGCCGTCGACGACGATGGTGCCGGCCGTCGGCTCGATCAGCCGGGTCAGACAGCGCACCAGGGTGGACTTTCCGGAGCCGGACAGGCCCATGACGACGAAGACCTCGCCCTTGCGCACGTCGAAGGAGACGTTGCGGACGGCGGCCGTGCAGCCGGTGCGGGAGCGGAGCTCGGCGGGCGGGAGCGCGGCGAGCTCGGGGTCGGCCGGGACGCTCTCGCACTTGGGACCGAAGACCTTCCAGAGTCCGTCCACCGAGAAGACGGGGGCTCCGGTGTCCGCGGTGGGCGGCTTACGGGTGGCGGGCATGATCGTCATCGCGCATCGTCTCCGATCAGGTCGACGGCTTTCTCGCCGACCATCAGCACCCCGATCATGGGGTTCACGGCGGTCATGGTGGGGAACACGGAGGCGTCCGCGATGCGGATGCCGTCCAGACCCCGGATACGCAACCGTGGGTCCACCACGGCCAGTTCGTCGTCCTCGGCACCCATGCGGCAGGTTCCCGCCGGGTGGTAGACGGTGTGCGCGACCTTGCGGGCGTACTCGCTCAGTTCCTCGTCGCCCGTGATGTCCGGGCCGGGCGCGACCTCGCGCTTGAGCCAGCCGGCCAGCGGCTCGGTCTTCGCGATCTCGCGGGCGATCCTGATCCCGTCGACGAGGGTGCGGCCGTCGTGGTCGTCCTCGTCGGTGAAGTAGCGGAAGTCGAGGGCGGGCTTCACGGACGGGTCCGCGCTCTCCAGGTAGAGCCGGCCGCGGGACTTCGGCTTGGGGATGTTGGGGGTCATCGAGACTCCGTACGGCGGGCGTTCGTAGCCCAGGCGCTCCGGGTTGTCCGTGAAGGGGACCTGGTAGAAGTGGAACATCAGGTCGGGGCCCGGGTGTTCGGGGTCGCGGCGTACGAAGAGGCCGGCGTCGGAGTCCATCGCGGAGTTCTCCGGGAGCGGCCCGTGGGTCTCCCAGACGATCACCGACTCGGGGTGGTCGAGGAGGTTCTCGCCGACGCCGGGCAGGTCGAGCACGACGGGGATGCCGAGCGCGTCCAGGTCGGCCTTCGGGCCGATGCCGGAGTGCAGGAGGAGGCGGGGCGAGTCGACGGCGCCCGCGCACAGCACGACCTCGCGGCGGGCCCGTACGAGGATCTCCTCGCCGTCCTTCGTGCGGACGTGCACGCCTTCCGCGCGCGTGCCGTCCAGCTCCAGCCGGTACGCCCAGCTCTCCAGCAGGATCGTCAGGTTGGGCCGCTCGTCCATCACCGGGTGCAGATAGGCCACCGAGGCGCTCGACCGCTTGTTGGTCTCCGGGTGGTAGGCGAGGTCGAAGAAGCCGACGCCGTCGTCGAAGGGCTTCTGGTTGAAGCTCTCGATCCGCGGCACTCCGGTCGCCTGCTGAGCGGCGTCGACGAAGTCGCGGGCGATGGCGTTGCGGTCCTTCTCGTCGACCGGGACGATGTTGTTCAGCAGGCGCGCGTAGTACGCCTCCATCGGGGCCGCGCCCCAGCCCCGGGCGCCGGCCGCCTCCCACTCGTCGAAGTCGGACGGCAGCGGCTTGAAGGCGATGAGCGTGTTGTGGGAGGAGCATCCGCCGAGGACGCGGGCGCGGCTGTGCCGGATGTGGGAGTTGCCGCGCGGCTGCTCGGTGGTCGGGTAGTCGTAGTCGAGTTCGCCGCCGAGCAGGCCCATCCAGCGGCGCAGGGTGAGGACGTCGTCGCGGCCGACGTCACTGGGGCCGCCCTCGATGACGGCGACGGTGGTGTCGGGGTTCTCCGTCAGCCGGGAGGCGATGACGGAACCGGCGGTTCCGCCTCCGATGACGACATAGTCGTAGACATGTGCGTTCTCTGGCATGGGGGGTACTCCAGGGGCGTGCGAAGTCTTCCGGGGCAGGCTCGGGGCGGGCGGGATGCCGGCCGGGCGTCGGGCGGGATGTCGGCCGGGCGTCAGGCGTCAGCCGGCGAACCAGCGGACGGGGCGCGGCGCGAGGTTCTGGTAGACGTGCTTCGCCTCGCGGTACTCGGCGAGCCCGGCGGGGCCGAGTTCGCGGCCCACCCCGCTCTTGCCGAAGCCGCCCCACTCCGCCTGCGGCAGATAGGGGTGGAAGTCGTTGATCCAGACGGTGCCGTGCCGCAGCCGGCCGGCGACCCGGCGCGCCCGGCCCGCGTCGGCGGTCCAGACGGCGCCCGCGAGGCCGTACTCGGTGTCGTTGGCGAGGGCGACGGCCTCGTCCTCGGTGCGGAAGGTCTCGACGGTGAGGACCGGCCCGAAGACCTCCTCCCGTACGACCTTCATCTCGCGGTGGCAGCGGTCGAGGACGGTGGGCTCGTAGAAGTAGCCGGACTCCGGCCGCTGCGGGGCGGGTTCCGGCCGCCGGCCGCCGGACCGCAGCACCGCGCCCTCCGCGAGCGCGGAGGCGACGTACGCCTCGGTCTTGGCGCGCTGCTGCTCGGAGACGAGCGGACCGCACTCGACGCCGTCCTCCGTGCCGCGCCCGAGCCGGATCTTCTCGGCCCTGCCGGCGAGTTCGGCGACGAAACGGTCCCGGACCGACTCCTCGACGATGAGCCGGGAGCCCGCCGAGCAGACCTGGCCGCTGTGGATGAAGGCGGCGTTGAGGGCCTGGTCGACGGCGGTGTCGAAGCCCTCTTCGGTGGCGCAGGAGTCGGCGAAGACCACGTTGGGGTTCTTGCCGCCCAGTTCGAGGGCGACCTTCTTGACGGTCGGGGCGGCCGCCTGGGCGACCTTCGTGCCGCTGACCAGGCCGCCGGTGAAGGAGACGAGGTCGACGTCGGGGTGCTCGGCGAGCCGGGCGCCGACCGTGTGCCCGGGCCCGGTGACGATGCCGGCGACCCCGGCGGGCAGCCCGGCCTCGAGGAGCAGGTCGATGAGCGCGATCGTCGACATCGGGGTGATCTCGCTCGGCTTGACGACGAAGGTGTTGCCCGCGGCGAGCGCCGGGGCGATCTTCCAACTGGCTTGCAGCAGCGGGTAGTTCCAGGGAGTGATCAGCGCGCACACGCCGACCGGCTCATGGACGACGACGCTGTGGATGTCGGGCGAGCCCGCGTCCACCACCCGGCCCGGCGCCTCGCTGGCGACGAGTCCGGCGAAGTAGCGGAAGGCGTCGGCGACGCAGTCGATGTCGACGCGCCCCTCCTCGAGCGTCTTGCCCGCGTCCCGGCTCTCCAGCAGACCGAGCCGTTCGCGATCGCGCACGAGAAGATCGGCCACGCGACGCAGCAGGGCGGCGCGTTCGACGACGGGGGTGTGCGGCCAGTCGCCCTCGTCGAAGGCGGTGCGGGCGGCAGCGACCGCAAGGTCGGTGTCCTTCTCGTCGCCCTCCGCGACCACGGCGAAGACACGACCGTCCGCGGGGTCGAGGATCTCGCGGGTCGCGCCGGAGCCGGCTTCCAGCCATTCTCCGCCCGCGTGGATCGTCCGGTGGTCTCGCTGTTCCGGCTGTTCCGTCCTGTCGGCCATGATCGGTGTCGCCTTCCGTTCCAGGTCAGTCCCCCTGCGTCACCTACGGGTGGGTCTCGGCGACGGCGTCCACATGCCCCCAGCCTCCCATTGCATGCGCAATGTATGGCTGAAAGTGCGCCGCATCACTGAAGTTCTGGACATAAGACGGCAAAACGTACGCCCGGTCAAGAGTGAACGACATGGACTCGACGACTGAACTACTCTGCGTGATTCAGGCGCTACGGAGGGGAGTGCGTCATGCCGTCGCGACGAGTGGTCACCGGGCGGAGCCAGGAACCGCGCCGCCGGTTCGCCGAGGAACTGCGGCTGCTGCGCAGCGCACGCGGGGAGAGCCTGCGCCAGGTCGGCGAGCGGTTGGGCTGGGACCCGTCCACCTTCGGCAAGATGGAAAGCGGGGAGTCGCTGGGCAGCCCCGAGATCGTCGAGGCGCTCGACCAGCACTACGGAACACCGGGGTTGCTGCTGACGCTGTGGGAACTGGCGTTGGGGGACAACAGCCAGTTCAAGGAGCGGTACCGGCAGTACATGGCCCGGGAGGCGGAGGCGCGCGCCCTCTGGCACTTCAGCGTCAGCCTGGTGCCAGGCCTGTTGCAAACGCCGTCCTACGCGAGCGAGGTCATCTCGCTGCATGGCTCCAGCAATGCGGAACTCGAGCAGCATGTAAATGCCCGGCTCGGACGGCAGAAGTTGCTGGAGTGTGACGACGCACCCCCGTTCCGCACCATCGTCTCCGAGGCAGTGCTGCGGACGCCTTTGCGCTGCGCGAAGGCGTGGCAGGAGCAGTTGGAGTGCCTCCTCGACGCTGCCGACCGCCCCAACATCACCGTGCAGGTGCTTCCGTTCGGCGCCGGTCTCCATGGGCTGGTCAGCACCAGCGTGATGTTCCTTCGGATGCCCGACGGAACCACTGTCGCCCACGCAGAAAACGCTCACAGAGGCGAACTCATCCAAGATTCCGCATCTGTTGAACTGCTCCTACAGCATTACGATGCGATGCGTGACCAGGCGCTTTCCCCGGCCGAGTCACGAAGGTTCATCATGCAGCTCTTGGAGGAATTGCCGTGCGAGCCCTCGACCTGAGCAACGCAACCTGGCGGAAGTCCAGCTACAGCAACCCGGACGCCGGCGAGTGCCTCGAAGTCTGCGACGACTTCCTGAGCACCGCGACCTGGCGCAAGTCCAGCTACAGCAACACCGACGGCGGTGAGTGCCTCGAAGTAGCCGACAACGTATCCGCCGCCCTCGTCCCCGTCCGCGACAGCAAGGACCCCTCCCGGGGAACCCTGGTCTTCGGGCAAGACACCTGGGCGGAGTTCATCCGCACCCTGTAACGCAGCTCTACATATGACGATCCCCGGGCGGCCGAAGCCTCCCGGGGATCGTCATATCTGCGGGACTAGATGAGGCCGAGCGCGCGGACCGCCTCGCGCTCCTCCGTCAGCTCCTGCACCGACGCGTCGATGCGGGCGCGGGAGAACTCGTTGATGTCCAGGCCCTGGACGATCTCGTACGAGCCGTCCTTGGTGGTGACCGGGAAGGAGGAGATCAGGCCCTCCGGGACGCCGTAGGAGCCGTCCGACGGGATGCCCATGGAGGCCCAGTCGCCGTCCGCCGTGCCGTTGACCCACGTGTGGACGTGGTCGATGGCCGCGTTGGCGGCGGAGGCGGCGGAGGACGCGCCACGCGCCTCGATGATGGCCGCGCCGCGCTTGGCGACGGTCGGGATGAAGTCCTCGGCCAGCCACTTCTCGTCGTTCACGGTCTCGGCGGCGTTCTTGCCGGCGATCGTGGCGTGGAAGATGTCCGGGTACTGGGTCGCGGAGTGGTTGCCCCAGATGGTCAGCCGCTTGATGTCGGCGACCGTCGAGCCCGTCTTCTTCGCGAGCTGGGTCAGCGCGCGGTTGTGGTCGAGGCGGGTCATCGCGGTGAAGCGCTCGGCCGGTACGTCCGGGGCGGCGGCCTGGGCGATCAGGGCGTTGGTGTTGGCCGGGTTGCCGACGACCAGGACCTTGATGTCGTCCGCGGCGTGGTCGTTGATGGCCTTGCCCTGCGGCTTGAAGATGCCGCCGTTGGCCTCGAGGAGGTCACCGCGCTCCATGCCCTTGGTGCGCGGACGGGCGCCGACGAGGAGGGCGACGTTGGCGCCGTCGAAGGCGACGTTCGGGTCGTCGCTGATGTCGATGCCCTGGAGCAGCGGGAACGCGCAGTCGTCGAGCTCCATGGCGGTGCCCTCGGCGGCCTTCAGGGCGGGGGTGATCTCCAGCAGGCGCAGCTTGACCGGCACGTCCGCGCCGAGCAGCTGGCCGGAGGCGATGCGGAAGAGCAGGGCGTAACCGATCTGGCCGGCCGCGCCGGTGACGGTGACGTTCACGGGAGTGCGGGTCATGGCGTTCTCCGTAGGACAGCTGTCGGTGGGGCGTCCCTGCCCCTGGTGGGACGTACAAATGATCGATCTCTTGGTATCAAGAGATCCAACCAGCGGTCAGGCTATCGCGCCTTCGGGATCCCGGGCGGCCGGGGTTGTGTGGCCCGTCCCACAGAGTGGACCCGGCCGTACAGGCGGGGCCACCTCGGCCACGGCCGGAGCGGCCCCGGCGGTGCGCGAAAGCGGCGGCCGCCGGTCCGGGAGAGGTGGAACCGAGCGGCCGCCGTGGTGGGGGGACCGGGTCGCGCCGGACTCCCGTGGGGGTACGGTTCGCGTGCCCGCGGCGGAGGCGGGTATTCCTGCCCGCTCCGAAGTTTTCGACCCGGGCGCCACCGACCCGGTCCACCTCACCCGTCCGGCCCACAGCCCGGCCCCGCGTCCGGCCCGGCCTCCCGCCCGGCGTCCGGTGCGGCATCGGGCCCTGGCGTCCGGCCTGAGCTCCCGTCCACCGTCCCGCCCGACGCCCCGTCCACCGTCCGGCCTGGCGTTTGGTCCGGCGTCCGGCCTGAGCTCCCGTCCACTGTCCCGCCCGGCGCCCCGTCCACCGTCCCGCCCGGCGCCCCGTCCACCGTCCGGCCTGGCGCCCCGTCCACCGTCCGGCCTGGCGTCCGGTCCGGCGTCCGGTCGTCTCAGGGGGTGCAGCCCTGCTGGCCCGAGGCCAGTACCGCGCACGCCGTCGCGTCCGCCGCGCTCTTCACCGCCACCATCGGGGTGTACGCGATCGTGTCCCCGGCCACCGTGATGGCCCCGGTCTGCCGCACCGAACCCACGGTCACCCGCACCTCGTCGCCCTGCGCGGCCTGGGTGATCCGGCCCCAGGCCGCCCCGCACGTCCTGCTGTAACGGATCTCGACCAGGGTCGTCCCGACCGTCGCGGACTTCGCCGTCGTCACGAGGTCGCCGCTGCACCCCATCTCCTCCGCGTCCCGGCCCGTGCAGTCGGAGCCGCCGCACAGCACCCCGGAGGGCAGCGCGGCGCTCGGCCCGGCCGAGGCGGACGGGGACGGGGTGGTGCCCACCGCCTGCTTCGGGTCCCCTCCGTCGGTCAGGAGGAACGCGCCCACGGCGACCGTCACCACCCCCACGACCCCCGCGAGGAACAGCGTCGTCCGCCGTGGGCCGGAACCGCCCGGGGTGCCGCCGGCCGAGCCGCGCGCGTCCCGCGTCGGCGGCATCGTCGGTGACCCGCCCGCCGGTCCCGCGATGCCCGGGGTCACCGCGATCCGGCCCACATCGTTCTCGCCACCGCTCTCGCGCACATCGGGCGGCGGACCGAACTCGCCCAGCGCGGCCCGCGCCTGGGCGATCCGGACGGCCTCCATGGTCCGGTCGTGCCGCATCTCCGAGCGGCTCCAGGCCCGCTCGGCCAGTTCCCACATGGTGGTCAGATGGATGGGCGGCGTGCCGGTGACCTCGGCCAACGCGACGATCGCGCCCTTGGGGGCGAGCAGCCGGCCGTTGAGATACCGCTCCCAGGACGTCTTGCTGTAGCCCGTACGGTCGGCCACCGCCGCGACGCTCAGTCCCGTACGGTCCACGACCCGCCGCAACTGCTCCACGAACTCCCGTACCTGCGGCTCGAGTTCATCGGGCAAAGCCCTCCAGCGAGGCATCGAACCCCCCTCCCTCCGCCAAGTCCCCCATTGGCCACGTCAGACCCGCTGACGAGACGGTTCGGGAGACATGCCCGAACCGTCAACGTATCGGCACGACAAGCGCACATCGGCACGACGAACGCGCATCAGCCGAAGACGACCGCTCCCCCGACCGCGGTGCACAGCAGGGCCAGCAGAAGCAGCGCCGCGTACAGCAGCAGGCGTCCGGGGGGCCGTGGCGAAGCCGCGCGAGCGGGCTCCTCCGGGCGGTCCCACCAGGGGACCGTCGGGTCGTCCCGGTACTCCCCGGCCGGACTCGCCTGCGCCGGCCGCGGCCAGGCCTCGACGGCCAGCTCCCAGCGCACGACGTGCCGTTCGGCGTCCGCGCCGACCAGACCCGCCACCCTGCACAGCGCGGCGACGGCCTGCCGGGGCGGCGGCTGGACGGCGTTGAGATAGCGCTGCCAGGAGGACTTGCTGTACGCGGTGCGCGCGCCGAGCGAGGCCAGACTGAGGCCCGTACCGTCCTTGAGCTGCCGCAACTGCTCCACGAAATGCCGTACCTCCGACGGCAGCCCGTCCGGCAGCGGCTGCCAGGCACCCATCCCGCCCCACCTTTCCTTCGATCCGTTGAGGGGACGACGCCGGACGGCCGGACGGTTCCCGGGGCGGCGGCGGCTGTGGCGGGGCGCGCGCACCGTGGCGGAACGGTCACCTCCGTGCCACAGCGTCCGGCCTGCTGTTGAACAGCCCGTTCGGGAGGGTGGAACGTGGAACGCGTCGGCGGCCCGTCCTCCTCGGGGGATGAGGACGGGCCGCCGTACCGCCGCGTTGCCTGCGTTCAGCTCAGCTGCTGACCGTGAAGTGCAGGGTGTCCTTCAGGAACGGGATCTGGAGCCACGGATTGGGCTGCGCCATCAGCGACAGCAGGACGATCGCGGTGCCCAGCACCGTGTACGTCACGATGTCGGTGAAGCGGGAGCGCACGGCGAGCATGCCGACGCCGGGCAGCGTCCAGCGCAGCACCGCGCCGACCAGCAGCCCGACGCCGATCAGGATCGTGCCGATCCGGAACACGTCGAGCGCGGTCACCAGCAGCCCGAGCGCGACGATGCCCAGGACGACGATGATCGGCCACTGCCGGGCGGCCAGCGCGTCGCCGGGCGCGGCCCGGCCGCCGCCCTCGGGGCGCGCGGTGTCCCGGGTGAACAGCGGGAAGCGGCGGGTGGTGCGGCGCGGTACGCCGTCGGCGTCGGGCGCGCTGATCGGGTCCCGCACCTCGATGTCGTCGATACCGCCGGCCCCGCCGGTGACGCCGGTGCCCTTGCTCTCCTCGGCGCTCTTGGTTCCGTCGGGGCCCTTGGTCTCGTCGGTGCTCTTGGTCTCGTCGATGTTCCCGGCGTTGCCGGTGTTTTTGTCAGGCGACACTGCGCTCCGCCGCCTCCACCACGTTGACGAGCAGCTGGGCACGGGTCATCGGACCGACGCCGCCGGGGTTCGGGGAGATCCAGCCGGCCACCTCACGGACGTCCGGGTGGACATCGCCCACGATCTTCCCCTCCGCGTTGCGGGAGACGCCGACGTCCAGGACGGCCGCTCCCGGCTTGACGTCCTCGGCCCGGATCAGGTGCGCGGAACCGGCGGCGGCGACGATGACGTCCGCCCGCTTCAGGTGCGCCGAGAGGTCCCGGGTGCCGGTGTGGCACTGGGTCACCGTCGCGTTCTCGCTGCGCCGCGTCAGCAGCAGCGGCATCGAGCGGCCGATGGTGACCCCGCGGCCGACGACCACGACCTCGGCGCCCTTGATCTCGACGCCGTACCGGCGCAGCAGCGTGAGCACGCCGTTGGGGGTGCAGGGCAGCGGGGCGGGCTCGCCCAGGACCAGCCGCCCGAGGTTCATCGGGTGCAGGCCGTCGGCGTCCTTGGCCGGGTCCATGAGTTCCAGGATCCGGTTCTCGTCGATGCCCTTGGGCAGCGGGAGCTGGACGATGTAGCCGGTGCAGGCGGGGTCGTCGTTCAGCTCACGGACGACCGCCTCGATCTCCTCCTGGGTGGCCGTGCCGGGCAGCTCGCGCTGGATGGAGGCGATGCCGACCTCGGCGCAGTCGCGGTGCTTGCCGGCGACGTACTTCTGGCTGCCGGGGTCGGTGCCGACGAGGATCGTGCCGAGTCCGGGCGTCACGCCCTTCTCCCTCAGCGCCGCCACCCGGGCGGTCAGATCGGACTTGATCGCGGCTGCGGTGGCCTTGCCATCGAGAATCTGGGCGGTCATGGACCCATCCTCCCGGATGACCGCCCCCCGGTTCCAATCCGGATCCACCCGGGCGTCGGCGAACCCGGCCGGCCACACCCCTCGACGGCTGCCGGGTGCCGTTTCGGCCATGATCGGGAAGGTTGCACTTGCACAAAGCCTGCGGAATGTGGCTGGACAGGAGCACACCTGTCCAAGAACGATGGGGCTCCGCAGTATGCGGTCGGTGTTGGGGGGCAAACCGCTCATCTGAAGATGTTCCTCCGCGCACTCCGCGTCGTCCCCGCTTGCGCAACGGAGGAAAAACCACCATGAGCTTCGGCCCGCCCAACGACCCCTACGGTCAGCCGCAGAACCCCCAGCAGGGGCAGCCCGGTTACGGCTACCCCCAGCAGGGCCAGCCCGGTTACGGCCAGCAGGCGCCGCAGGGCGTCCCCCCGCAGGGGTACGGCCAGCCGCAGCAGCCCGGCTACCCCCAGCAGCCCGGCTACCCGCAGCAGCCCGGTTATCCGCAGCAGGGTTACGGCTACCCGCAGCAGGGGCAGCAGGGCTACGGCTACCCGGGCGGACCGGGTCCGCGGGTCGCGTCGATGGGCCGACGGTTGGGCGCCCGCGCGATCGACGCCGTGGCTTTCGTGGTCATCTACATCGTCCTCGGGGTCATCGGCGTAGCAGGCTCCGTCAATGCCGCCAATGACTGCGACCCGAACGCCGCCGACTACAACACGTGCCTCAACAACGCCGGGTCCGACGTCGCCGCCAAGTTCGGCGCGGTGATCGGCGTCATCGCGATCGTGGGCCTGCTCTACGAGTGGCTGATGACCGGCCTGGTCGGCGGCACCCTCGGCAAGCTCGCTGTCGGCATCCGCGTGGTGAAGGTGGACACCGGCCAGAAGCCGGGCCTCGGCTCTTCGTTCATCCGCTGGATCATTCCGCTCGTCGGCAGCCTGGCCTGCGGCATCGGCCAGCTCCTGGTCTACCTGTCGCCGTTCTGGGACAAGTCGGGCCGCCAGCAGGGCTGGCACGACAAGGCCGCGAGCACGATGGTCATCCAGAACTGAACGGCAGCTTCGCGCCGAGCGGCGGATGAACGGACGACGGCCCCGGCCCCCTCCTGCAGGGGGCCGGGGCCGCTTCGCTGACCGCCCGGCCGGGCGGTCAGTGGAAGAAGTGGCGCGTCCCCGTGAAGTACATCGTCACGCCCGCCTTCTTCGCCGCCTCGACGACCAGCTCGTCACGGACCGAACCACCGGGCTGCACCACGGCCTTCACGCCCGCCTCGACCAGGACCTCCAGCCCGTCCGGGAAGGGGAAGAACGCGTCGGAGGCGGCGTACGAGCCGCGCGCCCGCTCCTCGCCGGCCCGCTCGACGGCCAGCTTCGCCGAGTCGACGCGGTTGACCTGCCCCATGCCGACGCCGACCGAGGCGCCGTCCTTGGCGAGCAGGATGGCGTTGGACTTGACGGCCCGGCAGGCCCGCCAGGCGAAGGCCAGCTCGGCGAGCTCGGACGCGCCGAGCGCCTCGCCGGTCGCCAGGGTCCAGTTGGCCGGGTCGTCGCCGTCGGCCTGGAGCCGGTCGGTGACCTGGAGCAGCGCGCCGCCGCCGACGGGCTTGAGCTCGACGGCGCCCGCGGGACCCTGCGGCGCCCTGAGCACCCGGATGTTCTTCTTCTTGGTGAGGGCCTCGAGCGCCCCCTCCTCGTAGTCGGGCGCGACGATGACCTCGGTGAAGATCTCGGCGACCTGCTCCGCCAGCTCCTTGCTGACCGGGCGGTTGACGGCGATGACGCCGCCGAAGGCCGACAGCGGGTCGCAGGCGTGCGCCTTGCGGTGCGCCTCGGCCACGTCCGCGCCGAAGGCGATCCCGCACGGGTTGGCGTGCTTGATGATCGCGACGGCCGGCTCGGCGTGGTCGTACGCGGCACGGTGCGCGGCGTCCGTGTCCGTGTAGTTGTTGTACGACATCTCCTTGCCGTGCAGCTGCTCGGCCTCGGCGAGACCGCCACCGCTGCCGTCCACGTAGAGCGCGGCGGGCTGGTGCGGGTTCTCGCCGTAGCGCAGGGTGCTCTTGCGCTCCCAGGTGGCGCCGAGGAAGTCGGGGAACCGCGACTCGTCCACGGGCGCGTAGCCGGACGCGAACCAGGAGGCCACGGCCACGTCGTAGGCGGCGGTGTGCTGGAAGGCCTCGGCGGCGAGCCGCTTGCGGGCGGCCAGGTCGAAGCCGCCGCCCTGCACGGCCGAGAGGACGTCGGCGTACCGCGCCGGGCTGGTGACCACGGCCACCGACGGGTGGTTCTTCGCGGCGGCGCGCACCATGGACGGCCCGCCGATGTCGATCTGCTCGACGCACTCGTCCTCGGAGGCGCCCGAGGCGACGGTCTCCCGGAACGGGTAGAGGTTGACGACGACGAGGTCGAACGGCGCGACGCCCAGCTCGTCCAGCTGCTGCCGGTGGCTGTCGAGTCGCAGGTCGGCGAGGATGCCGGCGTGGACCTTGGGGTGCAGGGTCTTGACCCGGCCGTCCAGGCACTCGGGGAAGCCGGTGAGCTCCTCGACCTTGGTGACGGGGACGCCGGCGGCGGCGATACGGGAGGCGGTGGACCCGGTGGAGACGAGCTCGACGCCGCCCTCGTGCAGCCCGCGCGCGAGCTCTTCCAGACCGGTCTTGTCGTAGACGCTGACGAGCGCGCGACGGATGCCCCGCTTGCTGCTCTCTGCCGTGACAGTGCTGTCGGCGGTCACTGGATAACTACCTTTCGTCCCTCAATGCGATAGCCGTTGCGGGCGAGCCGCCCCACGACCTCGACGAGCAGCCTTCGCTCGACTTCCTTGATGCGCTCGTGCAGAGCGCTCTCGTCGTCCTCGTTGCGGACCTCGACCACGCCCTGGGCGATGATCGGTCCGGTGTCGACGCCGTCGTCGACGAAGTGGACGGTGCAGCCGGTGACCCGGGCGCCGTACGCGAGCGCGTCCCGCACCCCGTGGGCCCCGGGAAAGCTGGGCAGCAGGGCCGGGTGCGTGTTGACGAACCGCCCCCCGAACCGCGCCAGGAATTCCTTCCCCACGATCTTCATGAACCCGGCGGAGACGACGAGGTCCGGCTCGTGGGCGGCCACCGCCTCGGCGAGCGCGGCGTCCCACTCCTCGCGGCTCCCGAAGTCCTTGACCTTCCGCACGAAGGTGGGGATCCCGGCGCGCTCGGCCCGGGCGAGCCCCTCGACGCCCTCCCGGTCGGCTCCGACGGCCACGATCTCGGCGCCGTAGGCATCGACGCCGGTGGCCGCGATGGCGTCGAGGAGAGCCTGGAGGTTCGTACCGGATCCGGAGACCAGCACGACGAGGCGCTTGGCCACGGGCTTGGCGGCCACGATGGGGGCCCTTTCTCGGGGAAGCGTTTGCACGGCCGGTTTATACATTCGTACGAATGCTTCGCGCCCCGGGATACGGGGAAGTCTACGAAGCGGCCGACCGTCAGCAACGATACCGGCACACCGGACGGCCCCCACGGGACGGGGGCTTGGCCGGAAGGTAGCGTCTGGGGCGAGCGGGCTCGGGAACGCGGTGGCGATGCGGTGCGTTCTGCAAGTGACGGCCCAGCTAGGCAGTACCAGCTCAAAACCGTTCGATACCAGCCAAAGCCGATCACTTGCCGATCACTAGGGGAAGACGCCCACTTGATGCCGGACCGCAGTCTGCGACTCCTCACGCTCCCCCCGCAGTCACGGCAGGGAGGGGAGCGCGGCGCCGTGCTGCTGCGAGAGCGCCCAGCTTCTCCCCCCGACGCCCCCTCGGGCGACAACACGCCCCCCGAGGACGACAACCCCTTCGCCCCGCCCCCCGAGGGCACCCCGGACCGGCCCTGGCAGCCCCGGCGCCCGGCCGGCGGCACCCCCGAGGACGGGCGCACCCCATGGGGCGGCCAGTGGAGCGGCCAGCAGCCCGGCCGCTCCCCCGGCGGCTTCGGCGAGCGCCCCGGCGGCGCCCCCGAGGGCGGCGGCCCCGGCACCGACCCCGCCAAGCGCTGGGACCCCACCGACCCCGCCCAGCGCCACGCGCGCTACGCCCTGCTCTGCGGTATGTGGGCCTTCTTCTTCGCGCTCTTCGGCTGGCCTTACGTGGCCCTGCTGCTCGGCGCGCTGGCCCTGAACTGGGGAATCAGCGCCCTGCGCGCCAAGCCCCGCACCCCCGACCCCGACGCCCCGCCCACCCCGGAGACCACCGGCCGCCCCCAGAAGACCGCCGCCGTCAGCGGCCTGGTCACCGCGTCCCTGGCCCTGGCCCTGGTCGCCGCGAGCTTCACCGCGCAGCTGGTCTACAGCGACTACTACACCTGCACGAAAGACGCCCTCACCAACGAGGCCAAGCAGTCCTGCGACGACCTGCTCCCCAAGGAACTGAAGAACCTCCTGGGCGCCAACGCGTGATCTCACCCCGCCCAGGGGTGTTTCTTCGGTGCTTCTTTCAGCCCGTCTGGGGGTGCCCTCTCCCAGGGAGCTTGAGGACGAGGCCGTCCAGGCCGAAAGGGGGTCTCTGGGGGCACAGCCCCCAGGGACGGGAAGGGCAGGGACGGCGGGGGCGGCGGGGGCGAAATCCCCTTTCCGGTCACCGCCCCGCACTCCCGTCGGCCCCCTCGTCCTCCCCCGCCTCCCGCAACGCAGCCCACCGAACCTCCCGGGCCGCATCCCCATGCCAGACCGGCTCCACGTAACCCACCGGGTCCCCGGGGTCCGGGGGGTCGATGGGTCGCGGGGGGCCGATCGGACGCGGGGGGTCGATGGGCCGCCGGGAGCCGATGGGGCCCAGGGGGGCGATGGGACCCAGGGGGCTGACAGGGCCCAAGGGGCTGACGGGGCCCGCCGGCTCGACAGGCACGGGCGCACCAGCCGGTACGGGCGGCACGGGCCGCACGGCCCACCCGGGCGCACCCGTCTCGCCGGCCGCCACAGCGCCGCCGCGCTCCACCGGCGAGAAGTCATACAGCTCGGACCCCGCCCCCGAGCCGGAGGCAGCAGCACCCCCCGCCCTCTTCCCCCAGCACAGCCACTCCCGCCCCAGCAGAGCCACCGGCACCCCCACCCCCACGGTCCACAGCACCACCGCACCCCCCACCTGCCACCACACCGGCCCGAACCGAGCCAACGCGGAAACCCCCAGCGGCCCGCCGGCCAACCCCGCGAGCCCTCCCATCAGCACCCCGCACAACACCCCCGCCAGCACCACGCCCCCGGCGGTCCGCCCGCGCGACCAAGCACCCCCGGCCCCCGCCGCCCGAGCCACGAACACCCCCACCGTCACTCCGGCGATCACCGGCACCACCCCGGCCGCCCAGTTCCACGGCGTCCCGCCCCCCGCCTCCGGCACCGCCGCCAGCAGCGGAAACGGCGGCAGCAACGGCGCCGGGTCGGAGGACAGCGGCGCGACCACATGTCCGGCGCCGAGGACGTACCCCGGCCCGAGGGCGTAGGCCGCCCCCCACACCGCCGCGTTCGGAACCAGCGCCACGCACAGCAGCAGCACCGCGAACCGCCCCGACCAGCCCTCCGTCAGCTGGAGGAACGCCTCACGGGCCGCGCCCAGGTGCCACACCGAGGACACCGCGACCAGCACCGCCCCGCCCCCGAAGAGCACCACCGCCCCGGCCCCCGCCGCCCGTCCGGCGACCCCGAGCCGCTCCCGCCCGTCCGTCTCGAGCAGCAGCCGCCGCAGACCGGGGGGCAGTACCAGCAGCGCACCGTCGACGGGCCCACGGGGGCGGCCGTGAGCCGACCACACCCCCGCCCCGGCGGCCAGCGCGGCTACCGCCGGGACACACACCCCCGTCCACGCCCACGAGGGCCGCAGCGCGCCGCCGGTGGCGGCGTAGCAGGCGACGCCCGCCCCGACGGCGAGGTAGCCGAGCACGACGCCCGCCCACGCCGCACGGGCGCTCACGAGCACCGCGCCCTCGTCGTCACCGCCGCCCCCGTCCACCGCGTCCCGCGCGGCGCGGCGCACCAGCCACACCGGCAGCGCGAGCAGCAGCAGCGGGGTGACACCCACCGGCGCGGTGACCCCGGACAGCGTGTCGACGCGGACCAGTTCCGCGCCGTGGGCCAGCAGCCACAGCGCGGCGGCGACATGCAGCGCGCCGTCCGGACCGCTGTCGGGGTACGGCGAGCTGATCCACAGCACCATCACGAGCACGGCGAACGAACCGAGCCCGAGGCCGGCCGCGAGCGCACCGCCCAGGAGGCCGGCGGCCAGCCCGGAAGTTCGGTCACGCATCCGGCCGAGCAGGGGCGACAACGACAGTCGGCGAGCGGTCATCTGGGTCACGCCCGTCATGCTCCCAACGACACGCGCTTTCCCGTCGTAACAGGCGAAGTTCCGTTGTGTCGCTCAATATACGTTTTATGTACATTTTCGCGCGAAGGGTTCCCCTGTGACACAGAGCCCTGCCCCACTCCCCCCGCCCCCACAGCGCCGACACCTGCGCGAGGCGGCCTCGCTGACGCAGGATCAGGTCGCCGAGCGGATGGGCGTCACCCGGGAGACGGTGCACGCGTGGGAGTCCGGCCGCACGACACCGCGCGGCCGCAGGCGGGAGGCGTACGCGAAACTGCTGGCATCGCTGACCAAGGCGGACATGGTGACGAACACCCAGGAGGCAGCGCCCCCACCCCAGGTGACGGTGCGCCTGAACCAGAAGCCGAACCCCGGCCGCGCGGTATCCGCACCCACCCCGACCCCGGCCACCCGCACCCCGGCCGTCCCCGTCTCCACCCCCACCCCCGTCTCCACTCACGGCCCGGCCGCGGTCTCCGTCCCCGTCCCCGTCCCCGAGACGGAACCCGAGACGAAATCCGCCCCCCTGACACCCGCTCAGGCCTTCGACGCCCTGTACGCCTTCTGCGCCCCCGCCCTCGTACGGCAGGCGTACCTGCTCTCCGGCCGCCGCGAACTCGCGCGCGAATCGGTCGAGCGGGCGTTCCAACTGGCCTGGCAGCGCTGGCCCGAGGTGGCGGTGGACCGCGACCCGGCGGGCTGGGTGCGGGCGACGGCGTACGAGTACGCGCTCTCCCCCTGGCACCGGTTCCGACCCCGCTACCGCCACCCGGAGCCGCCCCCGGCCGACGCCTCCGACCGCGCGCTCCTGGACGTCCTGCTGACCCTCCCCGCGCCCTACCGCCGCACGCTCCTCCTCTACGACGGCATCGGCCTCGACCTCCCGGAGACGGCGGCGGAGACGGAGGCGAGCACCCCCGCGGCGGCGAACCGGCTGCTGAACGCCCGTGAGGCGGTCGCCGCGCGGCTGCCCGAGCTGGCGAGCCCCGCCGCACTGCACCGGCGGCTGGCCGAGGTGGCGTCCGCCGAACGGCTGCGCGCGGCCGAGCCGGCCACCGTGCGGGTGGGCAGCGAACGGCGGGCCCGTTTCTGGACCAGGGCGGCGATCGCGTTCACCGTCGCGATCATCGGCGCGACCGCGCTGACCGTACGTACGGCCCCCACCCGGTACGAGCCCCCGGTTCCCCCCGGCGAGACGGTGCGGGGCATCCCCCCGCGGTCGGCCCCCGGCACGCTCTCACAAGCGGAACTGGACCTGCGAGCGAAGCTGAGGTCCGGGATCCTGCACGGCCCGCAACGGCTGATCCCCCTCGCCGAATGACCCGGCCCGGACCGGCCCCCGCGGACGGGAAACGCCGGTGGGCCCGCCCCCACAAGGGGAACGGGCCCACCGGCACCCGGCCTGGAACTCAGCCGGCCGCGAGGATCTCGCGGGCCAGCTTCGCCGTCTCGGTCGGCGTCTTGCCGACCTTGACGCCGGCGGCCTCGAGGGCCTCCTTCTTCGCCTGGGCGGTGCCGGAGGAACCGGAGACGATGGCGCCGGCGTGGCCCATGGTCTTGCCCTCGGGCGCGGTGAAGCCCGCGACGTAGCCGACCACCGGCTTCTTCACGTTGTCCTTGATGAAGGCCGCGGCCCGCTCCTCGGCGTCGCCGCCGATCTCACCGATCATGACGATCAGGTCGGTGTCGGGGTCGGCCTCGAACGCGGCGAGCGCGTCGATGTGCGTCGTACCGATGATCGGGTCGCCACCGATGCCGACGGCGGACGAGAAGCCGATGTCACGCAGCTCGTACATCATCTGGTAGGTCAGCGTGCCGGACTTCGAGACCAGACCGATGCGGCCCGGCTTCGTGATGTCGCCCGGGATGATGCCGGCGTTCGACTGGCCCGGGGTGATGAGACCAGGGCAGTTCGGGCCGATGATCCGGGTCTTGTCGCCCTTGGACCCGGCGTACGCGTAGAACGCGGCCGAGTCGTGGACGGCGATGCCCTCGGTGATGACGACGGCCAGCGGGATCTCCGCGTCGATCGCCTCGACGACGGCGGCCTTCGCGAAGGCCGGCGGCACGAAGAGGACGGACACGTTGGCGCCCGTCTTCTCGATCGCCTCGGCGACCGTGCCGAAGACCGGGATCTCGGTGCCGTCGATGTCGACGGAGGTGCCCGCCTTGCGCGGGTTCACGCCACCGACGATGTTGGAGCCGTCCGCCAGCATGAGCTTGGTGTGCTTCATGCCCGTGGCACCGGTCATGCCCTGGACGATGATCTTGCTGTCCTTGTTCAGGAAGATAGCCATGGCTGTTCTGTCCCTCTTCCCTTACTTCGCAGCCGCGAGCTCGGCGGCCTTGTCGGCCGCGCCGTCCATGGTGTCCACACGCTGCACCAGCGGGTGGTTGGCGTCGGAGAGGATCTTGCGACCCAGCTCGGCGTTGTTGCCGTCGAGACGCACGACCAGCGGCTTGGTGACTTCCTCACCCTTGTCCGCGAGCAGCTGCAGCGCCTGGACGATGCCGTTGGCGACCTCGTCGCAGGCGGTGATGCCACCGAAGACGTTGACGAAGACGGACTTGACGTCCGGGTCGCCGAGGATGATCTCCAGGCCGTTCGCCATGACGGCGGCGGAGGCGCCACCACCGATGTCGAGGAAGTTGGCGGGCTTGACGCCACCGTGCGCCTCACCGGCGTACGCGACGACGTCCAGGGTGCTCATGACGAGACCCGCGCCGTTGCCGATGATGCCGACCTCGCCGTCGAGCTTGACGTAGTTGAGGTTCTTCGCCTTCGCGGCGGCCTCGAGCGGGTTGGCCGAATCGTGGTCGACGAACTCCTCGTGTCCCGGCTGACGGAACTCGGCGTTCTCGTCCAGCGAGACCTTGCCGTCGAGGGCGATGACGTCACCGGAGGCGACCTTCGCCAGCGGGTTGACCTCTACGAGGAGGGCGTCCTCCTCGATGAAGGTCTTCCACAGCGTCACGAGGACGTTGGCCACCTTGTCGGCGACCTCGGCCGGGAAGTGCGCGGCCTCGACGATCTCGCGGGCCTTCTCGGGGGTCACACCCTCGTTGGCGTCGATCGGCGTCTTGGCGACGGCCTCGGGGCGGTTCTCCGCCACCTCCTCGATCTCCATGCCGCCCTCGACGGACGCGATGGAGAGGAAGGTGCGGTTGGCACGGTCGAGGAGGAAGGAGACGTAGTACTCCTCCAGGATCTCCGGGGCCGTCTCGGC
The DNA here is from genome assembly GCF_042737245.1 of Streptomyces sp. NPDC060002. Taxonomy (NCBI): domain Bacteria; kingdom Bacillati; phylum Actinomycetota; class Actinomycetes; order Kitasatosporales; family Streptomycetaceae; genus Streptomyces; species Streptomyces sp. NPDC060002. The sequence continues at coordinate 29,479 of NZ_JBHWUW010000042.1, forward strand.
GATCATCACCTTGTGGACCGTGTGGCCCTTGATGTCCATGCCGAGGATGTCCGTCGCACGGGCGACGGCCTCGTCCGGGGTGGCGGCGAGCTTCACGCCGCCGGCCTTGCCACGCCCGCCGACCTTCACCTGGGCCTTGACGACGGACTTGCCACCGAGACGCTCGGTGGCTGCGCGGGCCGCCTCAGGCGTGTCGATGACTTCACCGGCCAGCACCGGTACATCGTGCTTGGCGAAGAGGTCCCTCGCCTGGTACTCGAACAGGTCCACGCGCTTCCGTCCCTATCAGTGATCTCGCGGTTCGTTGTCTGCGTGGGCGTGCCGCGAGGGCAACGTGACGTCAGCCGTCTGTCAGTCACAAGGGAGGCGCACACGGTGTCCGAGCGCGCGGCATGTCCGTCTCGCAGGTTATCGCTGCTTGCAGGAGGCCCCTAAATCGAGGGTCACACCTGAGCGGTGATACCTGTCACATGATGCCGGGCTCACTGACACCCCGTGCCGGATGTGAGGAGACCAGGAGGGGGCGGGGAGGAGATGAGGAGGGGGCTGGGAGGGGACGGGAAGGGCCTCACCGGGTTGGGGTTGGCCCGGTGAGGCCCCTTGAGCAGCCCCTTGGGGGCACAGGGCGGTCGATCCTCACCCCAATGAGGATCACTCGGCCCCATCCGTGAGGTTTCGGTCGGACGGACCGAAGGCTTTCGGCCGTCCGGGGGCCTGCCGCCTCACGGAGTCAACCGGTCAGACGCATGACGCGCCGCCGTAGTACGTGGTTTTCCCGCACGATCCGCGCGCAGCCCCGAATACCGGAAGGGTCGCCGGCCGGGAGAACGCGCGATGGGTGGTCGTCGGGCGGACTGCCCCTAGCCGGGGAAGACCGGGACGTCCCGGCGCCTGTCCCGGGTGCGGGCCGCGTCGGAGCGCACGGCGCCGCCGGGCACCAGCCGCAGCGGCACCCGGTGACACGGCGTGACGGCATGCGTGTCGCCGTGCCGGGACGCGCCACCGTCGAGCACCGAGGCCCCACCGCCCAGCACGCCGTCGCTGCCACCGGCGGGCCCGCGGCGCACGGGCCCGGGAGCGGGGGCCTGTGCAGGAGCGTGACCGGTGCGGGCGTAGGCGGCGCGATGACCGGCGTCGGCCGAACGGCCGAGGCCGCCGGTACTCACCGGACCGTACGACGCCCTGTTCGCATCCGTGGACGCATCCACCGCCGCCACCGTCACCGTCACGGTCACCGCGTCGGCGGTCTCCCGGTCACCGAGCCCGTGCTCTTGCTCCAGCCCCTCCGCCGACGGCGGCGGGGCCGCCGCGGGCACCTCCACAACCGGCACCGCAACCGACGAAAGGTCGGGGAGAGCAGGAAGGGCGGGAAGGGCAGGAAGACTCGGGAGGTCGGGGAGGTCGGGCAAGGCGGGCAGGTCGGGCAGGTCGGGCAAGGCGGGCAAGGCGGGCAGGTCGGAGACGACGGGGGGCTTAGCCAGGCCGGCAGGGTCGGGGAGCCCGGGAAGGCCGGCAGGGTCGGGGAGCCTGGGAAGGCCGGCCGATTCAGCACCGACCGCCGGAACCGACGTCAGGCCTTCGACCTGGTCGGTCACCCCCGCCGGTACGGACAGAGCCGGTACGGACAGAGCCGGTACGGACAGGGCCGGTGCAGAGAGAGCCGGCGCGGACAGAGCCGGTACGGACAGGGCGGGTACGGACTGGGCCGGCGCAGAGTGGGCCGACGTGGACAGGCCCTCCGCCGCGTGTGCCTGTTCCCCGCAGAGGAACCCGAGCGCGAACAACCCGCCCACCAGGAAAGCCAGTTGCACCACACGCCGACCGGCCGCGCCGCGCAGGACGCGCAGGAGCCGAAGAGCGGCACCAGGCAGGGCGGTGGGCCAGGTCAAGGGGGGAGGTTCCTCCCGTGCGGCGACGACGTGCCCCAGATCCTTGCATGTGCGCCCCGCGTCGCGTCAGGCGGTGTCCGGCACGGGCAGCGGACGCCTCTCGATCGCCGCCGCCATCACCTCCGGGAAGAGATCCGGCGTGCAGGCGAACGCCGGTACGCCCAGCGCCGCGAGCCCCGCCGCGTGCTCCCGGTCGTAGGCGGGCGCCCCCTCGTCCGACAGCGCGAGCAGCGCGACGAACTGCACGCCGGACGCCTTCATCGCCGCGACGCGTCGGAGCATCTCGTCCCGTATGCCTCCCTCGTACAGGTCGCTGATGAGTACCACCACCGTCTCGGCGGGCCGGGTGATCTGCGCCTGGCAGTACGCGAGCGCCCGGTTGATGTCCGTGCCGCCACCGAGCCGGGTGCCGAACAGGACGTCCACCGGGTCGTCGAGCAGGTCGGTGAGATCGGCGACCGCCGTGTCGAAGACGACGAGCCGGGTGCTGATCGACCGCATCGACGCCAGCACCGCCCCGAAGACCGACGCGTAGACCACGGACGACGCCATCGATCCCGACTGGTCGATGCAGAGGATCACCTCCTTCTTCACGGACCGCGACGCCCGCCCGTATCCGACGAGCCGCTCCGGCACGACCGTCCCGTACTCGGGCAGGTAGTGCTTGAGGTTGACGGCGATCGTGCGGTTCCAGTCGATGTCGTGATGGCGCGGGCGGCGGACGCGCGTGCCGCGGTCGAGGGCGCCGGTGAGCGCGGCCCGGGTGCGGGTGGCCAGCCGCTTCTCCAGGTCCTCGACGACCTTGCGGACCACGGCCCGTGCCGTCTCCTTCGTCGTCTCAGGCATCGCCTTGTTCAGCGAGAGCAGCGTGCCGACGAGATGCACGTCGGCTTCCACCGCCTCCAGCATCTCCGGTTCCAGCAGCAGCGCGGACAGCCCGAGCCGGTCGATGGCGTCGCGTTGCATGACCTGTACGACGGAGGAGGGGAAGTACGTGCGGATGTCCCCGAGCCAGCGGGCCACCGACGGCGCCGAGGCCCCGAGCCCCGCCGAGCGGTCCCGCCCCGTCCGGGCCCCGCTCTCCTTCCCGTAGAGCGCGGTGAGTGCCCCGTCCATCTCGGCGTCCCGCCCGGAGAGCCCGTGGCCGGTGCCGTCCGCCGCGTCGCCCCCGAGCACCAGCCGCCAGCGCCGCAGCCGCTCCTGCCCGGCCTCGGCCGTCGCCGCGTCGGTCGTCGTCATGTGCCCACCCCCGCATGCTCGTTGTCGTCGGCCGTGTCAGCATCCGGCCCCGGCCCCGGCCCCAGCCCCAGCCCCGGTACCGACCCCAGCAGCAGGCGCACCACCGGCAGGACGGCGTCCGCGCGTCCTTCGTCGAGCCCGGCCGCGAACCCGGGTGTCCCGGGGCCCGCGCCCGGCCCGCCGGCCCGTTCCCCCGGGCCGCGCCGGACCAGCTCCCCGAGCGTTCTGCGCACCCCCGGTTCGTACGCCGAGAACGTCCGCCGCAGCAGCGGCAGTACGTCCGTGAACGCGTCCGCCGGCACCGCCGTGAGCCATCCGTCGACCAGCCCCAGCAGCCGTTCGTCGTGCACGAGAAGCAGCCCTCCCCCGGAGCCGCCTCCGACGAAGCCCTCGATCCAGGCGGCCGCGTCCGGCGGCGGTGTCCCCGGCGACAGGGCGAGCCCCATGAGCCGCGCCGCCTCTTCCTGGTCCAGCTCCCCCTCGTCCAGGAGCAGCCGCACGGCCCGCCCCCGGATCACCCCCGGCACGGTGTCCCGCCCGGACAGCACCCGCAGCACGCTCCGCCAGCGCTCCCGCAGACCGCCGTGACCCGGGCGGCGTTCACCGCCGAGATCCCGGTCGCCGCCCACCGGGGAGGCACCCGGCAGCCCCCCGCCCCCGTCCGCCTCCACGCACCCGGCGCGACCCCCCGCGACCCCGGCCGCTTTCCCGGACGCCGTCCCGGCCGGTGCGCCGACCGCTTTCCCGGCCGCCGTCCCGGCCGGTGCGCCAACTGCTGTCCCGGCCGCTTTCTCGACCGCTTTCCCGGCTGCCGTCCCGGCCGGTGCGCCAACCGCTTTCCCGGACGCCGTCCCGGCCGGTGCGCCGGCCGCCGTCCCGGCCGGTGCGCCGGCTGCCGTCCCGGCCGGTGTGTCAGCCTCCGTCCCGGCTGCCGTCCCGGCCCGCCTCGGGGCCGTCGCCGTCTCCTCCAGCATCCCCACCGCTGCGTGCACCGCGTCCACATGGCGCCGCATCTCGTCCGCCGCCTCCGCGTTCAGCGAGGCGCAGGCCGGGGGGAGGCCGACGAAGACCCGTTCGGCGAGGCCCGCGGCCACCTCCGCCAGCGCACCGGTGTCGGTGCCGCGTACGTCGCCGTAGCGGAGCGAACGGACCAGCGCGGGCAGGGCCTGGGCGAGATGGCCGACGTCCGTGTCGAGGGCCGCCCGGTCGGCGAGGACCCGCATCGCCGTCGGAAGCGCGTCCGGCAACCCGGCCAGGAGGCAGTGCTCGGCGAGCTCGGTGACCCCGGCGAGGCCCCGCGCGGCGACGGCGTCCGCTTCCGCCTTGGCGGTTGCCGCGGCGAGCACGGTCGTCCCCCACACCCCGGCCTCGGCGGTCCGCACCGACAGCTCCGGCTCCCAGCGCAGCCGCCACGTCTCCCGGAACGTCCCCGTGCTGCCGGGCGAGGCGGTCGGCTCGCCCCACTCGATACGCAGCAGCCGCAGCCGGTGCAGGAGCCTGCTGCGTTCGGCGTCGTTCTCCTTGCGCAGGTCGAGCGCCAACTCGCGTTCGTCCGCCTCGGGTTTGAGCCGCAACCGGCGCTGGAGCCGGTCGAGGTCGCGCTGCAACGGCACCGCAGGCGCGCCGGCGGGCACCTCACCCAGGACGTCCCCGACGACCAGCCGGTCGCGCACCAGCGCCGACGGAACGTCCGAGCCCTCGCACAGCACCGCGCGCACGGCGTCCATCGTCTCGCTCAGACCGGGCAGCGGCCGACCGCGCAGCGCGGCGAGCGTCTCGGCCAGCCGGACCGCCTCGATGACATGCGCCGAGGACACGATCCGGTCCTCCGCACGCAGCAGGACCGCCACCTTCGTCAGCCAGCGCTCGACCGGCCGGTCCGGCGCGCCGAACAGATGGGCGTACCAGCCCGGCGAGTCGATACCCGCCCCGTACCCCCCGCCCCGGGCCAGCCTGCGGTGCGTCCACGGCACCCAGGTCAGGTCGGCCCTGACCTTGGGCAGCCCCTTGAGCAGCGCACGGTCGGCGGCGACGGCGACCTTCCGGCGCAGTGCGGGCACATGCCACGCCCCGCACACCACGGCCACCCCGTCCGCCCCGAACTCCCGCTGTGCGGACCGTACTTGGATGCGCATGTACGCCTCCCGCACGAGGTCCCGGCCGTCGCCGTCCTCCGCCGCTTCGGTTGCGCACGCCTCCCTCAGCGCCCCCATGGCCTCCTCGACCGCGGCGAACGGCGCGAACGGATCCTTCGCCCCCGTCGACCGGTGCTCGACGACGTCCTCCCACCACCGCTCGGGATCGTCGTACCCGGCGACCGCGGCGAGCCGCCCGAGAGGGTCCCCCCGCACCCCCTCCCGGGCGCCGGGCGCGTCCTCCGCGCGCGTTCCCCCTCGCTCGCCCTCGCCCTCGTCCTCGCTCTCGTTCTGCCCCCCGGGTCCCGGGCCCTCCTTCTCCCAGGCCAGGGTGTGCGTGGCCGGGAGGTCGATGAAGCTGGCGGGGACGTCGTGCTCGAGGGCCCAGCGGAGGGCGACCCACTCCGGGGAGAACTCGGCCAGCGGCCAGAAGGCCGAACGGCCGGGTTCGTCGACGGCGTGGGCGAGCAGCGCGACCGGCGGCCGCATGTCCTCGTCGGCGGCGAGCGGGATCAGCGCGTCGGCCTCGGGCGGCCCCTCGACCAGTACGGTCCGGGGCCGGGCGGCGTCCAGCGCCGCCCGTACCGCCCGCGCCGACCCCGGCCCGTGGTGGCGCACCCCGAGCAGCAACGGCCGCCCCGCCCCCTGGTCCTGGCCGCCGCCCTCCGCGAGGCCCGTCATCCCCTGCCCTCACGCCTGCGGGGCCACCTCGTGTCGTCGTCCACAGTCACCCTCCACGCTCCGCGGGCCCACGCCCGGATCTCCTCGTTCCCGTCGCGCGCGTCGCTCCCGTTCACGCGCTCACCTCCCGGCAGGCCCGGTAGAAGTCCGTCCAGCCGGCCCGTTCACGGACGACCGCCTCCAGGTACTCCTGCCAGACGACCCGGTCGGCCGCCGGATCGCGGACGACGGCGCCGAGGATGCCCGCGGCCACGTCCCCCGACCGCAGCACGCCGTCGCCGAAGTGCGCGGCCAGCGCGAGACCGCCGGTGACGACGGAGATGGCCTCGGCGGTGGACAGCGTGCCGCTCGGCGACTTCACCTTCGTACGGCCGTCGGAGGTGACGCCCGCGCGCAGTTCACGGAAGACCGTCACCACCCGGCGGATCTCGTCGATACCGTCGGGAGCGGCCGGCAGGTCGAGGGAGCGGCCGATCTGGTCGACCCGCCGGGCGACGATGTCCACCTCGGCCTCGACGCTCTCGGGCAGCGGCAGCACCACCGTGTTGAAGCGGCGGCGCAGGGCGCTGGACAGCTCGTTGACCCCGCGGTCGCGGTCGTTGGCCGTGGCGATGAGACTGAACCCGCGGACCGCCTGCACCTCCTGCCCCAACTCCGGTATCGGCAGGGTCTTCTCCGACAGGATGGTGATGAGGCCGTCCTGCACGTCGGCCGGGATCCGGGTCAGCTCCTCCACCCGCACCGTCGCCCCCTCCGACATGGCCCGCATGACGGGGCTGGGCACCAGCGCGTCCCGGCTCGGCCCGTGCGCGAGCAGCCGCGCGTAGTTCCAGCCGTAGCGGATCGCCTCCTCCGGTGTACCGGCGGTGCCCTGCACCAGCAGCGTCGAGTCACCGCTGACCGCCGCCGCCAGGTGTTCGCAGACCCAGGTCTTGGCGGTGCCCGGGACGCCGAGCAGCAGCAGGGCGCGGTCGGTGGCGAGGGTGGACACGGCGACCTCGACGATGCGGCGCGGGCCCACGTACTTCGGCGAGATCACCGTGCCGTCCGGAAGGACACCGCCGAGGAGATAGGTGGCGACGGCCCAAGGAGACAGCTTCCAACGGGCCGGGCGCGGGCGGTCGTCCTGCGCGGCCAGCGCGGCGAGTTCGTCGGCGAAGGCGTCCTCGGCGTGCGGACGCAATGCTTCCGCCGGCTCGTTCCCACTCGGGTTCACGGACATTGGATCTGTCGTGGGATCTACGGACACGGACATGGCTGAGGCCCCCTCCAGCTCGGCCGGTTCGGCATCTGGTGTCCACCGTGCACCACGCCACTGACAATGCGATCCGACCTGCGAAAACGTCCTTCCGGTCACCCGCGCCGGGCGCCCTGCGGACGGCCGTCGGACGGTCGGCGGGCGCTCGCCGGACCGATTGTCAGTGGTGGGATCTACCTTCGATGACATGACTCAGCAGGGGGTGCGCTGGACGGCGGACCAGGTGCTGGCACTGGCGCCTGACTCCACGTCACGCAAAGCGGGAAGCAAACTCGGCACGGCCGATCCGTGGTCGGGCACGGGCAGTTCGCGGGAGGGGGCGGTATGGGGCCTGTGCGAGGGCAGTGGCGGCACGCCGTACCGGACGGTCGTCGACACCGCGGACGGGACCGGCCCGGCGTACGGGTGCAGCTGCCCGAGCCGCAAGTTCCCGTGCAAGCACGCGCTCGGGCTGCTGCTGCTCTGGTCGGGTGGCGAGGGGGAGATGCCGGCGGGGCGGGCGCCTGACTGGGCCGAGCAGTGGATCGCGGGACGCAGGCGTACCCGGGAGGAACGGGAGGCGGGGCCGGCGGGTTCCGGGTCCGGCCCCGCCGATCCGGAGGGAGCGCGGCGCCGGGCGGAGCGGCGCGCCGAGCGGATCACCGCGGGCGCGACGGAGCTGGAGGAGCGGCTCGCCGATCTCCTGCGTTCAGGGCTGGCCACGGCCGAACAGCCGGGGTACGCGCTGTGGGAGGAGACGGCGGCCCGCATGGTCGACGCGCAGGCGCCCGGACTTGCCTCTCGGGTAAGGGAGTTGGGGGCGGTTCCCGGGTCGGGGCCGGACTGGCCGGCCCGATTGCTGGAGGAGTGCGCGCTGCTCCACCTCCTCGACCAGGGCTGGCTGCACCGTGAACGGCTGCCGGAGGCCCTGGCGGCGACGGTCCGCGCCCGCGTGGGCCTGCCGTCCTCTCCGACGGGTCCGCCGGTCCGCGACCACTGGCTGGTGCTCGCCCAGTACGACACGCCGGACCCGAAACTGACGACCCGCCGTATCTGGCTGTACGGCACCGGCTCGGGCCGTACGGCGCTCCTCCTCTCCTACGGCGCCGCGGGCCGCGCACCGGAGCTCACCCTGCCCGTCGGCCTCGCCCTGGACGCCGAACTGTCCGCACACCCTGGCTCGGCAGGCCAACGGGCCTCTCTCGGCCGGCAGTTCGCCCCGCCGGCCCTCACCGGGGCCCGTCCCCCGGGCATGACGACGACCGAGGCGACCGCCCGCTACGGCGAGACCCTGCGCCACGACCCCTGGCAGGACTCCGTCCCGGTGACGCTGGACGAGGTCATACCGACCCTGGACGGCGACTCCTGGCAACTGGCGGACGCCGTCGGCGACACGGCGCTCCCGCTCGCCCCCGCGGCGTTCTCCCGCCCCGGCCTGTGGCGCCTGGCCGCCCTCTCGGGCGGCGCCCCCGTCAGCGTCTTCGGGGAGTGCGGCCACCGCGGCTTCACCCCGCTGACCGCCTGGCCGACGGGCGCGGGAGAGGCGGTACGCCTGTGCTGAACAAGCTCCCCGCGACAGGGACGACGACCCCGGCAGCCACCACGACGGCAACAGAAGGGAGTCCCATGAACGCCAACCCGCCCCACTCCCCGCCGCCCACCTGGGAGGACCTGGTCACCACCGCCCTCCTCGGCACGAATCGCCGTACGCCCCCGGGCGCGGCCCCCGGCCGGGCCGCGCCGGCCGCCCTGCTGGACACGGCGGCCGCGGAGACCGTACGCCGACGGGCCGGCCTGCGCCCGGGCCGGGCGGCCCCCCGGCCGGCACCGGCCGCCGAGGACCCCCGTCCGGCACTGCCCGTCGCGGCGGCCCGTCGGCTCGCCTTCCTGCTGGCCGACCGCCCCGGCACCGGCGCGGGCGGCCGCAGAGGCACCACACCGGATCTCATGGAGCTGCTGCCCCAGTGGCTGACGGCGGTGAACGCCCGGGGATTCGCCGCACCCGCCGAGTCCCTTCCCGCGCTGCTCGACGCGGCACGCGGGCGTACGGACCTGCGCCCGGCGGCACTGGAGTTCGCCGGACCGCGCGCCCTGTGGCTGGCCCGGCTGAACCCCGACTGGCGGTTCGCCCTGCGCGCGACACCGGGCGGCGGCGCCTCGCTGCCGGGCCCCGCCGAGACCGGACGCACCGGGAAACTCTGGCAGGAGGGCCTGTTCGCCGAGCGGGTCGCCCTGCTGGCCTCGATCCGGTTCCGCGATCCCGACGCGGCCCGCGACCTGCTGGCCGCGACCTGGACGACGGAACGCGCCGAGGACCGGCTGATGTTCCTCGACTCCCTGCGCACCGGCCTCGGCCCACGGGACGAGCCCTTCCTGGAACAGGCGCTGACGGACCGGAGCCGCAACGTGCGGGCCACCGCCGCGGAGCTGCTCTCGGCGCTGCCGGGTTCGGCGCTCGCCGCGCGGATGGCGGTCCGGGCCGGCGCATGCGTGGCCGTCGACCACACCCTGGACACGCCGACGCTCCTCGTGGAGGCCCCGCACGAATGCGACGCGGGCATGGAACGCGACGGAGTGTCGGCCAAGGCGCCGCCCGGCCGGGGTGAGCGGTCCTGGTGGTTCGGCCAACTGGTGGAGGCGGCCCCGCTCACCACCTGGCGGGCGCGCCTGGGCGGCCGTACGCCGGAGCAGATCGTGGCATTGCCGGTGGCCGACGACTGGCTGGGCGAACTGCACGCGGCGTGGTGCCGGGCAGCCGTACGGCAGCGTGACGCCGACTGGTCGCGGGCGCTGCTCGGGGTGCCGTCGGCGCCCGGCGCGGGCGGGCCGGGCGCGGTCTCCCTCGCCGAGCGGGCGAAGCTGCTGGGCACGCTTCCGGTCGCCGCACGGGCCGAGTGGGTCGCCGGCTTCATCGCGGCCCACGGCCTCTCGGAGGCCTTCCAGCTGCTCGGCGTATGCCCCGTGCCGTGGGCCACGCCGCTCGGCCGTTCCGTCGTCGACGCCCTCAACATCGCACGGGACGCGGGAAGTTACCCCTGGAGCTTCAGCGGCGTCATGGGCCTGGCCGAGCGCTGCCTCGACCCCGGGGAGGCAACCCGTCTCGACGCCCTCCTGGCCGTACCGGACGAACGGGAGGACGCCTCTCCGGGCGCCGGCGGCTACTGGGCGGAGGCATTCCAACGACTGGGCAGGACACTGCGCCTGCGAGCCGCGATGGCCCAGGAACTGGAAACCCCGGCCCGCGCATCCAGCCCGTCAGGCAACCGCGAAACACCGGCCCACGCATCCGGCCCGTCCGGCAACCGCGAAACACCGGCTCGCATATCCGGCCCGTCCGGTGATTGAGGACGAGGCCCCTTAAGGTCCGACCGGGGGTCCGGGGGCGGCGCCCCGGGGGAGGGCCGCCCAAGGCCACCCGCACGACAACCGCTCAGGCGCCGGCAGGCTGCCGCACGTTCGCCCGGACCCAGTCGACGATCGAAGCGGTGGTCGCCCCCGGCGTGAAGATCTCCGCGACGCCCTTCTCCTTCAACGGCGCGATGTCCGCCTCCGGGATGATGCCCCCGCCGAACACCAGGATGTCCGCCGCGTCCCGCTCCTTCAGCAGCTCGATCACCGCGGCGAAGAGCGTGTTGTGGGCCCCGGACAGGATGGACAGACCGATCGCGTCGGCGTCCTCCTGGATCGCCGTGCCGACGATCTGCTCGGGCGTCTGGTGGAGCCCGGTGTAGATGACCTCCATACCGGCGTCGCGCAGCGCCCGCGCGATCACCTTGGCCCCGCGATCGTGGCCGTCCAGCCCCGGCTTGGCCACCACCACGCGGATCGGACCGGCTGCCACACCCATCACTGCCTCCATGAAGCGACTACGTCCCTACGTCCATCCTCAACGGCACGGACACCCCGTGCCAGACCGCCCGGGGAAGTGAACGAACGTTATCGCCAGCATCCCCCAACCGGCAGTTTCGCGGTGTGGACCGAGGGGGAAATCACACGAAGGGACACTTTCACCGCGCACCGCTCCCCCGCGCCACGGGGGATCAGTCGCACCGGGAGCCGCGAAGAGGTCGCCGTACCGTCAGGCCACAGGCCGCTGGCGTGGCGGTACGGCGCATCGGCAGGCACGATGGGCACGTAGGACAGGTAAGGCACGACAGCGGGGAGCCTCGTCGCCAGACCGGCGGGTTCCTTGCACGTCATCGGTGTAACGGGTGTCACACAAGCCGTACACGCCCCGCACTCCAGGCCGCACCCGCCCCACTCCCTGCCGTGCCCGATCGACCTCCTCCAACGACTTCCACGAGGGCACACGGGGGACAGAGAAGTCCTCAGCGTGCCGACAGGAGGTCGGCCATGAAGGTCACCCGGGCACTTCAGCCCTTTCTTCCGCTGTGCCAGCGTCTGCTGCCGGACATGCGGACCCTGCCGGGCATCCTGAACCTCTCAAGCCTGCCGAACCTCCCAGGACTCCCCGGCCTTCCCGGCCTGCCGAGCAGACTGGCCGGACTCTCCCTGACCCTCCTCAAGGCGACCGCCCTCGATCTCGCGATCCTCGCGGGCCACCTGCTCCTCTACCCCTCCGGCATCGCCCAGGAGCGCCGCGCCACGGCGCGTCCCGCACCGCCCAGGGCGGGCGGCGCCGACGACCCGGCACAGCTGCCGACCAAGGCCCCGCTCCCGGTCGTCCTGCTGCACGGGTTCATCGACAACCGTTCCGTGTTCGTCCTGCTGCGCCGCAGCCTCGCCCAGCACGGCAGGCATCGGGTGGAATCGCTCAACTACTCCCCCCTGACCTGCGACATCCGGACAACCGCCGAGCTGCTCGGCCGGCACATAGAGGAGATCTGCGAGCGCACCGGCAGCTCGCAGGTCGACGTGGTCGGACACAGCCTGGGCGGCCTCATCGCCCGCTATTACGTGCAGCGACTGGGCGGCGACGGCCGGGTCAGGACGCTGGTCACGCTGGGCACCCCGCACTCCGGCACCCGGGTGGCGCCGCTGGCGAACGCGCACCCGATCGTGCGCCAGATGCGCCCCGGCTCCGAGCTGATCGAGGAACTCTCCCGGCCGGCGCCGGGTTGTCGTACCCACTTCGTCAGCTTCTGGAGCGACCTCGACCACCTCATGGACCCGCTGGAGAGCGCCTGTGTCGACCATCCCGACCTGTTGGCGCGAAACGTCCGGGTGACCGGGATCGGCCACCTCGCCCTGCCTGTGCACCCGGCCGTCGCCACCGGCATACGGCAGGCCCTCGACACGGCGCGTACGGGAGCGTCCGCCGGCGCTCGGACCGGCAGCCGAACCGGCACCCTCACCGGCACGCAGACCGACGGCCTCACCGTGGCCTGAGAACACCCCTGACGACGCCCCTGCCGACGCCCCTTACGGCCGTCCGACCCGCGCCGATATCGAACTTCATTCGAACGTAGGGCCAAACCCGCGCCCGCCGTCCCCCGAAACACGGCCGAATGCCCCTTTCCCGCAGGCATGAAACCTGCGGAAGATTGTCGTGCCCGCGTACTGCCGGGTACAGTCGCCGCACTGCTCTGGCAGCCCCTGTTGTCGGCGAAAGAGAAGTTGGTGAACGACCGTCACCCGTCGGGGATCACGACCACCCCGACCCCGGCTTCCGACGCCGCTACGGCGCACTACGCGTCGTACGGCACCCAGGAAGCCCAGTACGACGGCTTCACCACGTACCACGGCTACGAGACCGGCACTTTCGACGCCGCAGCCCACGCCACCGGCCACTTCACGCCGGCCGACCCGCTCTTCGGTGAGCTTCCGGGCGACGGCACGGCCTCCGCCACCGGCACGTACGACAACACCCAGTGGGGCACCGGCGGCCACCAGGTCCCGGACACGGGCAGTCACCAGACCCTGAACTACGACGGGTACGCGGCCCAGCACCACGCCGCCTACGACACGGGCGCGTACGACGCCACCGCCTGGTCCACCGACCACCAGCAGCTGAACGCCGTCCCGCAGCAGGGCACGGCACCGGATGCCGGTGGACAGTGGGACGCCGGCGCCTGGCTCCAGCCCGACCAGTCAGTGAGCCCCGCCGACCAGACCCAGCAGTGGGAATGGGGTACGCAGGCCTTCGACACCGGCGCGTACGACGCCACGCAGTGGAACTCCGACGGCGGCGAGGCCACACAGCAGGCCTCCGACGAGCACGAGCAGCAGGCCGAGGTCCCGTTCGACCAGCTGGCCACCGCCACCTTCGAACAGGTCGGACTCGACGAACACGCCCAGGACGAGGGCGAGTTGTCCGACGGCGCCCCGCTGCCCCTCCTCGACGACCAGGAGGAGACGGCCCCGGCCCCCGCGCCGGGCGGACGGGCGGCCGCCCGCAACGCGAACCGTTCCCGGCGCCGGATGCCCGCGAAGCGCTCCGCGCTGCTGACCGTGGCCGTGCCCTCGGCCTGTGTGATGGGGGTCGCCGGAATCGCCGCGGCCTCGGTCGGCACGCTGACCGGCGGAGACGACAAGAACACGACGGCGTCCGCCTCGGACGCGCAGCCGGTGAAGCCGTCCGCCGCCAACAACAAGCTGGACGCCCAGCTCGAGACCCTCAGCGCCGAGGCCGACGACTTCGCCGACCGGGCCAGCCGGACGCAGGAACGTATCGACCTCAAGACACAGCAGGAAGCCGAGAAGAAGAAGGCGGCGGCCGAGGCGGCCCGCAAGGAGCGGCTGCGCCCCAAGTACGCCCTCCCGGTCGCGCAGCACGGCCTCAGCGCCTACTTCGGCCAGGCCGGCATCAACTGGATGTCCCAGCACACCGGCATCGACTTCCCCGTCTCCTACGGCACGACCGTGATGGCGGCGACCGACGGCACCGTACGGACGCAGTGGAACAGCGCCTACGGCAACATGATGATCGTGACGGCGAAGGACGGCACGGAGACCTGGTACTGCCACCTCTCCAGCTACCGCGTCTCCTCCGGCACGACGGTCAAGGCCGGCGACCCGATCGCGTACTCCGGCAACTCCGGCAACTCCACCGGTCCGCACCTGCACTTCGAGGTCCGGCCCGCGGGGGGCTCCGCGATCGACCCGCTGCCGTGGCTGCGCAGCCACGACATCAACCCGACGTAAGCGCTCCTCGCGCTTTTCGCGCTCCGAGCCCCCGCTGTCGCAGCGGGGGCTCACTCGCGCGCTACAGCTTCTCCACCGGCGCGTACCGCAGCAGCAGACGCTTCGGCTTGATGTCGCCGAAGTCGACCGTCGCCTCCGCGTTCGCGCCCGTGCCCTTCACCCCGACGACCGTGCCGAGACCGAACTGGTCGTGGGTGACGCGGTCGCCGACGGCCAGCGTGACCACCGGCTTGTCGGCGGAGCGGCGGGTCGCGAACCCGGACGCGCCCGCGGCCGAGGAACGCGAGCGGGACGAGGACAGCGAGGCAGCCACACCGGAGACGGGACCGGAGGACACGGGCGCGGTCGCCCCCGTCCGCTTCCAGTCCACATGCGTCGGCGGGATCTCCTCCAGGAACCGGGAGGGCGGGTTGTACGACGGCTGCCCCCAGGCGCTGCGCAGCGCGGACCGCGTCAGGTAGAGCCGCTCCCGCGCGCGCGTGATGCCGACGTAGGCCAGGCGGCGCTCCTCCTCGAGCTCCTTGGGCTGGCCGAGGGCGCGCATGTGCGGGAAGACGCCGTCCTCCATGCCGGTGAGGAAGACGACCGGGAACTCCAGGCCCTTGGCGGTGTGCAGGGTCATCAGGGTGATGACGCCCGAGCCGTCCTCCTCGTCGGGGATCTGGTCGGAGTCGGCGACCAGGGCGACCCGCTCCAGGAACGCGGGGAGCCCGACCGGCGCCGTGGCCTCGCCCTCCGCCGCGCCCTCCGCCTCACTCCGGGCCTCGCCGGCCTCCTGCTCGAACTCCAGCGCCACGGCGGCGAGTTCCTGGAGGTTCTCGATCCGGGTCTCGTCCTGCGGGTCGGTGGAGGCCTGCAACTCGGCGAGGTAGCCGGTGCGTTCGAGCACCGCCTCCAGGACCGTCGCCGGAGCGGCGCCCGACTCGACGATCGTGCGGAGCTCCTCCATCAGCGCGTTGAACCGCTTCACGGCGTTCGTCGACCGCGAGGCCATGCCGTATGCCTCGTCGACGCGCTTCAGGGCCTGCGGGAAACTGATCTTCTCCCGCTGGGAGAGGGCGTCGATCATCGCCTCGGCGCGGTCGCCGATGCCCCGCTTGGGCACGTTGAGGATTCGGCGCAGCGGCACCGAGTCCTCCGGGTTGGCCAGCACGCGCAGGTAGGCCAGGACGTCCCGGACCTCCTTGCGCTCGTAGAAGCGGACCCCGCCGACGACCTTGTAGGGCAGGCCGACGCGGATGAAGATCTCTTCGAAGACACGGGACTGGGCGTTGGTGCGGTAGAAGACGGCGACGTCGCCCGCCTTCGCGTCGCCCGCGTCCGTCAGTCGGTCTATCTCGTCGGCGACGAACTGCGCCTCGTCGTGCTCGGTGTCGGCGACGTAGCCGGTGATGCGCGCGCCCGCGCCCGCGTTGGTCCACAGGTTCTTGGGGCGGCGGGACTCGTTGCGCTCGATGACGGCGTTGGCGGCGGACAGGATCGTCTGCGTGGAGCGGTAGTTCTGCTCCAGCAGGATCGTCGTCGCGTCCGGGTAGTCCTCCTCGAACTGGAGGATGTTGCGGATCGTCGCGCCGCGGAAGGCGTAGATCGACTGGTCGGCGTCACCGACGACACAGAGCTCGGCCGGCGGCAGGTCGTACTCGCCCGGGGGGACGTCGACCGGGCGCCCGGAGGTGCCGACCAGCTCGCGCACGAGGGCGTACTGGGCGTGGTTGGTGTCCTGGTACTCGTCGACCAGGACATGGCGGAACCGGCGGCGGTAGTGCTCGGCGACGTCCGGGAAGGCGCGCAGCAGATTCACCGTGGTCATGATCAGGTCGTCGAAGTCGAGGGCGTTCGCCTCGCGCAGCCGGGACTGGTACATGGCGTAGGCCTGGGCGAGGATCTCCTCGAACCCTCCCCCAGAGCCAATGGCCTGGGAGGTGCCCCCAGCAGCCTGCGCGGCGAAGTCCTCCTCGTCGATCAGCTCGTTCTTCAGGTTGCTGATCCTGGCGCTGAAGGACTTGGGCGGATAGCGCTTGGGGTCGAGGTCCAGGTCACGGCAGACCAGGGCCATGAGGCGCTTGGAGTCGGCCGCGTCGTAGATCGAGAACGACGACGTGAAGCCGAGCCTCTTGCTCTCGCGGCGCAGGATGCGCACACACGAGCTGTGGAAGGTCGTCACCCACATCGCGTGCGCGCGCGGGCCGACGAGCGCTTCGACGCGCTCCTTCATCTCCCCCGCGGCCTTGTTGGTGAAGGTGATCGCGAGGATCTGCCCCGGGTGCACATGCCGCTCGGCGAGGAGGTGGGCGATGCGGTGGGTGAGCACGCGCGTCTTGCCGGAGCCGGCGCCGGCCACGATGAGCAGCGGGGTGCCCGCGTGGACGACGGCCGCGCGCTGGTTGTCGTTCAGCCCCTCCAGGAGCGCGGCCGCGTCGAGGACGGGGCGCGGGGCGCCGTCGCGGTAGTGGGTGTCCCGGTCCGGGGGCACGTCGAACTTCCCGCCGAACAGATCGTCCGGAACCGACTCCGGTCCGTGATCGTCCTCGGGCGGTGGCGGGGGTTCCTCCTCGTGGGCACGGGGGCCCTGGAGGTTCGCCAGGAAGCTGTCGTCAAAGAGGCTGCTCATCGCTCTCCGAGTTTAGGGGGCGCCACTGACATTGATACTCGTAAGCGGGTTCCGGTGGTCGTGGCTCTGCCACTGACTGACACCCTGCTGGGTTGTCTTCCGGCTGTACAACCGGCCGCCGCCCCGGGAACATCTCCCGCCCTCACCCTCCGGGACGCCCCTGTCACGATCCGCGACCCGCGCGGTCTCAGCTTGGGTTCCCGGCCAAAGGTCACGAAAATGTATCGGGCATATCGCCCAACAACCTTCACACGGACCACACGAGTTGGCTACCGTGCCGAGCAGGCCGTACGACCCCCGCCGGCGAACCCCGCCGGACCGCACGGCCTCCGCCGAGTCCGACGCGTCCGCTCACGCCGACGGAACCGGGGACCCACCGAGACCTCGGGGTGAATCGGCCCAATGCCCCTCCGGGGGCGGGTCGTAGGGCAACCCTTCCGAACTGTTTGCCCGAACCCTCCCCCAGCGCCTGACCAGCCTGGCAGGGACCCCCACCGCTGACCCGGTAGGCGGAGCACTGGAAGGAGTCGCCTCCCTTGGCGTCGCAGCACCGCAAGCCGCGCTCCGCGGGCACGCGCGTGGCGGGCATACGCACCCCCGCCCTCGCCACCGCCGCCCTCACGTCCGTGGCCATGCTCTCCCAGACGGCGAACGCCGCTCCTTCGGACGACGGCAAGCCGAGTCTGGAGGAGGTCGAGAAGAAGGTCGACGACCTCTACCGCCAGGCGGAGTCGGCGACCGAGAAGTACAACGGCACCAAGGAGAAGACGACCAAGCAGCGCACGCGCGTCGACGGCCTCCTGGACAACGTCGCCCAGGGCGCCCAGAAACTCAACCAGGCGCGGGAGAAGCTGGGTTCCTACGCCGCCGCCCAGTACCGCACCGGCGCCTCCGCGCCCGAGACGGCGGCCTTCCTGCTCGCGGACACCCCGCAGGACTACTTCGACCAGGACCAGCTGATGAGCCGCCTGACCGAGCGCCAGAAAGGTGCGGTCGACGACTACGTCACCGAGCAGTCCGCGACGATGAAGCAGCGCCAGGAGGCCACCGAGAGCCTCGCGACGCTCACCGACTCGCAGAACGACCTGAAGACCGCCAAGGCCACCGTCCAGAAGAAGCTCGGTGACGCGCGCGAGCTGCTGTCCCGGCTGACGGCCCAGGAGAAGGCGCGCCTCGCGGCGATCGGGAAGCAGCGGCAGGAGGAGGCCGCGCGCAAGGCGGCGGAGCTCGCCCGGCAGCAGGCGGCGGAGCAGGCCGCGGCCCGGCAGGAGAGCGGCGATACGTCGTCGGGCACGGGTTGGTCCGCCACCACCCCCTCCGCCGCCTCCGCCTCCGCATCCGGGGACTCCCCGTACGCCACCAAGGCCGAGAAGGCGCTCGCCTTCGCACGCGCGCAGATCGGCAAGCCGTACGTCTGGGGTGCCATGGGCCCAGGCTCCTACGACTGCTCGGGCCTCACCCAGGCCGCCTGGAAGGCCGCCGGCGTCACCCTCCCGCGCACCACCTACGACCAGGTGAACGCGGGCACCACGGTCTCCGTCGCCGACGCCCGGCCCGGCGACCTGATCTTCTTCTACGACGACGTCCGCCACGTCGGCGTCTACATCGGCAACGGCATGATGATCCACGCCCCGAAGCCGGGCGCGTACGTCCGCGAGGAGCCCGTCTTCTACGACGGGGAGTCAGCCGTCCACAGCGTGGTACGCCCCGCCTGAGCAACGACGAAGGACACACGCGACACCCGGGGCACGCGCGCGTGGGGCACCCGGGGCACGCGCGCGTGGGGCCTCGTCCTCGATGTCCTCGAGCGACGTGACCTCCCGCGCCCTTGCGCCCACGCCCCGCGCCCTGCACCCGCGCGTATTTGTGTGCGCCCGCGCGCGTGCCCCGCTTCCGCAGCGCGTCGTGCTCCTTAGCATCGGCCGCATGCCAGGCTCCCCCGCCCTCCCGTCGTCGGCGCCTTCCCCCGGTTCCCCGCTCCGCGACTGGTGGGCGCAGCGGCCACCGGCGGCGGGGGCCGCGGTCATGGCGACCGGCATCGTGTCGATCGGTCTGCATCTGACGGGGTACGACGTCCTGTCCCGCGTCACCCTGGCGATGGCGGGCGCCGCGTGGGTGGCGCTGGCGGCGGACTTCGTCGTACGGCTGGTCCGCAAGCGCGAGCGGTGGCTGGCGGAGGCGGGCACGCCCGGGGCGCTGACCGCGGTGGCGGCGACGGCCGTGCTCGGCACGCGCGTCGCCGCGCTCGGCCGGCACACCCTCGCGGAGGCGCTGCTGGCCCTGGCGGCGGTGCTGTGGCCCGTGCTGCTCGTGACCGTCGTACGGCGGTGGAAGCGGGGCATGCCGGGGTCGGTGTTCCTGTGCTGTGTGGCCACCCAGGGGCTCGCCGTGCAGGGAGCCGTCCTCGCCGAGGCGGAGGCGGTGGCCTGGCTCGCGCACACGGCGCTCGTGCTGTTCTGGCTCGGACTGGTGCTCTACGGCGTCGCCCTGGCCCTCTTCGACCTCCGGCAGGTGGCCGAGGGCGCCGGGGACCAGTGGGTGGCGGGCGGCGCGCTCGCCATCTCGGCGCTGGCGGGGGCGGAACTCCTCGCGGCCGACGACGGGGGCCTGTACCTGTGGGACAACGACGACACCGGCGTCCTGCGCACGGTGACCGTGGCGCTGCTGGTGCTCGCCCTGGCCTGGTACGCCGT
The DNA here is from genome assembly GCF_042737245.1 of Streptomyces sp. NPDC060002. Classification (NCBI taxonomy): domain Bacteria; kingdom Bacillati; phylum Actinomycetota; class Actinomycetes; order Kitasatosporales; family Streptomycetaceae; genus Streptomyces; species Streptomyces sp. NPDC060002. The sequence goes on from NZ_JBHWUW010000042.1 coordinate 49,068, forward strand.
CCTGCTCGTCGCCGAGGTGCGGTGGCCGCGGCCGCGCTACGACATGTGCCGCTGGGCGACGGCGTTCCCGATGGGGATGACGGCGGCGGCCACCCTGTCCGTCGCCGCCGCCGTCGACGTGCCGTCGCTGAAGGGACCGGGGCAGGTGCTGCTGTGGGTCGCGGTGACGGCGTGGCTGGCCGTCGCCGCGGCGGCACTGGTCACGGCCCCGGCGTCCGTCAGGTCCAGAGCACCGCGATGAAGATGTTCGCCACGGTCAGCAGTCCGACCAGGCCGAACAGGGGCTTCTCCACCGTCTCGTCGTCCCGCTTCACATAGACGAGGCCGAGGATCACGATCAGCAGGGCCAGCTTCACACCGATCTTGATGTTGTTGACGTGCTGGTCGTCCGCCTGGTTGAGGCCGACCAGGATCACGCCGGTGACCAGCATGGTCGCCGCGCCGTGGAGCATCGCGGGGACGAAGCGGGCCGTGCCCCGGCCCATCGCCTTCAGCTGGGTGAGGAAGCCGCCGAGGAGCGCGGCGATGCCGATGATGTGCAGGCCGACGAAGAGATGGATGAGTACGTCCATGAAGCCGGATGCTAACCAGTCGTGCGGGGGTCACCCGCCACCGGCCCTCCCCTCTCGCCGCATCTGCATATATGCGTCCCATAGCAGCCCTCCCCTCCGACGTGTCCCGAAAACGCCGTTTCGGTCAGCGCGCCGTGTGAACCCGACGGCCCGGGTCCGGGTTCTCGGGCATTTGTGATCATCACGCGGTCCGCTCGTGTCACTTCCGCACTTCGCGTTACCGGACTGTCACAGAGGGGCCTAGCGTCTGCCCCCAGGTGACCGGCTCCCCACCGCCGCCCGGGCCAGGGGCGGCAGTCGGCCACCACCGCCGAGAAGGTCCGGCGGCGTCCCGCTCCCCCTGTGCGGGCCGTCGCCGGACACGTCAGCCGCCCCCGGGCCGTCCGTCCCCCGACGGCTCCGGTAGCCGTACGGACGGACGAGGCGGTCGTACGAAAGGACGTGCAGTCCCACGTGGCAGCGCACCGCAAGCCCCGACAGCGCTCGCTCGGCGGCCAGACGGCCCGCACGGCGTTCACCCTCGCTCTGGCGGGCGCCGCGACGGCGACGGCCTTCGACGGGATCGGACAGGCCGAACCGAACCTGACTCCGGCCCAGGTCAAGGCGAAGGTGGCGAAGCTCTACCAGGAGGCCGAGGAAGCCACCGAGAAGTACAACGGCGCCCGGGAGAAGGCGACGGCGGCAGAGCAGCGACTGGAGAGCCTGCGGGACGAGGCGGCGCGCAAGGAGGAGAAACTCAACGCGGCGCGGGAGACGCTGGGTTCGATGGCGGCGGCGCAGTACCGCAGCACCGGACTCGACCCGGCCGTGCAACTGGCGCTCTCCGACGACCCCGACCGGTATCTCGACGGCGCCGCCCTCGCCGAACGGGCCGGGGACCGCCAGTCGGCCGCCGTCACCCAAGTGCGCGGACAGTTGCGGGAGATCGAGCAGCTGCGCGGCGCCGCGCGCGTCGAACTGACGTCTCTCAAGACACGCCAGGCCGAGCTGAAGACCCACAAGAAGACGATCACCGGCAAACTCGACGCGGCGCGCCGCCTGCTGGACCAGCTGACGGCGCCGGAGCGGACCCGGATCGGCGAGGGAACCAGCGGCGCCGCCGCGAGCGGCCGTGCCTCACGCTCCTCGGCAGACGGGCGCGACGGCCTCCAGGCCCCCGGCCCCGCCACCGCTGAGGCCCCCAACTCCCGCGCTGCGGAAGCCGTCTCCTACGCCTACTCCAAACTCGGCAGCCCCTATGTGTGGGGCGCGACCGGGCCGAACGCCTTCGACTGCTCGGGTCTGGTGCTCGCCTCGTACCGCTCCGCCGGCGTCTCCCTGCCCCGCACCACCTACGCCCAGATCGGCGCCGGACAGCGCATCTCCCGCTCCGAACTCCTCCCGGGCGACCTGGTGTTCTTCTACTCCGGCATCACCCACGTCGGCCTCTACGTCGGTGACGGCCAGATGATCCACGCACCGAACCCGTCGGCTCCGGTGCGCGTGGCGCCCATCGACGAGATGCCGTTCGCCGGCGCGACACGGGTCGTGTGAGGCAGTCCGTCCCTCACACCAGCCGTCGTGCCGTCGCCCAGCGGGTCAGCTCGTGCCGGTTGGACAGCTGGAGCTTGCGCAGCACCGCCGAGACATGCGACTCGACCGTCTTGACGGAGATGAAGAGCTGCTTGGCGATCTCCTTGTAGGCATAGCCGCGGGCGATGAGCCGCAGGACCTCGCGCTCGCGCTGGGTGAGACGGTCCATGTCCTCGTCGACCGGCGGCGCGTCGGTCGAGGCGAAGGCGTCGAGGACGAACCCGGCGAGCCGCGGGGAGAAGACGGCGTCGCCCTCCTGCACCCGGAAGATGGAGCTGACCAGGTCGGTGCCGGTGATCGTCTTGGTGACGTAGCCTCGGGCGCCGCCCCTGATCACCCCGATCACATCCTCCGCCGCGTCCGACACGGACAGGGCGAGGAAGCGCACCGGCTGCTCGGCGTCGGCCATCAACGGAGCGCAGCGGCGCAGCACTTCGACCCCGCCGCCGCCCGGCAGATGGACGTCGAGGAGGACCACCTCGGGCCGGGTCGCGGTGATCACCGTGACCGCCTGGTCGACGTCCGCCGCCTCACCGACGACCTCGACGCCGGTCTGCTCGGTCTGGCCGATCTCGGCCTGTACTCCCGTACGGAACATGCGGTGGTCGTCGACGAGGACCACGCGGACATGGCGCCCGCCCGTGCCGTCGCCGGAGGACTTCGCCGGCTCGGCCGCCTCCGCCGCTCCCCCTGTGCCGTTCGTGTCGGTCGGGTCGCTCATGACGTCTTCTCCGCCCTCTCCATCTCCAGTTCGACCTCCGTGCCGCCGTCCGGGACGGCCCGCAGCCGCGCCGTGCCGCCGTGGCGCTCCATGCGGCCGATGATCGATTCTCTGACGCCCATGCGGTCGCCGGGTATCGAGTCGAGGTCGAAGCCGGGTCCGCGGTCCCGGACGGACACGAAGACCGTCCTGCCCTCGACTTCGGCGTAGACCTGCACGGCGCCGCCCTCGCCACCGTACTTGGCCGCGTTCACCATCGCCTCACGCGCGGCCTGCATCTGTGCGCCGACCCGTTCGTCGAGCGGGCAGTCGCCGACGACCACGACCTCTATGGGAACACCGTGCTTGTCCTCGACCTCGGCCGCGCTGCGCCGCACGGCATCGGCGACCGTGGCCGGCTCGTCGGCCTCCTCCTTGCCGGTGCCCTCGGGTTTGTAGAGCCAGGTGCGCAGGTCGCGCTCCTGGGCACGGGCGAGGCGGCGCACCTCCCCCGCGTTCTCCGCGTTGCGCTGGATCAGGGTCAGGGTGTGCAGCACCGAGTCGTGGACGTGGGCGGCGACCTCCGCGCGCTCCTGGGCCCGGATGCGCATCAGGCGCTCCTCGGAGAGGTCCTGGGTCATACGGACCAGGTAGGGACCGGCGAGGAGCGTGATGCCGACGAGGACGGCGAGGGCCGCCTGGAGCACGGAGCCGAGGTGGGCGGCGGAGCCCTGGAGGACGAAGATCCCGGAGACGCCGGCCGTGACGAGCAGGACGCCGGCGCCCGCGCGCAGAAGCGTGAGCGTACGGCGTCTGCGGCCGACCTCGACCCAGCGGGCCCGGCGCGCGTTGTCCGCCTGGCGCCAGACGAGGGCGACGCCCGCGCCGACGAGGACGGCAGGCAGCAGATACGCCTTGGCGCCGCTGCCCAGATTCACGTTGCCCACGAAGACCATGGCGAGGACGACCATGAGGAGCAGCGCGACGATCTGCCCCTTGTCCGGTTTGCGGGCGACGAGCCTGCGACGGCCGTCGGGCGCGGTCTCGGTGCCGACGAGCGCCGGGGGCTTCTGGTCGCCGACCCCGCCGACCCCGAGCGGTACGAAGAACCAGAAGGCCGCGTAGAGCAGGGCGCCGAGACCGTCCGCCATGAACAGGCCGGCGAAGACGAGCCGCACCCACACCACGGGCAGCCCGAGATGCCCGGCGAGCCCCCGCGCCACGCCCCCGAGCCAGCGTCCGTCACTGCTGCGGTAGAGCTTGCGCGGCGGCCGCGGTTCGACGAGTTGCACTGCTGCGGCTTCCGGCATGCCAACGATGGTCACACGGGCGCCGGTCCCGGGCATCAGGGTTCGCCCCCGAGACGCCCCTGATCTCCGAGATCCTCGCCCGTCGAACGCCTCCCCGGCCCCGGATCAGGGCCGATATCAGGGTCCGACCAGGGTCATTCCGACTGCCGCGAGGGCGGCCCGCCCGCCACCATGGACTCATGACAGATCACCAGCACGCCGCGGACGCCGTGCCCGACGGGGGCACCGCGTCCGACGCGGCCGCCCCGTCCCCCGGCGCCCGGGGCGCCGCGGGTGGGGAACCTCGCGCGCACGAGCGGGCGGGCGCACACGAGAAACAGGGAGAGGACGCGGGACGCGGCCCGTCGCAGGACGCCGGCACGGACGCGGACGACAGGACGGTGGTCGAGGCGGCCACCGAGGCCGCGACAGCCGCCGCGGCGGCGGCCCACACCGGCGGAAGCCAAGGGCCGGGCGGAACCCGGGGACCGGGCGGCCCCCGGGCATCGCAAGGGGCCGAAGCGGTCGGGCCTCCGCCCAGGTTCCGGCGGGACCGCGAGCACAAGGTGCTCGCCGGGGTGTGCGCGGGCCTCGGGCGGCAGTGCGACATGGACCCGGTGATCTTCCGGATCACACTCGCCGTGCTCTCCGCGACCGGCGGCATCGGACTCATCTTCTACGGCTTCGCCTGGCTCTTCGTCCCCTACGCCGACGACGACCAGAACGAGGTGCGCAAGCTCCTGACCGGCCGGGTCGACGGCCAGGCCCTCGCGGCCGTGCTGTTCGCGCTGGTCGGCTGCGGGGTGTTTCTGTCGATGCTGAACAACGGCAGCGTGCTGGCCTTCGCCGTCGTCGTCTCCTTCCTCCTCGCGGGTGCCGGCTACTGGTCACGGCACCGGGACTCCTCGGACCCCGACCCGCTGGCCGCGCAGGCCGCGGCCGACGCCCCGCCGGAGGCCCAGGCGCCGCCCGTCCCTTCCGCCTACCCCTCCTGGTGGCGCGACCCCATCGTCAAGGACGGCACGCACGACGGCGGCACGGGCTACCTGTGGGGCCCGTGGGACGCCCGCGCCCGGGACTTCACGGCGACCATCGACGTCGACCTCGTCGGCCACACGCGCCGCCCCGAGGACATACGCGCCCCGCACAGGCCGTACACCGGACCGCTCGGCCCGCGCTGGATCGGCGGCTGGCTGTTCCTGCTCGCCGCGCTTGCGGGCGGTCTCGTCACCCGGCTCACCTGGGACGACCACCCGCTCGGCACCAGCCTCCAGGCGGGGCTCGCGGCCGCGCTCATCGTGCTCGGCGTGGGCATCGCGGTCAGCTCGTTCGTGGGGCGGACCGGCGCGGGGTCGGTGTTCCTGGCGATCGTCACGGCGGGCCTGCTGGCCGGTACGACCCTCCTTCCCAAGGACATCGGGACGCACTGGATCGACACGGTGTGGCAGCCCGCGGCGGTGACGGACGTACAGCCGGCCTATGACCTGGGCACCGGGGACGGCACCCTGGACCTGTCCCGGCTGGAACTCGCGAAGGGACAGACGGTGAGCACCAATGCCGAGGTGGGGGCGGGCCGGCTGCGGGTGATCGTCCCGCCGGACGTGACCGTGAAGGTGAGGATCGACGTGGGGCTGGGAGACATCCAGCTGCCGGGCGACGACGAGAAGGATGTGGACGTGCAGCCGGGCAAGCACAAGGAGGTGACCCTGTCGCCGGTCTCGGGCGGCAAGGACGCCGGGACCATCGACCTCGACCTCCAGGTCGGAGTGGGACAGGCGGAGGTGGCCCGTGCTGCGTCATGAGTTCCGGCCCGGCAGGCTGGTCGCCGGCGCCTTCTTCACCCTCGCGGGTTTCATCTACGCAGGTGACGCGGGCGGCCTATGGGAGACGCCGTGGTTCGTGGTCATCCCGGTCGTCACGGCCGGACTCTGTCTGGCGGGCGCGACGGGCGTCGTGGCGAGGACCATACGCAGACGACGAGGCCCGTCCCGCCGGACCACCCCGGCCGGGACCGGCCCGGACCCGACCGCCTGATCACCCGACCGCCTGATCACCCGGCCGACTGATCACGCGGCCTCCTGACCGCCCGACCGACTGACCGCCCGACCGACTGCTCGCCCGACCGACTGCCCGGCCGCCTGCCCGGCCGCCTGTCCGACCGACGCTCACGGTTCATGGGTCGGAGGGGCCGGTCGGTCTCGGAGGTCCTACCTGCCTCGGGCTCCCGCTCGCTGTCGCCGCCTGGAGCGCCAGGCGGCGTCGAGAGAGAGGACCGGGGCACCGGCCAGCACAAGCGGCACCCAGCAAAACATGTACGGGAGGTCGTTGCCGTAGTAGTACGGGTCCGAGGCCCAGCTCACCGTCAGCCACAGGCTGAGGGAGATCAGCGCGCCGCCGAGTGCGGCGAGTCGGGTGAGGACGCCCAGGAGAGCGCCGATGCCGACGGCGAGTTCGCCGAAGGCCATCGCGTAGCCGAAGCCGACGGGGCTCTTCAGGGCCATGTCGACCAGGGCCGGGATGGCCGAGGAGTCACGGACGGCGCGCATGGTGTCGCCGATCGAGCCGGCGCCGCTGTCCTTCAGAAAGGCGCCGTCGGTGAGCTTGTCGAGGCCGGCGTAGATGAAGGTGACGCCGAGGAAGATGCGCAGGGGAAGGAGGGCGTACCGGGTGGCGGTGTCCCGCCAGTCGCGGCCGCCGCCGTCGAGATAGGGGGGGTAGGTATCCGTCCGCATGCCGTGAGTCATCGCCCGTAGCCGCCTCTCGCCCGGAGTGGTGGGACCCCTCGACAGACCATACGTACGAAATGGGGGGTGCGCTCAACTGTTTGCACGGGCTCTCCGCACCACTGGTTCACTTCGCCCGGCCGATTCACTCCGGCCCGTCGGTCCGCCTGAGTCCGAGGGGTCCGCTCCGCCCCACCGGTTCAGTCCGTGACGTCGATCGCGTACCGGATCGTCTCCGCACCCGCGGCCGTGACGACCTGCACGTCCACCCGGCCCGGTTCCACGTCCGCCGGGACGGGGACGGTGAGCACGGCGTCGGTCGGATTGCTGAAGCCGCCGGTGACCGGCACGAGAGGGACGTGGACATGGACCGGACCGATGCGGACGACCATGCGGGAGAGCCGGTCGGCGGTCTGGGCACCGGGCGGGACGAATCCGGCGCCGCGGATCTCGATGTCGTCACCGGTGCGGATCGGGGCGTCGAGGTCGCCGGCCTCGCGGGAGCGGACGACGGAGAGGATGACGGGGCGGCCGCCCTCCGCGTACTTGCCGGCGAGGTAGGTCGCGGCCGAGACCAGGACCACGACCGCCAGGCCCCAGGGGAGGTCGGGCAGCTGGTCGGGGCGGCGGGCCAGCCGGACCGCGGCGAAGGCCAGGGCGACGGCGCCGATCACCACGTACTGGATGTCGGCGAAGGTACCGCGGCCGGCGTCGTCGGTCAGCAGGTCGGCCGCCCGGGGGCGGTGGGCGCGGACCTTCTGGAGCCGCTGGCCGAGGACCCGCAGGCCGACCACCCGGCGCACCAGCACGGCGATCCCGCAGACGACGGCGAGCACGGTCACCACGCCGGCGCCGCGGGAGAGGTCGAGCCCGGCGAGCAGCGCGTCGCGTTCGGCGTGACCGGAGGCGGCGGCGAGCCGGCCCACCAGGACCAGCACCGCGTAGGCCACGAGCAGCACCCAGGCGACGGCGACCGCGCGGGAGGTGGAGAGGCGGTTGTCCTCGCCGATCACGGGGGCGAGGGCCCCGCCGCGTGCCCGGTGGAACCAGGAGGCGGCGGTCAGCGCGCCGGCGACGAGCAGCGCGGCGAGGAGTCCGGCGGTGCGGGCGTCGGTCCAGCCCGCGCCGATGGCGGTCAGGGACTGCACCAGCAACAGCGCCACGACCGATACCCACACGGTGACCGCCGTGCGGAGCCACAGACGGGACAACCAGGCCTCGCCCTCGGCGCGGCCGCGTTCGGCGACGAGTTCCGCGGACTGGGTGAGCTCCTCGGAGACCCACTGGCGGGAGGCCGAGACGGAGTGGGCGACGGCGGCCGGCAGGCCGTGCCCGGCCGCGAACCCGTCCCGCTGCACCAGGAACTCGGCCACCGCTCGCCGGTGCCCCGCGCGGGCCCCGTGTGGGCAGTCCCCGCAGGTACAACCACCCTCGTGGGTGCCCGGCCCCCTGCTCGACTCCGTGCCCTGTCTCGCCTCCTGCACCGCCATGTCCGACGCCCGCCTTCCCCACGACCCGATCGGATGGCGACCCCCGAAGACCCCTGTCCGGATCCCGGCCGCCGCACTGTGAACAACTCCCCCGCAATGACAGCGAATTGTGCCCTACGGCACACCCCTCGTTCCCGGCAGGTCTGGTCAGCGCGGGTGAAGCGGGCCGGGCCGTGTTGACCCGGCTGCGAGAATTTCCGCATGGCCGAGATCATCCAGCGTGACGGGACCTGGGCCTTCGACGGCACAACGGTCAGGATCACCCCGGGACTCCACCGCTCCGTACCGCTGTTCCGGCAGACGTACGGGGAGATCACCGTGCCCCTGGAGGCGGTCGCCGGGATCGTCTACGAACCCGTACGCAAGCGCGGACGGCTGCGGATGCGGCTGCGCGAGGGAGCCGATCCGCTGCTGCACGCGACCGGCGGGCGGCTGCCCGACCCGGCCGATCCCTACCGGCTCACCGTGGACGTGGACCGTTCCGGGGTCGCCGAGTACCTCGCCGAGGAGATCCGGCACGCGCTGCTGCTCGACCAGATCCCGGGCGAGCCGACCAAGGCCTACCTCCTGCCGGGGCCGCCGGTTCCGGTCTCCGTGCGCTCCTCCGACGGCACCGTCTCCTTCGACGGCACCCAGGTGCGTGTCGACTGGGCGGACACCTCGGACCGGGTGAAGCGGGCGACGGGACCGCGCGTGATCAACGTCGCTGATGTCGTACGGGTCGAGTGGCTGCCCAACTCCGGTTACGAGGACGGCTTCCTGCGGTTCGTGACCCGCGAGACGGTGTTCTCGAAGCTGCCGGCCGAGAAGGACCCGTACGCCCTGGACCTGTGGGGGAACGTGAGCCGCGACCTGCTGACGGCCCTGGTCGCGACCGCGGTCACCGCGCGTCTCCCGCATCCCTCCGCACACACGGGTGCGGAGCGGGAGCCCGAGCCCGAGCAGGAACGCGCGTACGGGGACGTGGCCCGCAGGCGCGGGCTCACGGCGTCCGTCCCGCCCCCGGCCGGCCACCACGACGACCTGCTGCGCCGACTGCGCGAGTTGGGCGAGCTGCGCCGGGACGGGGTGCTCACGGACGAGGAGTTCGCGCGCACGAAGGCGGTCATACTGCGCGGCTTCTGAACCCGGCCACCAGCAGACGGACCCCAGGACACGACGCCCAGGACACGACGCCCGGGACACGACGCCCAGGAGACGGCCCGCGGAACCCGGCCTCCAGGGTGGGTCTCAGCTCAGCAGGTCCGGTTCGCTTCGGCTGATGTCCTGCCACATCGGCTGGTAGTTGATCCAGGCCACGAGGTCGCCGCCGAGCTGTTCCCGGGTCGCGACCGCCGCCCGGTGGTCGATCAGGACGGGCCGGCCCGCCGCCCGCGCGGTCAGCTGGACCTGGCTGGAGCGTTCCATCGACAGGAACCACCAGGCGGCAGCGTCCACCGAGTCGCCGACCGTCAGCAGCCCGTGGTTGCGCAGCACGAGCGCCTTGCGGGAGCCGAGCGCGGACGCGATGCGCCGTCCCTCCCCCGCGTCGACGGCCACGCCGGTGTAGGCGTCGTAGAGCGCGTGGTCCTCGTAGAACGCGCAGCTCTCCTGGGTGATGGGGTCGAGCAGCTCGCCCAGCGCGGCGAGGGCACGGCCGTGCACCGAGTGGCAGTGGGCGACCGCGACGACGTCCGGGCGGGCGGCGTGCACCTGGGCGTGCACGGTGAAGGCGGCCTGGTTGACGTGGTAGCGGCCCTCGACGACCTGTCCGTCGGCGTTGGCGAGCACCAGGTCGCTGACGGTGACGTGCTTGAAGGGCATCCCGAACGGGTTGACCCAGAAGCAGTCGTCGAACTCCGGGTCGCGGGCGGTGATGTGCCCCGAGACACCGTCCTCGAAGCCGAGCCGCCCGAAGACGCGTACCGCTCCGGCCAGCCGTTCCTTGCGGTGCCGGCGCTCGTCCTCCACCGAGTCGTGCATCGGCGGCATCGCGAACTGAAGCCGGTCGGTGGGCAGGGGGGCAGGCGGCGTGGGCCCGTGCATCGGTCCTCCAGCACTGGGTTGCTTTACGACGCGGAAGTTACCGTCGGTCAGCGCAAAAGGGCAGAGCCGTTATGTAAAGATGACGATTTCCGTCACCTTCGGAGCACACCTTGAGTCTCGCCGACCGCCCCCTCACCGCCCTCATGCGTCAGATCGCGACGCGCGACGCCATCGAGCTGGTCCACCCCTTCGCGGAGCTGGAGACGTTCGGCGCGCTGGTCTACGTCGCCGAGTGCTACGGCTTCCGGTACGAGAGCGTGCGCCTCGTCGGCAAGCACCGCATCATGCACGTCCAGCTGACGCGCGACTCCAGCCCCTGGGCGCGGCAGCGTGCCGCGGCGAACTCGGCGGCCTTCCCCGACCCGGGCCCCGGCCGCCCGGTGCCGGGCATGTACCTGGGCTCGCTCACACCGGTCCCCGAGGTGCAGGCGGACGTCGACGTGCTCACGGCGCTCATCCGCCACGACGCCCTCGGCGCGGCCGCCAACCGCAAGCAGCTGCTGGCCATCGGATGGGGCTCGGGGGCGCTGTTCCTGCTGATGGCCCCGCTGACCGGCACGTACGCCGTGCTGCTCCCGCTCGCCGTGCTGATGCCGCTGTTCATGCTCGGCGCCCTCCGGATGAACACGACCCGGCGCGCGAAGCTGGCCCGACGGCTCACGGCGGCCGGCTGCACGCCGGTGCGGGACGCGGCGGGGCTGGAGCGGTACGTACGGCCGGTGCCCCAGGGGTTCTGACCGACAGCCCGGCCATACCGGACAGCGGATGTCGGGTATCGGGGCCACACTCGCCGTATGACAGCGAACTGGGCGGCCTTCGCCGCAGCCGAACCCGCACTCGCGAAGATCACCGAGGAACGCTTCGGAGCCTTCACCCATCACGTCCTCGCGACGCTCCGCAGGGACGGTTCCCCCCGCACCACCGGTATCGAGGTCCGGTTCCTCGGCGGTGAGCTGTGGCTCGGCATGATGCCGGGCTCGCTCAAGGCCCTCGACCTGCGCCGTGACCCACGCTTCTGCCTCCAGGCCAACCCCGGCGAGGGCACCGGGATGGGCGGGGGCGACGTACGGATCGCGGGCCGGGCCGTCGAGGTGGCGGACGGGCAGGCGAGGGCGGCGTATGTGAAGGAGGTGGAACCGCCGCAGCCGTTCCACCTCTTCCGCACCGAGCTGACGGAGGTCGTACGGACCTACGTCGAGGACGACACCTGTCTGGTCGCCCAGGTCTGGCAGCCCGCGGAGCCGGTACGCACGCTCAAACGGACCTGAACCCTTCTCTCAAAGGGTCCGGGAAGGGCCTACTCCCACTCGATGGTGCCCGGCGGCTTCGAGGTCACGTCGACGACGACCCGGTTGACGTCGCGCACCTCGTTGGTGATCCGGGTGGAGATCTTCGCCAGGACGTCGTACGGCAGGCGCGACCAGTCGGCGGTCATCGCGTCCTCGGAGGAGACCGGGCGCAGGACGATCGGGTGGCCGTAGGTCCGGCCGTCGCCCTGCACGCCGACGCTGCGGACGTCCGCGAGGAGGACCACCGGGCACTGCCAGATCTCACGGTCGAGACCGGCGGCCGTCAGCTCCTCGCGGGCGATCGCGTCGGCGTCGCGGAGCAGGTCGAGGCGGTCCTTGGTGACCTCGCCGACGATCCGGATACCGAGGCCGGGGCCCGGGAACGGCTGGCGCTGGACGATCTCCTCCGGCAGGCCGAGCTCCTGGCCGACCATGCGGACCTCGTCCTTGAACAGCTGGCGCAGCGGCTCGATCAGCTGGAACTCGAGGTCCTCCGGCAGACCGCCCACATTGTGGTGCGACTTGATGTTCGCGGTGCCGGTGCCGCCGCCGGACTCGACGACGTCCGGGTACAGCGTGCCCTGGACCAGGAACTCCACCGCCGGACCCGCGTCCGCGATGATCTCCGCCTGGGCCTGCTCGAAGACCCGGATGAACTCGCGGCCGATGATCTTCCGCTTCTCCTCGGGGTCCGAGACGCCCTTGAGGGCGGTGAGGAAGCGCTCCTGCGCGTCCACGACCTTCAGCTGGACGCCGGTCGCGGCCACGAAGTCCTTCTCGACCTGCTCGGTCTCGCCCTTGCGCATCAGACCGTGGTCGACGTACACGCAGGTCAGCTGGGAGCCGATGGCCTTCTGGACGAGGGCCGCGGCGACCGCCGAGTCCACACCGCCGGAGAGGCCGCAGATGGCGCGCTTGTCGCCGACCTGCTCGCGGATGGCCGCGACCTGCTCGTCGATGACGTTGCCGGTGGTCCAGTCCGGGGTGAGGCCCGCGCCGCGGTACAGGAAGTGCTCCAGCACCTGCTGGCCGTGCGTGGAGTGCATGACCTCGGGGTGGTACTGGACGCCGTACAGCTTCTTCTCGTCGTTCTCGAAGGCGGCGACCGGGACGACGTCCGTGGAGGCGCTGACGCTGAAGCCCTCGGGGGCGGCGGAGCAGGCGTCGCCGTGCGACATCCACACGGCCTGCTCGGCCGGAGTGCCCTCGAAGAGGGTCGAGGACGAGCGGGAGACGTGCAGCTCGGTGCGGCCGTACTCACGGGCGCCGGTGTTGTCGACCGTGCCGCCGAGGGTCTGCGCCATCAGCTGGAAGCCGTAGCACATGCCGAAGACGGGGACGCCGGCCTCGAAGAGCTCGCGGTCGAGGCGGGGGGCGCCCTCCTCGTACACGGACGAGGGGCCGCCGGAGAGGATGATCGCCGCCGGCTTCTTGGCGAGGATCTCCTGGACCGGCATGGTGCTCGGCACGATCTCGCTGTAGACCCGCGCCTCGCGGACTCGACGGGCGATGAGCTGGGCGTACTGCGCACCGAAGTCGACGACCAGGACGGTGTCGGGGGCGGCGGCAGTAGGAGTCGCTGATGACACGGGGGCCTTCCGGCGGTGGGGCGGGGTCTCTGTGTAACCCGATTCTACCGAGGTGGACGTGGGACCGGTCCCGGCGCCGGGACCACCACCGCGTCTCAGGATGCGAACCGCCTCGCGAACCGCCTTGGACCTCGCCCGACGACCCTGCATACTGACCTCATGCTCACGCACCCGACCTTCGTCTTTACCTATGGCAACCGGCCCACCGGCTGCCATGGTCGTGCTGCTTGAGCAACTGACGAGCGACTTCCCAGGCGCCCCGGGCCGACAAGGCCCGGGGCGCCTGTCGTTCTCCCGGGTCCTGCCGCTCCGGGGCACCCGTATCCACCACAGGAGCCCCCATGACCACCATCGACCTGACCGGCGCCCGCACCCCCGAGGCCGCCGACGTGATCACCGGCGCCCGTGAGCGCATCGACTCGCTCGACGACCGGATCATCGGTCTGATCCAGGAACGGATGGCCGTCTCCGCCGTCATCCAGGAGGCGCGGATCACCTCCGGCGGCCGGCGCGTGAACCTCTCCCGCGAGATGGAGATCCTCGGTCACTACAGGGGCGCCCTCGGCAAGCCCGGTACGGCCCTGGCGATGACGCTGCTCGAGCTGTGCCGGGGACGCGTCTGAGGTCGGGCGTCAGTTCGGCCCCCTTCAGCACCCTTCTCACCCGTACGGGCGCGTGACCGCCTCCCGGACGGTTTCGTTGGTCCCGGTGTCCGTTCCAGCCAGGGGCGGGCCCGGAACAACCACGCGTGGCTCGCCGGAGCGATGAGGCGTACGGATCGTGCCGTGCGCCGTGGGACCTCGCTCCGGGCAAGTGACCGGACGGCAGGGGACAGCAGCCCGGTCACCCAAGAGAACGGCCGGCCTCGGGGACGCCCGGGGCCGAGCCGACCGGCGAAAAATGCAAAAATGCACAACGGCTGGGTCAAACGGTTGCGGGCGCCGCGCTCATCCAGCACGATGCGTAGAAAGCCCCGAACAGCCCCAAGTCCCCCTCATGGCAACCGCCTTCCGCGCGTTGCCCGCACTGCCAAAGGTCCAGGCCAGCGGCGCGACCCCCCGGCGCCGCTCCCAGGCACCGGCGCTGCCCTGACGCCGGTGCTGACGATAAAGAAGGGCCTCGCGGATCCGTCCCGCGGGGCCCTTCGTCATGCCCCCGCATACCTCCCGCATACCTCCCGCATGGCCCCGCATGGCCCCGCAAGAAATGCGCCATCCGATACGGGATGCCGTCACGAGATGCCGTCTTATACGGGAGGCGGCGATAAAGAGCCAATGATTTACGGATGCTTTCACTGGCCTTTCACGCTATATGCACATTCGGACTCTTAATGGTCGCTTCAAGCCAATGAACGCTCGGTCAACTTTTGGCCAGCGCTTGATCCCGTTAGATCGCCCCAACCGCCCCACGCTCACCGGAACTTCCGAGGAGACACACAGGAGGCGGACAGATAGGGGGGATCGCCAGTGGCGATCAAACGGAGGAGCGTCTTCGTCATAGGGGTGGCGACCGCGGCCCTGGCCGCGGGCACCACCATCGTCCAGGCCGCTCTGACCGACAACATGTATCCGACCGGGAACTACTCCCACACCTGTGTCGACGGCGAGATGGGCGACGGGTTCTGCCAGACGGACAACAAGACCCTCACCATCTACCGGGAGGGCAGCCTGTCCGCGGCCGAGAAGAACACCATCTCCCGCGCCGCGAAGGACTACTACGGGCCGACCGACCTCGTGGTGAAGATCCAGTCCTCCGGTGTCTACCGGGGCAGCGCCGAGACGGACGTCGTCTACAAGGCCAAGACCCTGTCGCGCGGCAAGATCGGCATCACCTGGTGCGACGACGCCTCCAGCACGAAGAAGTGCGACCAGCACTACATCGTCTTCAACAAGGACCACACCGGAATCGGCGCCGTCAACAAGTCGGACGCGTGCCATGAGACCGGGCACGCCGTCGGCCTGACGCACGGCCCCGAAGCCAGCCCCCGGCTCGGCCTGTACGACGACCGCCTCGGCTGCATGTCGTACAACGACGTCTACAAGCTCGGCGCCAACAACAAAGAAAACATCAACGCGACCTACTGAGACCTGACCAGGGGGAATTTCGTGGCAATGAGCACCGGAAAGAAAATAGCGGGGACCGTGCTGGGCGCCGCCATAGCCGGCGTCCTGGCCGGTTCGGCCGCACTCGTCCCGTTCACGGACGAAGCGCGCGCCACCGACGCGGGCAGACGGAGCGACGTCGTACTGGGCGAGTCGAAGGACGCCATCCCGTCCCGCACCGCGAGCGACTGGGTCTCGTACGGCGACCAGGCCGCGGTCGTGCACGTGGCAGCCGAGCACGAAGGGGTCGCCGACAGCGAGGAGGTCACGGCGGGCGAGGGCTACCTCTCCCGGACGATCGACCTCCAGGTCAAGGAACGGGTGTGGTCCCGGTCGGGCTCCACGGCCCTGCCCGACACCCTGTCGATCGTCGCGGACGGCTGGGAGTTCAAGGACGACGGCAGGCTCCGCGTGAGCTCGCAGGACGCGTCCCGCATGGAGGTCGGGCACGACTACCTGGTCTCGTTCGCCCACTTCTCCGACGGGGAGTGGTCGACGCTGGGGACCGGCGCCATCCTCCCCTACGACAACAGCGAGGTGGGCCAGGGCGAGTACCAGGGCTCGACGGTCACCGCCTCGGCATACCGCTCGACGATGGCGTCGCGGCTGGTCACCGGCGTGGCCGAACCCCTGACCTACCAGGCGGCGGGCAAGACCGCGGCCGGCGTCAAGACGCTCCTGACCAGTGCGACCCCCGACGCCACCGCCGCCCAGAACTACGCCCTCGACGCGGTCGCCCGGGCCCGGCTGGTCGCCAAGGCCGCGGCGGCGGCAGCCGCGGCGGCGGACACCTTCTGCCGGGTGGCGGCGCCCCTCGCGACCGACGCCGACAGCAGGTACACGCCGGGCGAGCTCGCGGACGTCATGGGCGACCTCGCCGGAATGTCGGAGGCGTCGGACAGCACGATCCTGCGGGCCTACGCGGCGCAGCTGCGCGCGGGAGACGACTCCGGCTGGACCACCGGCACCATCCGCAAGTCCGCGGCCACCCGGATCGCACGCGCCTGCACCATCGACGTCGGTGACCTCCTGCCGAACGACACGGGCGACACGGAGTGACCGACCCGCGGTGACCAGGCCGCGGTGACCGGGCCGCGATGACCGGCCCCCGGTGACAGGGCGGACCGCCTCCCCCGGCGGTCCGCCCACTACGGCCCGTTCCCCGAACGAACAGGGCGCTCCCGGCGTCACAGTGATGACCTTCCGAACCGACCCGAGGGGGAGTCCCGTGGCCATGACCACGCGAACGAAGATCACGGGGGCCGTGCTGGGCGCGGCCGTCGCCGGTGCGCTCGCGCTCGTCCCGTTGACCGACGACCGCTCCGGAGACGACGCCGACAGCCGGAACGTCGTACTCGGCGCTTCGGAGAAGGAGGCGCTGCCGTCCTTCACCGCGACCGACTGGGTGTCGTACGGGGACCAGGTCGCCGTCGTCCGGGTGACGGCCGAGCACGAACTGCGCGACCCGGGCGAGGAGACCGGCGCAGAAGAGGACTATCTGGCGCGGACGATCGACCTCCAGGTCAAGGAGCGTGTCTGGGCCCGGTCCGGCGCGCCCGCCCTGCCGTCGAAGGTGTCGGTCACCGCCGACGGGTGGCAGCTGAAGGACGGCACGAAGAAGGAAATGGGGTCGCCCGACTCCTCGCGGCTCGAGGTCGGCCACGACTACGTGATCACGTTCGCCCGCTTCTCCGACGGAGCGTGGTCACCGCTGGGCTCGGGCGGTGTTCTGCCCTACGACCACAGCCGGGTCGGCGAGGGGGAGTTCGAGGGGGAGACGGTCACCGTCGGCGCCTACCGCTCGGCGTGGGAGGAGCGGCTGGTCCCGGGCGACGAGGAGCCGATGGCGTTCCGGACCGTCGGGAAGCCCGCCACCGGCGTCCGGGGGATCCTGCGGAGCGCGACTCCCGACGCCACGGCCGCCCGGTACTTCGGCCTCGACCCGGCCGCCCGGTACCAGAAGGTCGCGGGAGCGAGCGAGCCGGCCGACACCTTCTGCTCCGTCGCCGCGCCGCTCGCCGTGTCCGAGCACAGCCGCTACACGCCGGACGAGCTCGCCTCCGTCCTCACCGACCTCGCCGGACTGGCCGGGCGGGACGCCTCGGCGCTGCGTGCGTACGCGACGTCGCTCGAAGCCGACGCCGGCGCCTCCGCCCCGGTCGGCGACACCGCCCGCAAGGCTTCGGTCACCAGGATCGAGCAGGAGTGCGGAACCGACGTGGGAGACCTGCTCCCGACGGACCCAGAGGTGGACGCGGGCGCCGACGGGGGCTCGGAGGGCTGAACGGGAGACCGCGGCCGGCGGGTGTGACGCGTGCCACATAAAGATCCTGTGAGCTGAGCACAACTGTTCACAGCCGTCACCGGTCACACCCACCGAACCAAGGCCACACCCCACACCCCCATGCGGAAGGCCTCCCTCCGGATCCACCGAGGTCTTCATGAAGCTTCCCCGCACACTCGTCACCGTGGCCGCGACGGCCGTCATCGCGCCGCTCGCCCTGCTGTCCGCACCCGCCGCCTTCGCGGAGGAGAGCGGTTCACCGTCCGCGAGCGCGTCCGCGTCCGCGTCCGCGTCGGACGACACCTCCGCCTCGCCGTCCGACTCGAGCGGCGCGAGCGCGTCCGCCTCCGAGTCCGACACCTCGTCACCGTCGGCGTCCGGGTCGCAGAGCGGTAGCGCCTCCAGCTCCCCGTCCGGCGGCTCGTCGCCTTCGGCGTCCGGCTCGGGCAAGGCCTCCGCCAGCCCTTCGGCGAGCGAGAGCGAGGACGGGTTCGACCCGTACACGGACTGCGACTCCTTCGAGCTGGACGAGAAGCTCACCGCCCAGATCAAGGGCCTGCCGAGCAAGATCGTCGCCGGGTCCGGCTGGCACGACTTCGAGTTCGTCGTCAAGAACGGCTCCGACCAGGACCTGAAGAACGTGTACATCGACGCCTTCATGGAGTACGGCGACGAGACGGACGCGTGGCTGTCCGAGGGCCTCGCCGTGATCCAGGTCAAGGAAGACGGCAAGTGGACCGACGGCTTCCAGGACTCCTACGAGGACGAGGACGGCAAGAAGGCCGTCACGGGGTCCTTCGTGGGTCTGCTCGACTCGCTGGAGCAGGGCTCGTCCGCCACGCTCGACCTGCGGGTGGAGGTCGAGGCGGCCGCGCCGGCGGGCTCCTCGTTCGCGCTGAGCGAGGCCATCTACGCGGGCAAGGGCGCCACCTGCTACGGCAACGGTGACTACTACGACGTCGAGATCCTCGCCGCCGGCAGCGACGCGGACGGTGTCGACGACGCCAAGCCGAACGGCGACAAGCCCACCGACGGCGCCAAGCCCCAGGGCGGCGCCAAGCCGATCAGCGGCAGCCTCGCCTCGACCGGTTCGAACTCCGCGCTGCCGATGATCGGACTCGTCGGCGGGGTCGCCGTGGTGGCCGGCGCCGGTGCGGTGTTCGCGGTCCGTCGCCGCAAGGCCGGCACGCACGCGTAACGCGTATCAAGACCAGCGAAGGGACCTGCGCTCGGAGGGGGGCGCAGGTCCCTTCGCCTGTTGGCCTACTGGCTATCAGGTACCGGGTACCGGCTGTTTGCTATCGCTCGGGCGGAACGGTCGGCATGCCCAGGAACGGCAGGCGCAGCGCGCCGAACGCCTCCGCCGGCACCACCGGACCGACCGGCTCCACCGGCTTCAGCCGCTCGTACGCCGCGCCCTGCGTCGGACGCGGGTCCGTCTCGCCCTTGTTCGGCCAGTACGACATCGCGCGCTCGGCCTGGGCGGTGATGGTGAGCGACGGGTTCACGCCCAGGTTCGCCGAGACCGCCGCGCCGTCGACGACGGAGATCCCGGGGTGGCCGTAGAGGCGGTGGTACGGGTCGATGACGCCCGTCTCGCGCGAGTCGCCGATCGGACAGCCGCCGAGGAAGTGCGCGGTGAGCGGGGTGCCCATGAGCTCGCCCACGTTGGAGCCGGCGAAGCCGTTGATGTCTGCGGCGATCGCCGAGGCGGCCTCCGAAGCGGCCCTGATCTGCTTGGGGTTGGGGGAGCCGTGCCCCTGCCGTGCCGTCAGCAGGCCCCGGCCCACGCCCGCCGGCTTGAGATACGTCGTCAGCGAGTTGTCCAGGGACTGCATCACCAGGCCGATGATGGTCCGCTCCGACCAGCGCCGGTTGGACAGCGAGCGCAGGACGAGGAGAGGGTGGCGGGCCGCGTTCGCCAGCCAGCCGGCGACCCGCGACGAGCCCTCCGCGTAAGGCACCTGCAGGATCGACAGACCGCCCATCGAGTTGGAGCCCTTGCCGTAGCGGACCGGCTCGATGTGGGTGCTGTCGTCCGGGTGGACGGACGAGGTGATGGCGACCCCGCGCGTGAAGTCCACCTTCGCCGCGCCCGTCGCCTTGCGGTAGCGGCGGTCGTCGGTCTGCGCGCCGACCAGCGCCTCCGAGTTGGTGCGGGTCAGCTCGCCCAACCGCTCGGATAGATACGGGAGTTGACCGTTCGCCTTCATGCGGTGCAGCAGTGTCTGGGTGCCGTAGGTGCCTGCCGCGAGCACCACTCGGCGGGCCTTGAAGACCCGGCCCTTCGCCTTGCGGCGGGCGTCGGTGGGGAGCGTGGCGACCGCGTAGCCGCCCTGCGAGTCGTCCGTGACCGACACGGCCGTCGTCAACGGGTGCACGACCGCGCCCGCCTTCTCGGCGAGGTGGAGGTAGTTCTCGTTCAGAGTGTTCTTCGCGCCGTGCCGGCAGCCCGTCATGCATTCGCCGCACTCGGTGCAGGCCTTGCGGGCCGGGCCCGCGCCCCCGAAGTAGGGGTCGGCGACCTGCTCCCCCGGCTTCGCCTTCGCCGTCCCGTCGGCGTCCTCGCCGTCGCCGAAGAACACACCGACCGGCGCCATGTGGAAGGTGTCGCCGACGCCCATCCGCTCCGCGGCCGCCTTCAGGTGCACGTCGGAGGGGGTCGTCGTCGGGTTGAGCCGAACGCCCAGCATGCGCCGTGCCTGGTCGTAATACGGCTTCAGCTCCTCCTGCCAGTCGGTGATGTCCCGCCACTGGGGGTCGTCGAAGAAGGGCTTCGGCGGTACGTAGAGGGTGTTGGCGTAGTTGAGGGAGCCGCCGCCCACGCCCGCGCCGGCCAGCACCATGACGTTGCCCAGCAGATGGATGCGCTGGATGCCGTACATGCCGAGCCTCGGGGCCCAGAGGTAGTTCTTCAGGTCCCAGGAGTTCCTGGGCAGCGATTCCCGGGTGAATCGGCGGCCCGCCTCCAGGACGCCCACGCGATAGCCCTTCTCCGTCAGGCGCAGGGCGGTCACCGAGCCGCCGAAGCCGGATCCGACGACGAGGACGTCGTAGTCGTAAGCGTCCTGGGACACATGCTCTCCTCTTTGAGAACGGGTGTGATGGGGTGCGCTCCAGCGCGGGCGCTCTGACGCGGGCGCGCCGACACGGGCGTTCTGACACCGGCGCGCTGACGCGGGCGCGCCGACACGGGCGCTCTAGCGGAAGCGGAACGCCTTCATCAGCCTCAGACTCCGGCTCATGAACTCCGCGTACTTCTCGTCGTCCATGCCCAGTGCCGGAGCCATCGGCAGGAGGCGCTGCTGGGCCACCGTCTGGGCCTCGGTGTACTTGAGGATGCCCTCGGAGCCGTGGCGGCGGCCGAGACCGGATTCCTTCATGCCGCCCATGGGGGACTGGACGCTGCCGTAGGCCGGGGCGTAGCCCTCGTTGACGTTCACCGTGCCGGTGCGCAGGCGGGAGGCGACGTCCCGGCCGCGGCGGCCGTCCTTCGTCCAGACCGACGAGTTCAGGCCGTAGGGCGTGGCGTTGGCCTGTTCGACGGCCTCGTCGTCGGTCTTGAAGCGGTAGATCGAGACGACCGGGCCGAAGGTCTCCTCGGTGCAGACGGACATGGGTTCCGTCACCCCGTCGAGGATCGTCGGCTCGAAGAAGTACGGGCCGACGTCCGGGCGGGCGACGCCGCCGGCGACGACCTTCGCGCCCTTGGCGACGGCTTCCTCCACGTGCCGGGTCACCGTCTCCAGCTGGCGCTCGCCCACCAGGGAGCCCATGTCGGCGCCGTAGGCCAGCGAGGTGCCCAGCCGCATGGCCTTGGTGCGGGCGGCGAAGCGCTCGACGAAGGCGTCCGCGATCGACTCGTGGACGTACAGCCGCTCTATGGAGATGCAGAGCTGGCCGGCGGAGGAGAAGCAGGCGCGGACGGCGCCGCCCGCGGCCTTCTCGATGTCGGCGTCCTCGAGGACCAGCATGGCGTTCTTGCCGCCGAGTTCGAGGGAGACGCCGACGAGACGGGCGGCGGCGCCCTGGGCGACCTCGCGGCCGGTGCGGGTGGAGCCGGTGAAGGAGACGTAGTCGGCGTGCCGCACGACCTCCGGACCGACGACGGGACCCTCACCGAGGACGACCTGGAAGACGTCGGCGGGCAGACCCGCCTCGACGAGCAGGTCACGCGCCCACAGGGCGGTCAGACAGGTCTCCGTGTCCGGCTTCATCACGACCGCGTTGCCCGCGACGAACGCCGGCAGCGCGTCGCCGACCGACAGCTCCAGCGGGTAGTTCCAGGGGGCGATCTGGCCCACGACACCGCGCGGGTGGCGCAGTTCGGTGACCTTGGTCAGCGTCGGCATGGCGCCCGCGTGCCGCTTGGGGCGGAGGTAGGCGGGGGCCTTGCGGCCGTAGTGCCGGGCGGCGACGGCCACCGCCTGCACCTCCTCATGGGCGTGCAGCCGGGCCTTGCCGGTCTCCAGCTGGATGAGGTCGAGCACCTCGGCCTGCCGCTCCAGCACCAGGTCGTGGAAGCGGAGCAGGACGGCGGCGCGTTCCCGCACGGGCGTCCGCTCCCAGACCGGCTGCGCCTTGCGGGCCGCCTCGAAGGCCTTCAGTACGTCGTCGGGCGTGGACTCGGGCAGGTCGGCCAGCTTCCCGCCGGTGAAGGGCGTGTGGTTGGCGGTACGGCCGGAGCCGGTCACGCCCTTGGTGAGCTGGGCGACCAGCTCCGGGGTGACCACGTCCGCGGCGGTACGCACGCCGGTGGGGGCGGGGGCGAGGGGGTTGGTACCGGTCGTGGTCGTCCCACTGAGCTCGGTGCCGGTCTTTTCCGGGGCCTGCGAGTCCGTCATGAGGCGCAGGGTATGACGTGTGGAACACTTTGGGTACCCGCCGGTAATACCGTTTCACCGACCGCACACATGACGCCAGCGTTCACTGGCAACAAACCTGCTGATCAGGAGGTTGTGTCCGGTCATTTACCGATCTCCAGGCGGTCGCGCGCCCCCTTGAACACCGCCGTGCCCTGCTTCTCCTCCGGCGTCCCCTTGGGCATGTCGACGCGCAGCTCGTACATGCGGGCGTCGGCGGTGAGCACGAACAGTTCCATGACACGGGTCGGGGTGTCGTCCAGACCGTAGGTGGTGTCGGCGAGGGCGGCCTCGTCGCCGTGGAAGCTGGTGCGGGTGGTCTGGGTGCGCGCGTCCGGGGCGTAGCCGTTCCAGGTCTCGTGCGCCTGGGCCGCCCGGGCCAGCGGGGCGGCGGGCGCCTTGTCCCACAGGGTGAGGCGTACGTCGACCGAGCCCGCCGAGTAGACCACCAGGCGCGGCTGTTCCTCCGCACCGCCCTGCCGGACCGACTGCCGGTACCGGCTCGGGAGGGAGAGGACGGCGTCCAGTTGGGCCTCGCGGTGAGCGACCCACCGCGCCCCCGCCCCCGCGACGGCGGCGGCCGAGGGATCCGCCGGCGCCGAGCCGGCGTAGGTCACCGGCCGCTCCGCCGCCCCGCTGTCGGCCCCGCCGAGCCAGGCGCTCCCCCACCAGGTACCGCCGGCGAGCAGCCCGCCGAGCACGGCCAGGGCGAGCGAACGACGCCTCAGCGGCCGCAGGAGGCGGCTCGCGCCGGCCGGACCGGACCTCGCGCTCGAGGCCGGGTGGGGCTGGGGTCCTGGGCGGTCGGTGCCGTTCGGTGGTGCGCTCGGTTGCGCCGGGTCCTGCCGGGCCGCCCCCACTCGCACCGTTCCCGCGTCCTCGCCGAACTCCCGCAAGGCCCGCACGTCCTGAGGCGCGACCTCCTCAGCCACCTCGACCTCCTCAGCCACCTCCGCTGCCTCTACCTCCGCGTTCTCCGCTGCCTTCGCCTTCTCCGCTACCTCCGCCTTCTCCGCTGCCTCTACCTCCGCGTTCTCCGCTGCCTCCGCGTTCTCCGCTGCCGCTGCCTCTGTCTCCGTTGCCTCTGCCTGCTCCGGGGCCGGGACCGGTCGGCCCTCTGCGACCGCGTCGAGTGTCTCGGCGACCTCCGCCGGGTCGGGCCGCTGTACCGGGTCGCGTACCAGGAGCCGTACGACGAGCGGGCCGAGCGGGCCGGCCCGTTTCGGCTCCGGCGGGTCCGCGGCGATGATCGCGGCGAGCGTGGACTCCACGGTCGTACGGCGGAACGGGGACCAGCCCTCGACGGCCGCGTACAGCAGGACGCCCAGGGACCAGAGGTCGGAGGCGGGGCCCCCGCTGCGTCCGGACATCCGCTCGGGCGCGACGAACTCCAGCGACCCGACGAACTCGCCGCTGACGGTGAGG
This sequence comes from Streptomyces sp. NPDC060002, assembly GCF_042737245.1. Lineage (NCBI taxonomy): Bacteria > Bacillati > Actinomycetota > Actinomycetes > Kitasatosporales > Streptomycetaceae > Streptomyces > Streptomyces sp. NPDC060002. The sequence continues at coordinate 72,990 of NZ_JBHWUW010000042.1, forward strand.
GATTCCTCGCCCTGGATATGGGCGATGCCGAAGTCGGTGAGGACGACCCGGCCGTGAGGGTGCCCCCGATCGGGCGACGCCGGGGGTGGCGGAGGGCCGAGCAGGACGTTGGCGGGCTTCACGTCCCGGTGGACGATGCCGACGGCGTGCGCGGCACGCAGGGCGCCCAGGACGGCGAGGCCGATCCGGGCGGCCTCGGCCGGGTCGAGAGGGCCGCGCTTCAGCACCTCGTGCAGGGACTCGCCACGGACCAACTCCATGACGATCCATGGCAGTCCGCCCTCGCCGCCGGCTCCCGCGCCCTCCACCACCACGTCGTGGATGGCGACGGCGGAGGGGTGGTCGACGCGGGCGGCGGCCCTGGCCTCGCGGTGCAGACGGTGGGCGGCCCGGCGGTGGAAGTCGTCCTCGGGATCACCGGGCAGCCGGGGCTGCTTGACGGCGACCTCGCGCTCCATGAGCTCGTCGCGGGCCCGCCAGACGGTGCCCATACCGCCGGAGCCGATACGTTCCAGCAGCCGGTAGCGCCCGCCCACCGTCCGGCTCTCGGCGCCGCCGGGGCCCCCGTCGTTGCTCATGTCTCCATGACTACCACGATCTCCGGCGCCCTCACCTGCCCAGGGCGAACCGTCCCGTTTCCAGCCGTCGCACCTCCACCACACCCTGCCCGGCGAAGTGCGCGGGTATACAACTCCCCTCGGTCCGCCGCTCGTTCGAGGACCCCGGTGCGCTGATCCGCCGCGCGTCCGGGGTCGAGGCAGAAGCAGCTGCTGCACTCGGGCCGCAGCACCTTCACCGGGTTGTGCGGCGGGTCCCCGACGAACACGGCCCGTTCACCGCGCGAGGCGACCCGCGGGACGGCCGAGCCGGGGTGTGACCGGGGGCCGACTCCGGGGTGAGGTGCTCGTCGACGCCGTGCTCCCCCTCCCAGAGCACCGCCCGCCCGGCCCGGTGCACGGGCGCGACGCTGTCCTCGTAGACCGGTCGGGCCGCCTGGCCCGGCCTAGAGCTTGTCGAGGTCCAGGTTGGCGATCGCCGTGCGGGCCACCTCGCGGCCCCGCGCCGTGAAGTCGCCCGCGCCCGGGTAGGCGATGGTGAGCCGGTACATGTCGCCGGCGGCGGACTTGTAGTAGAGGATCCGCAGCTCGCGCGGGCGGGGGTCCTGGCTGTCGCTGGTGGTGTAGCTGACGGTGTTCCCGGCGGCCTTCTGGTCGCGGAACGTTTCGTTGTCGTCGGGCCGGGTCTTCGGCGCCTTCGGCATGTCGAGGCGGTAGCTGCCGTTCTCCTTGAACACGCCGTCGTCCGCGTACATCTCGGCGGCGGCGGACGCCTTGATCTCCTTGCCGGTGTCCTCCGCCTTACGGTCCACCGACAGCACCACCGAGATGGCACCGCTCGGGTCGGTGTAGCTGACCCAGTGACTGTCGTCCGACTCCCGGTCGGGGACGCCCTTCTTGTAGGTGTCGGGGACCGCCACCTTCGCGGTGACGTCCTTCACCCGGTGCTTCTCCCAGCCGTCAGGCAGCGGCCCCGCGAACGGGTCGGCCACCACCAGGTACACCGTCACCGCCGCCGCGACGACCGCCGCGCCGAGCACGCTCCACGCCGCGCGGCCGAACCGGCGCCGGGCGCGCGGCACTTCCACCTGCCGCACGACCTGGGTGGGCTGGGCTGCGGGCGGGTTCGCGGCGGCCTCCAGCAGGGCCCGTACCCGTGCGGCGGCCGGGCGGCGCGCCGGGTCCTTCTCCAGCAGTCCGTTGACGGCCTCGGCGAGCGGACCCTGGGCGGCGGCGGGCGGCGCGGGCACCGCGTTGAGGACGGACTGGAGCGTGGCCGGGGTGTTGCTGCGGCGGAACGGCGAGACGCCCTCCGTCGCCGCGTACAGCACCACGCCCAGGGACCACAGGTCGGCGGCCGGGCCGGGGCGCCGGCCCAGCACCCGCTCGGGGGCGATGTACTCGGGCGAGCCGACGATGCCGCCGGTGTCGGTCAGGTTCGTCTCGCCCTCGATCTGGGCGATGCCGAAGTCCGTGAGGACGATCCGGTCGTGCCGGCCGAGGAGGATGTTGTCCGGCTTCACGTCCCGGTGCAGGATGCCCGCCGCGTGCGCGGCCTCCAGCGCGCCGAGCACCTCCAGGCCGGTCCGGGCCGCCTCGCGCGCGCTGAGCGTGCCCTCCTGGAGGGCGTCGCCGAGCGAGCGTCCGTGGACCAGCTCCATCACGATCCACGGCCGGCCGTCGACGACCGCCACGTCGTGCACGTTCACCACGGCCGGGTGGTCCAGCCGGGCCGCGGCCCGCGCCTCGCGGCGCATCCGCTCGAACACGTTGGCCTGTTCACGTTCGGGAAGGTGGTCCGGCACGCGGGGTTCCTTGACGGCGACCTCGCGGTCCACCGTCTCGTCCTTGGCGCGCCACACCGTGCCCATACCGCCGTGCCCGAGCTTGGCGAGCAGCCGGTAGCGTCCCGCGATGAGCCGCCCGACGCCCGGCTCCCGCGGCGGGGCGGCCTGGACGGGCACCGCGGTCTGCTGCGGCGGCGCCGGCCTGGGCGGTTGCAGTACAAAACTCGTCGTCTCGTCGGCCTCGTGGCCGGCGCCCCCGTCGTAACTCATGGGTCCATCCCTATCGCGCCAGGCAGGCCGGTATCCACCGGCGGCGCATACCGGTCACAGACCCGTGACGCGCAACGTTCCTTATCTCCCGTTTAGGTCGTTACGGCGAAGGTGTCGACCGCGACGTCGAAGTACTCCCGCGCCTCCCGCACCTTGCCGACCGGCGCCGACACCCACACGTCGTACAGCAGCCCGCCCTCCTCCCAGCACAGGTCGTACGTGTGCCGGGGCCCCTCCGCCGCGGTGAAGCCGTCCCAGGTGAACTCCCAGAGAGCGGCGGGGCTCCCGCCGTGACGGGTCTCGGTCACCCGGCCGTCGTGGTAACCGGGGTTGGTGTCCGGACCCTTGGCGGCGGCGGACTCCATCACGGCGAGCGGGCCGCCGGGCGGTGCGGCGGCGACCTTGATGCCGAGCCGGAAGACCTGCCCCGGGGACAGGTAGAAGACCCGCTCGCCCTGCGGCACACGCGTGAAGTTTTCCGGCACCGCGAGCGAGAACCCGGCGGGATCCACCGCCACGCGGTAGCCGGAGGGGGCGGTGGGCGTGCCCGGGCGGTCGCCCGAGGCGGCGGAAGCGGGGCCGGCCGTGGCGGACGTGGCCGGGAGGGAGGGCCGGGAGGACGTGGTGGAACCGGACGGGGAACGGGTGGCCGAGGGGGTCCCGGTGGGCGTGGGGCTCGTCGAGCCGCTCGCCGAGGACCCCGGCGCCGAACTCGTGGGTGTGCGCCCGCCGTCGCCGTCGCCGTTCAGCAGCAGCGCAGCCGCCGACACGCCCGCCCCCGCCATCGCGGCGACCAGCAGCGCGGCCACGAGCACACCCCGGGTGGAGCGCTCACGGGCCGGTGGCTCCCACCGCGGCCGGGGCAGGTCCGCCTGGGTCGGCGTGTACCTCGACGACACCGGCGTCGGCGTGCGACCGGTGTCCAGGTAGGCGCGCAGCAGCCGTTCCGCCTCCGCGGCGCCCAGCCGCCGGTCCGGATCGCGCTCCAGCAGCCCCCGCACGACGGGCAGCAGCGGCTCGGCCTGCGCGGGGGTGCGGATCTCGGCGAAGACGACGGCGTGCAGGATGCCGCCCAACGAGTCGCGACGAAAGGGTGATTCGCCGCTGAGCGCCGTGCACAGCAGCGCGCCCAGCGACCACAGGTCGGACTCCGCGCCGGTCCGCGCCCCGGACATCCGCTCGGGCGCGGTGTACTCGGGCGAGCCGACGAACGACCCGGTCTCGGTGAGCGTGGTGGCGCCCGCGACCTGCGCGATACCGAAGTCGGTGAGGACGACGCGGTCGCTGTCGCGTTCGAGCAGGACGTTGGCGGGCTTGATGTCCCGGTGCAGGACCCCGGCCGCGTGCGCGGCGCGCAGGGCGCCGAGCAGGGCGATGCCGATCCGCGCCGCCTCGGCCGGCTCGATCGGACCGCGCGCGGCGATCCGGTCGGCGAGCGAGCCGCCGTCGATCAACTCCATGACGATGTACGGCCGTTCGCCGTCATCGACGACGTCGTGGACGACGATGATGTGCGGATGGCTCAGCTGCGCCACCGCACGGGCCTCGCGCAGCGTCCGGTCGCGGCGGCCACGCGCCTCCTCGTCGGAGAGCGTGTCGTCCTGGGTCAGCTCCTTGACGGCGACACGCCGTCCCAGCAACTGGTCGGTGGCGCCCCACACGACCCCCATGCCCCCGCGCCCGAGCCTCGCGTCCAGCCGGTAACGACCCGCGATGACCCGTACGCCGTCCCCGCCCCCCTCGGTCCCCATGGGCCCATCATGCCCCAACGGACGCCACGCCTCCGGGGCGCCGTCCGGCCAACTACCGGGACGGGCACACCCCTACGAAGTCGGCTCCCGCCAGCTCTGCAGTACGGACTTGAACAGCTTGGCCGTCTCGGTCCAGTCCTCGGCGGGCGAGGACATGTAGATCGCGTACTCGGCGCCGTCCCGGGACACGTACGTCTCCTCGATCGCGCGGCGCGGCCCGGGAAACTCCGTGTCCTTCGCCTGCGCGGTCCAGGTGTACTCCCACTCGGCGCCGTCCCGGTCCCGGTAGACGTTCTTCTCCAGGGTGACCCGGTTGTAGGCGACCAGCCGCTTGAGCTGCTGCTCGAGGTCGACCTGGTGCGCGTACGGGTCGCTGAAGTCGGGGGACTTGTCGAGGGCGATGCGGATGAAGTGCTCGCCGCCGTCGGGCGTGTAGTCGATCTGCTTGAGGTCGCCGTCGTCCTGGTACACGGCACGCTCCCAGCCCTTGGGGAGCGAGAGCCCGAAGCCCAGCGGGTCGTCGATCTCCTTCCAGGAGTCGGCGCCCTGCTCGCCGGGGGTGCTCGTCCCCGCGGGGGTGCTCGGGCTCGGCGAGGTGGACGCCGACGCGGACCCGCCGGTGCCCTGCCGCCCCTCGTCCCACTTCTGCCACGCCAGCGCCGTGCCCCCGCCGACCAGCGCGGCGACGACGACCACGAGCGCCAGCACCCGACGACGGCGCCGAGGCGGCTGGGACTGGCGGGAGGGCCGTGTGTCCGGGCCCGGGCCGATGTGTGTCGGCCCCACGGCGGTCGCGGCGGTCACGGGGTGCCCGAGGTGCCCGGGTACGGGCGTCGCCGTCTCCGGCGCCACCGGAACGTACGCGGTGCCGGCCGTCGGGTGGGACAGCGGGTGCGACACGGAGCGGTGGCCCCCCGGGGCCCGGTCGGGCCCCCCGTACTGCGTCGGCACGTACGCCTGCGCCCCGCTGGGGCGTCGGCCCTCGGCCGCCTCGGCGAGGAGGTGCTCGGCCTCGGCGGTGTCGGGACGGGCGGCCGGGTCCTTGCGCAGCAGGGCGGTGATGACCGGGCCGAGCGGGCCGGCGTACCCGGGCTCGGCGGCCTCCTCCTCGACGACGGCCTGAAGAGTGGTCAGCGGCGAGGTACGCCGGAACGGCGACCGCCCCTCGACCGCCGTGTACAGCGTCGCGCCCAGCGCCCACAGGTCGGAGGACGGGCCGGGGTCCTGGCCGCGCACCCGCTCGGGGGCCAGGTAGTCGACCGAGCCGACGACCTCCCCGGTCCGCGTGATGGTGCTGTCGCCCTCGATCTGGGCGATGCCGAAGTCGGTGAGGAGGACCCGGCCGTCGTCCGAGAGCAGCACGTTCCCGGGCTTGACGTCGCGGTGCAGGACACCGGCGGAGTGCGCGGCGCGCAGGGCGCGCAGCACCCACAGACCGATCCGGGCCGCCTCGGTGGGCTCGACCCGCCCGTCCTCCTTCACGGCGTCGGCCAGCGAGCGGCCCTCGACCAGCTCCATCACGATCCACGGGCGGCCGTCGTGCTCGAGCACGTCGTGGACGGTGACCACGGCGGAGTGGTTGATCCGCGCGGCCGCGCGGGCCTCCGCCCTGGTACGCGCCAGCAGGACGGCCTGGTCGCTCTCCGCCACATAGAGCGCGGCAGTCAACT
>NZ_JBHWUW010000043.1:0-78582 GCF_042737245.1 Streptomyces sp. NPDC060002
GCGGGGGCCGGGGCCGGAGCGGCGGGAGCCGGGGCCGGGGCGGCGGCCGGAGCCGCGCCCGGGGCGCCGATGACGGCGAGCTTGGCGCCGACCTCGGCGGTCTCGTCCTCGCCGACCGTGATCTCGAGCAGCACACCGGAGACGGGCGCCGGGATCTCGGTGTCGACCTTGTCGGTCGAGACCTCGAGCAGCGGCTCGTCCTCCGTGACCTCCTCGCCGACCTGCTTCAGCCAGCGGGTGACGGTGCCCTCGGTGACGGACTCGCCGAGGGCGGGCAGGACGACGTCCGTGCCCTCGGCGGAGCCGCCGCCGGTGGCGGCCTCGGCGGTGGGAGCCGGGGCCGGGGCCGCCTGCTCGGTGGAGGGCTGGGCGGCCGGGGCCGGCTCGGGAGCCGGAGGCGCGACCTCCTCGGCGGCCGGAGCCGGGGCGGCGGCCGGGGCGCCGGTGCCGTCGTCGATGACGGCCAGCTCGGCGCCGACCTCGACCGTCTCGTCCTCGGCGACCTTGATGGAGGCCAGGATGCCGGCGGCGGGGGAGGGGATCTCGGTGTCGACCTTGTCGGTCGAGACCTCGAGCAGGGGCTCGTCGGCCTCGACGCGCTCACCCTCGGCCTTCAGCCAGCGGGTGACAGTGCCCTCGGTGACGCTCTCGCCGAGCGCCGGAAGGGTTACGGAAACCGCCATGGTTTCGGTTGCTCCTTACGAATTGCGGAAGTCTGAGTCGTCGCTTAGTCGACCGAGGGTCAGTCGTGCGAGTGCAGCGGCTTGCCCGCCAGGGCCAGGTGGGCCTCTCCGAGCGCCTCGTTCTGCGTCGGGTGGGCGTGGATGAGCTGCGCGACCTCGGCGGGCAGCGCCTCCCAGTTGTAGATCAGCTGGGCTTCGCCGACCTGCTCGCCCATGCGGTCGCCGACCATGTGGACGCCGACCACGGCACCGTCCTTCACCTGGACGAGCTTGATCTCGCCCGCGGTGTTGAGGATCTTGCTCTTGCCGTTGCCCGCGAGGTTGTACTTCAGAGCGACGACCTTGTCCGCACCGTAGATCTCCTTGGCCTTGGCCTCGGTGATGCCCACGGAGGCCACCTCGGGGTGGCAGTACGTCACCCGGGGGACACCGTCGTAGTCGATCGGGACGACCTTCTGACCGGCCAGACGCTCCGCGACCAGCATGCCCTCGGCGAAGCCGACGTGCGCGAGCTGGAGGGTCGGGACCAGGTCGCCGACGGCGGAGATGGTCGGGACGTTGGTACGCATGTACTCGTCGACCAGGACGTAGCCGCGGTCCGTGGCGACGCCCTGCTCCTCGTAGCCGAGACCGGCGGAGACGGGCCCGCGGCCCACCGCGACCAGCAGGAGCTCGGCCTCGAACTCCTTGCCGTCGGCCAGCGTGACCTTGACGCCGTCGGCGGTGTACTCGGCCTTGGAGAAGAAGGTGCCCAGGTTGAACTTGATGCCGCGCTTGCGGAACGCGCGCTCAAGAAGCTTGGAGGAGTTCTCGTCCTCGAGAGGAGCGAGGTGCTTGAGGCCCTCGATGATCGTGATGTCGGAGCCGAAGGACTTCCACGCCGAGGCGAACTCGACGCCGATGACGCCGCCGCCCAGGATGATCGCGGACTTCGGCACGCGGTCCAGCACGAGGGCGTGGTCCGAGGAGATGATCCGGTCGCCGTCGATCTCCAGGCCCGGCAGCGACTTCGGCACGGAGCCGGTCGCGAGCAGCACATGGCGGCCCTGGACGCGCTGTCCGCCCACGTCGACGGAGGTCGGGGAGGACAGACGGCCCTCACCCTCGATGTACGTCACCTTGCGGGACGCGATCAGCCCCTGAAGGCCCTTGTACAGACCGGAGACGACACCGTCCTTGTACTTGTGGACGGCGGGGACGTCGATGCCCTCGAAGGTGGCCTTGACGCCGAACTGCTCGCTCTCGCGGGCCTGGTCGGCGATCTCGCCCGCGTGCAGCAGGGCCTTGGTGGGGATGCAACCCCGGTGCAGGCAGGTGCCGCCGACCTTGTCCTTCTCGATCAGGGCGACGTCCAGGCCCAGCTGCGCCCCGCGCAGGGCCGCGGCGTAACCGCCACTACCACCGCCGAGGATCACTAGGTCGAAAACGGTGCTGGCGTCGTTCGCCACGTCACGTCCTCCATGCATGTGTGCCGTGCGCCGGTCGTCGCTGACCGCCGGCGGCTGGTGTCCGGCCGCTCTTTCTCCGGCCCTGTGGTGGGGGCCCTGTCCTGCCGAGGCCCATCTTCGCACTTGCGGGAGGCGAACGAGACGCGGGGCCGGGGTGTGAGACACCCCACGCTCACTTGTGACATGGGGGACCGGCCCCGCCCGGGGGTCCGGGGACTGCGCGACCGGCCACATTCGGCCCGCACCCGCCACATGACGGACGGACCGGAGTGATCAGGCGCACAGTCCCCTTCTCCCGGAGGGACTAGCCCAGGTCGCCGGAGGCGGTCAGCTCGGCCAGTCGCACCAGCGTCCGCACAGCGGTACCGGTGCCGCCCTTCGGCGTGTACCCGAAGGGCCCGCCCTCGTTGAACGCCGGTCCGGCGATGTCCAGGTGCGCCCAGGTGATCCCCTCGCCCACGAACTCGCGCAGGAAGAGACCGGCCACCAGCCCGCCGCCCATCCGCTCACCCATGTTCGCGATGTCCGCGACGCTGGAGTCCATGCCCTTGCGCAGGTGCTCCGGCAGCGGCATCGGCCACGCCGGCTCACCGACCTCCTCGGCGGCCTCGTGCAGCACGGAGCGGAACGCGTCGTCGTTCGCCATGATCCCGAAGGTCCGGCTGCCCAGCGCCAGCATCATCGCGCCGGTCAGGGTCGCGACGTCGACGATGGCGTCCGGCTTCTCCGCGGAGGCCGCCCACAGCGCGTCCGCGAGGACCAGGCGGCCCTCGGCGTCCGTGTTGAGGACCTCGACGGTCTTGCCGCTGTACATGCGCAGCACGTCACCCGGGCGGGTGGCGGAGCCGGACGGCATGTTCTCGGCCAGCGCCAGCCATCCGGTGACGTTCACCTCGAGCCCGAGCCGCGCGGCGGCGACGACCGCGGCGAAGACCGCCGCCGCACCGCTCATGTCGCACTTCATCGTCTCGTTGTGCCCGGCCGGCTTCAGCGAGATGCCGCCCGAGTCGTAGGTGATGCCCTTGCCGACGAAGGCGAGGTTCTTCTTGGCCTTGGAGGAGGTGTAGGAGAGCTTCACCAGACGCGGGGCCGAGGCCGAGCCGGAGCCGACGCCGAGGATGCCGCCGTAGCCGCCCTTGGCGAGGGCCTTCTCGTCGAGCACCGTCACCTTGATGCCGTGCTCCTTGGCCGCCTGCTGGGCGAGAGCGGCGAACGCCTCGGGGTCGAGGTCGTTCGGCGGCATGTTGATCAGGTCGCGGGCGCGGTTGAGCTCCTCGCCGACGGCGGCGGCACGCAGCAGCGCGGCCTTGTGGGCGGCGTCGCGCGGCTTCCCGCCGAGCAGGGCGGCCTCGGCGAGCGGTGCCTTGCCGTTCTTGGCCTTGGCATCGTTGCCGCTCTGCTTGTACGTGTCGAAGGAGTACGCGCCGAGCACCACGCCCTCGCCGATCGCGCCGATGTCCGCGGCGTCGGTCACCGGCAGGGCGAAGGCCGCCTTCTTGGCGCCGGTGAGGGTGCGGGCGGCCGCGCCGGCCGCCTTGCGCAGCACCTCGGGGTCGAAGCCGGCGTCCGTCTCGGGTTCCTGGCCGAGCCCCACCGCGAGCACGAGCGGTGCCTTGAAACCGGCCGGGGCGGGCAGTTTGGTCACCTCGCCCTCGGCCCCGGAGGCACCGAGGGTTTCCAGGATGCCGGCGAGCCTGCCGTCGTAGGCCTTGTCGAGGGCTTCGGCGCCTGGGGCAACGATCGGGCCTTTCGCGCCCTTGGCGACACCGATCACGATCGCGTCGGCCCGGAGGCCGGGCGCCGCGGCGGTGCTGAGAGTGAGAGCAGTCACGGTGGTGAAATCTCGCTTCCGATGTGGAGTTGCGGTGGCCGGAATGTGTGGGTCGACCGGGCCCGACAGCCGACCCTAGATCCGGGTCATGGGTGCGGTCGTATCCGGGGGTGCGCCTCACCGGCGCGGCGAACCGGCGTGGCGAATCCCGGAATGAGCGTACGCGTGCGTGCGCGGTCGCTCACGCACGCGCGTGTTCACCTGTCGGTGGCGTCGTAGCCACTTCTCGATCCTCGCATTCCATGAGCCGGGTCACACCCCTCGGGTGGGGAGACGGCGGGCGGCGGACATGGGCGATCATCGTCGGGTAAGCCGCCGAACGACCTGGAGCCCGCCCGGTGAGACGCCCGACCCTGTTGTCGCCCCTGCTCGCCCTGCTGTTGGCGGGCTGCGCCACGGCGCCGGACGGCGGGCGGGACGACCGGCCGGACGAGGCGGGCGCAGGGACGGCGGACGGCGAGCTCTGGCAGCCGGCGCCCGGCATCGGCTGGCAGTGGCAGCTGAGTGGCCGTCTGGACACCGCCGTGGACGTGCCGGTCTACGACATCGACGGCTTCGACCACACCGCGGCCACGGTCGCCGGCCTGCACGACGACGGCCGCAAGGTCATCTGCTACCTCTCCACCGGCGCCTGGGAGGACTGGCGCCCGGACGCGGCGAAGTTCCCCGCGTCCGTGATCGGCAAGGGCAACGGCTGGGAGGGCGAACGCTGGCTCGACATCCGCGCTTTGGACGTCCTAGAGCCGTTGATGGCGGCCCGCCTCGACATGTGCCGCGAGAAGGGCTTCGACGCGGTCGAGCCGGACAACATGGACGGCTACAAGAACACCACGGGCTTCCCGGTCACCGCCGCCGACCAGCTCCGCTACAACCGCCTCATCGCCGAACTCGCCCACGACCGGGGCATGTCGGCCGGCCTGAAGAACGACCTCGACCAGATCCCCGAACTCGTCGACGACTTCGACTTCGCGGTCAACGAACAGTGCGCCCAGTACGACGAGTGCGCGGACCTGACCCCCTTCATCGAGGCGGGCAAGGCCGTCTTCCACGTCGAGTACGAACTCCCCACGAGCGAGTTCTGCGCCGACTCCCGTCGGCTGCGCCTGAGTTCACTGCTGAAGAAGTACGAGCTGGGGGTGTGGCGGGAGGCGTGCTAGCTCTCTAGCGCCCCAGGCAGAACACCACGAGCGCGGTGGTCGCCGCCGTCTCCGCCAAGCCGCCGAAGACGTCGCCGGTGACCCCGCCGAAGCGCCGGTCGCAGTGGCGCAGCAGCAGTTCGGCGACGGCGAGGGCGGCGAGGACCGCGAGCGCCGGCTGGACGGCGTCGTACGGCTCGAAGAGGGCGCCGGGCTCGACGTGTCCGATCAGGACGACGACGCCGCCCTCGTACGGTCCGCACCACGCTCCCGCGACCGCCGCCGCGAGCGTGACGGCGACCGCGGTGAGCACCGCGCCCCGCACCGGGACCACACCGGCGACCGCCGCCCCCAGCCCCTCCGGCCTCGCGGCCGGCACCCCGGCGCGGGCCGCCAGGGTCAGCGCCAGCCGGGCGGTGGCCGCCGAGACGACGGCGGCCACCGCGCCCAGCGCCCACGAGGTGTCGTAGAGCTGCGTCAGCGCGGCCACCTGGGCGAGCAGCACGAGGAGCAGCGTGAGCACGCCGAACGGGCCGATGTCGGACTGCTTCATGATCCGCAGCGCGTCCTCGGCGGGCTTGCCGCTGCCGAGCCCGTCCGCGGTGTCGGCCAGCCCGTCGAGGTGCAGACCGCGGGTGAGGACGGCGGGCACGGCGGCGGAGGCGACGGCGGCGAGCAGCGGGCTCGCGCCCAGGTACAGCAGCAGCAGGCCGAGCCCGGCCGCGCAGCCGCCGACGACCAGCCCCACCACCGGGGCGTTGAGCATGCCCCCGCGCGCGGCCTCCCGGTCCCAGCGGGTCACCCTGACCGGGAGCACGGTGAGGGTGCCGAAGGCGAAGCGGAGGCCGTCGAAGGGCGAGGTCGTGGACACGGCGGCAGACTAGCCCGGACGCCCCGCCCGCGAGGCAGCCCGCCCCCCGCCCCGGGAGACTGGTGACATGGGCCAGTGGGTGCAGCGCAACATCGTCGAACCGGGCAAGGTCCCGCTGCTCGTCGCGCTGACCGCGTTCGTCCTCACCTTTCTGATCACCCGGGTCATCACGCGCCTCATCCGGGCGGGCAAGGGCCCCTTCGGCAACATCAGCTCCGGCGGGGTGCACATCCACCATGTGGTCCCCGGCGTCGTCCTGACCGTCGCGGGCGGTTTCGGCGCGGTCGCGAGCGGCCGGTACGGCTTCGGGGCGGTCGCCTTCGCGGTGGTCTTCGGTATCGGCACGGGCCTGGTCCTCGACGAGTTCGCGCTGATCCTGCATCTCGACGACGTGTACTGGACCGAGGCGGGCCGCAAGAGCGTGGAGGCCGTGGTCCTCACGGCGGCGCTGGGCGGACTGCTGCTGGTGGGCTTCTCGCCGTTCGGTGTCAACGACATGACCCAGGACGAGCTCCAGGACCGGGGCAGCGTCGTCTCGACCGTCGTGCTCAACTTCCTGTTCTCCCTGGCGGTGCTGAGCAAGGGCAAGGCCAAGATGGCCGTGTTCAGTGTCTTCATCCCGTTCCTGGGGCTGGTGGGCCTGGTACGGGTGGCCAGGCCCGGCTCGCCGTGGGCCCGCCGGCTCTACCGGCGGCGGCCGCGGGCCCGGGCGAAGGCGGTGCTGCGGGCCTACCGCCACGACCGCCGCTGGGCGGGGCCGCGCCGGATGGTGGGGGACTGGCTGGGCGGGAAGACGACCGCGGAGCTCGCTCAGTCCGAGGAGCGGAACTGAGTGACCCGGTCCGGAACGGACGTGTGGGCGGTACGGCGGCTGCGGGGCTTCGTGGCCGGTCGCGCCCCGTGGCGCGGCCGCGAACCGGTACCGCCGCCCCGCTTCCCCCGGCGGAGCCGTGCACCGGTGCCGCCCCGCGGCCCCCGGGCGGGCCGCCCTGGCCCCCGGGTGCGCCCGCGTGTCTCCGCCGCCGCGCACAGCACCAGCACCGCGGCGATCGCCGCCAGATGCTCCTTGCCCGCCAGGTTGTCCTTCAGCAGGACCTCCACCACCATCGCGACGATCACCACCCCCGCCGTCACATAGGCGCGGTAGCGCCAGCCCAGGAACACCGCGAGGCCGACCACGGCCGCCGACGGGCCGGTGTCCACGATCCGGGCGTCGGCGGCGGGCAGGCCGAGCGGGCTGCCGGGGCCGAGGGCGATGCCCACGCGCGCGTACAGGGTGCCGGCGAGCGTGGCGGCGTAGGCGATGACAAGGGTCCGCCACCAGCCCAGGCAGAGCTCCGCGATCCCGAACACCAGCAGGATCTGCGCGAGGGCGCCCCAGACCGGCAGGTCCAGCGCGGGCACGAACAGGGACAGGGGGGTGCGCAGCAGGGCGAGCCCCAGGGGGTCCTCGGCCCGTACCGCTCCGACCGCCTGGACCGGCCCGTAGCCCCACGGCCGGTTCTGCACGACCTGGGTCACCGACGTCAGACACACCGCCCCGAGGGTCATCGGGACCGCCCGCCACCGCCGCCGCACCAGGGGGGCGCGTACGGCCTCGTACAGCGGCCCCCATTCGGCGCGGGCCCGGCGGGCGACCGCGTTCACCGGTGGGTCTCCAGGCGCCCCCGGCGCAGCCACCCGGGCAGCCCCGGCGCCTCCAGGAATCCCTCCGCCCGCGCCGACGCGACACCGATGCGGGGCAGGTCCGCGCTCTTCTCGAAGAGCAGGAAACGGGGTTCCCAGATGGGCCGGTACTTGGCGTTGGCGCGGTACAGCGACTCGATCTGCCACCACCGGGAGAAGAAGCAGAGCAGCGACCGCCACAGCCTCAGCACCGGTCCGGCGCCGAGGCGCGCGCCCCGTTCGAAGACCGAGCGGAACACGGCGAAGTTCAGCGAGACCTGCGTGATCAGGACCGCCGGGTCTCCCCCGTCTCCCCGGTCTGCGCCGTCTTCCCCGTGTCCCCGGCTTCCCCGGCCCTCCCGCTCCTCCCGGGCGCGCCGGAGCAGTTCGATGACCATGAACTCCGTCAGCCCGTTGTCGCAGTCGCGGTCCCGGCGCATCAGGTCGAGGGACAGCCCGTGCGGTCCCCAGGGCACGAAGGAGAGCAGGCCCCGCAGTTCACCGCGGGCGTCGGCGCACTCCAGCATCACGCAGCGCCCGTCCTCCGGGTCCCCGAGCCGCCCCAGCGCCATGCTGAACCCGCGCTCGGTGGCCCCGTCGCGCCAGTCGTCGGCGCGTCGGAGCAGCGATGCCATCTCGCCGGCCGGGATGTCCTCGTGCCGTCGTACCCGCACCGTGTACCCGGCCCGCCGGACCCGGTTGTAGGCCTGCCGGACGGTCCGCATGGCCCGCCCCTCGAGGGTGAACTCGGCGACCTCGACCAGGGCCTCGTCCCCGAGCTCCAGCGCGTCCAGTCCGTGCCGGGCGTAGACGGTCCCGGCCTCCTCGCTCGCGCCCATCACCGCCGGGATCCACCCGTGCGCCCGCGCCTCGGCGAGCCACGGCACGATCGCCCCCGGCCAGGCCTCCGGATCCCCGAGCGGGTCCCCGGAGGCCAGCGACACCCCGCCGACGACGCGGTAGGCGACGGCCGCCTTGCCCGTGGGCGACCAGCACACGCTCTTCTCCCGCCGCAGCGCGAAGTAGCCGAGCGAGTCCCGCTCACCGTGCCGGTCGAGGAGCTCCCGCAGCCGTTTCTCGTCGTCCTCGGTGAGCGGGTCGACGGCCCGCCGGGAGCGGAAGGCGGCGTACAGGACGACGAGGACGAGCGCCGTGCTCAGCACGTTGACGGCGACGTCGACCCAGGTGGGCGGGGCGATCCCGGGCAGGCGGTACTCGTCGGCGGCCACGGAGACCAGCCGCAGCGTGCCGTAGCGCCAGCGTTCGAGGAAGGTGGAGGGGGCGGACGCCCGGTTGGTGACGGTCACCAGCAGCGCGGCCAGCAGCGAGGCGCCCAGCAGCCCGCCGGCGCCGACGGCCGCGGCGAGCCTCGGATTGGACCGGTCGCCCTTCGCGTAGAACTCCCGCCGGCCGGCGAGCAGCGCCACGACGAAGACGGCGGTCAGCGCGAGCGAGACCCAGTTCTGCGGGTGCCGCCGGATCTCCGGGAACGCCATGGCCAGCGTGAACAGCGCCAGGAACGCCCCGCTCAGACCGAGGTTCAGGATCCACGCGGCCCGTTTGCGCCGCCGCATCGTGACGGCCAGGAACGCGGTGAAGACCCCGGAGGCGAAGCCGGCCGTCAGCAGGTACGGCGTGAAGAGGTTCTCCTGGTTGTGCCGCCGGACGTCCTGCCCCAGGGAGACCCACACCGCACTGAGGAAGTTGACGAACGCGACGGCACGCAGGTACCAGACGGCGAAGGCGGCGGCGCCCCGGGTGTTGCCCATGAGTGGTGATCATATGGGTGCACTTGGGGGAATCCGCTCTTTTGGTGCCGCCTGTCCCTTTGAGCCGCTCGGTTACTCCGTTTCCCGCTTCTCGTCGGAAACGTCGGAAACGTCGGAAACGTCGGCGGCTTCGCCGGCTTCCGCAGCGCCGGATGCCTCGGACGCCGCCGGCTCCTCGGGCTCTTCCGGCTTCTCGGGCTTCTCGGGGAGTTCCGCCGCCAGTGCTGCGGCGGCCTGCACCAGGGGGAGCGCGAGCAGCGCCCCGGCGCCCTCTCCGACCTTCACGCCCTGGTCCAGCAGCGGTTCCAGGGCCATCCGGTCGAGCGCCTTCGCCTGTCCCGGTTCACCGCTCTTGTGCGCGGCCAGCCACCAGTCCGGCGCCCGGAACGCGACCCGCTGCCCGACGAGCGCGCAGGCTGCGGCCACGACGCCGTCCAGCACGACGGGCAACTTCCGTACCGCGCACTGGAGCAGAAAGCCCGTCATGGCGGCGAGATCGGCCCCGCCCACCGTCGCCAGCAGTTGCAACTGCTCCCCGAGCACCGGCCGCGCCCGCCTGAGCGCGTCCCGGACGGCCGCGCACTTGCGCATCCACGCCAGGTCGTCGATCGCCTCGCCGCCCCGCCCGGTCACCACGGACGCGTCGGTCCCGCACAGCGCGGCCACCAGCACACCCGCGGCCGTCGTCCCGCCGACGCTGATGTCGCCGAGCACGACCAGGTCCGTGCCGGAGTCGGCCTCCTCGTCCGCGACGGCCACGCCCGCCCGGAAGGCCGCCTCGGCCTCCTCGAGCGTCAGCGCGTCCTCTATGTCGATACGGCCGCTGCCGCGCCGTACCCGGTGGCGTACGACGTCCTCGGGGAACATGTCCGGATCGCAGTCCAGTGCCATGTCCACGACGCGCACGGGCACGCCGAGGCGGCGGGCGAGCACGGAGACCGGACGGCCGCCCTCGATGACCTCACGCACCAACTCCGAGGCGCTGCCCGCCGGTCGGGCGGATACGCCGAGCTCGGCGATGCCGTGGTCGCCGGCGAACAGCACCACCCGCGGCCGCTCGACCGGCCGGACGGGCGCCGAGCCCTGCGCCGCCGCCAGCCACTCACCCAGGTCGTCCAGGCGCCCCAGCGATCCGGGCGGCACGATCTGACGTTCCCGGCGCGCCTCCGCGTCGCGGCGCACCCCACCGTCGGGGCGCTCGATCAGATCGGTGAAGTCGTCGAGATTAAGCGAGCTCATTCGCCGAACAGTACCGGCACCGATCGAACAGTTCCGCGCCACATCGCCACCCCACCCGCGTGACGTCATTGCGCCCAAGATCGGGATCCCATACGTTCCGTTTTGCAGCTAATTGTCGTTCGCTCTCGATGCCATCCCCGGAGCCGCTCATGCCCCCCAGGCCCGTCCACGAGCCGCGCCGAGACGACTGCCCCTGGTGCGGCTCGAAGCGCCTGCGCACCCGGCTGCGCGCACCGGACCTGCGCCACCGCAGGCCGGGCACCTTCGTGGTCGACGAGTGCCGGGACTGCGCGCACGCCTTCCAGAACCCCCGCCTGACCGCCGAGGGTCTGGCGCTGTACGGCGCCGAGGGCGAGGAACGGTCCGACCGCGGGCACCTCAGGGCGACGGCCCGGGCGATGCTGCCCTTCCCCGAGCCGGAGAGCTGGCTGGACGTGGGCACGGGGGACGCGTCCTTCCCCGAGGCGGCGAGGGAGGTGTTCACCTACACGGCGTTCGACGGGGTGGACCCGACCCCGAGGGTGCAGCGCGCGCGAGCGGCGGGCCGGCTCGACGAGGCCCACCTGGGCCCGCTGACGGCACCGGAGGTCCTGTCCCGCCTGCGCGGCCGCTACGACGTGGTCAGCATGCTCCACCACCTGGAACACACCCGGGACCCGAAGCGGGAACTCGCGGCGGCGCTCACGGCCCTGCGGCCGGGCGGCCACCTCCTCGTACAGCTCCCGGACCCCGCCAGCGCGTCCGCGGCCGTGCTGGGCAAGTGGTGGCACTCCTACGACCAGCCCCGCCACCTCCACCTGATCCCGTTGGCCAACCTCCGGGCCGAACTCGAGGCCCAGGGCTGCGAGATCGTCGTGACGGACCGCCGGACCCCGCACAGCCCGCACGACCTGGCGACGGCCGTCTCGCTCTACCTGAACAGGACCCGGCCGCGCCGGACGGCCGCGCCCCTGACCGCCCTGGCCGCCGTACTCGACCACCTGCTGGCCCCCGCCCTGCGCCGCACGCGCTTCTCGAACGCGTACCAGGTCATCGCGCGCAGGAACTGACCGTCAGGCGCCGGCCACCGGTCCCCGCAGCACCAGCGCCTGGCCCGCCACCACCAGGACCACTTCCTCGCACTCGGCGGCGACGGCCGCGTTCAGCCGTCCCAGCTCGTCCCGGTACCGCCGGCCCGACGCCGTGGCCGGCACGATCCCCGAGCCCACCTCGTTGGAGACCAGGACGACGGTCCGCCGGGCCGAGCGCACCGCCTCCGCCAGTTCCACCACCCGCGCGCGCAGCGCCCGTTCGCCGCCGTCCGCCCACCGCGCGTCGTCCCACGCCCCGACGGAGTCCATGACGTCCGTCAGCCACAGCGACAGACAGTCGATCAGCAACGGGGCGCCGTCCCGCGCCGCCAGCGGCACCAGGTCGCAGGTCTCCACGGTCCGCCACGACCCCGGCCGCCTTACGCGGTGCGCCGCGACCCGGGACGCCCACTCGGTGTCACCACCCCGGGTCCCGCCGGTCGCGACGTACAGCACGTCGGGGAAGGACTCCAGCCGGCGTTCCGCCTCCACCGACTTCCCCGACCGGGCCCCGCCCAGCACCAGCGTCCGCCGCGGCACGTCCGGCACGTCCTCGTACACCCCCACGACCAGGGTCGAACCGTCCGGCACCGCCCGCGCGCCCGCCGCCGCGAGCCGTCGGCGCAACTCCGCGCCCGGTGGCACGTCATGGTCCAGGTGGACGGCGACCACATCGGTCGTCGGCCCCACCGCACCCACCGCCCGCAGCTTCGCCAGCGCGTCCGGGCGCCGCACCAGATCCGCCAGGACCATGTCGTACCGCTCGGCGGGCCCCGACCCCTCCTCCAGGCCGGCCGGCGCGCCCCCGGGCGGCAGATACAGCAGCCGCTGCCCGTCCGGGCCGGCCACCGCGTACCCGGTGCCGGGCGCGTCCATGGCCACCGCCCGTACCCGATGCCCCGTCAGCAGCGTCGACTCCCGACCGTCCGGCGCCCGGCCGGGCCGCGGCAGCCCGGCCGGCACCTCCACCGGGGGCCCGTCGTGCGGATGCGTCAGCAGCACCTGCCGCACCCCGCCCAGCGAATGGCCGGCCCGCGCGGCCGCGAACGCCGCACCCGGCGTCAGATCGAGCAACAGGACCCCGTCGACGAGCAGCGCGGTCGCCGCCCGCGCATCAGCCCCGAGCGAGGTCGCGCACACGGCGCAGGAGCAGTCGGGGCGGGGCAGTCCCGCGGGGGCACCGGTACCGAGCAGAGTGACTTCCACGGAGCTGATTTTCGCGTGTCTGACCAGGTCTTGCGCATCCGACTAGGCTGCACAGCAGAAGCCGGACCAAGATCCGGCTTCTGCTCTGCACGTGGTCACAGCTGGGAGGCGTACATGGCGGCATGGACGTGGCGGTTCGAGAAGGCCGACGGGACGGAGGTCCAACCAGCGGTAGAGCCCGAGGAGTTCACCACGCAGGGGGACGCCGAGTCCTGGATCGGGGAAGTGTGGAAGGACCTCCTCGAAGGCGGCGCGGACCAGGTGCGGCTCTTCGAGGACTCCACCGAGATCTACGGCCCGATGAGCCTGCAGGCGAACGAGGCGTAGCCCTCCGTCGGGGTGGTCGCCGTACGGCCACCCCGGCCACCGCTCACCCGGACGAGTGAAGAACGCCGGTCCGGCTCAGCCACGCACCCCGCACAGGTGCAGCAGCGCCGCCACCTGCCGGTAGGGATCGGTCCGCCCGGCCCGCTCCTCGGCGGACAGCAGGCTCTCGCGCTGCTGCGGGTCCTGCGGGATCTCCGTCCCGTCCGCCGCCGTGTCCGTGAAGACCCGCACGCCGTACCAGGCCTGCAGCGGCGCGCCGATCCCGGCCAGCGCGCCGGTCAGCGTCACCAGCCGGTCCGCCCGTACGTCCAGCCCCAGCCGGTTGCGGTACGCGACGGTGTCGAAGGCGCCGAGCGCGCCCGCCCAGTCGCCGGACAGGCCCGGCCGCATGGCCAGCGCGTCCGCGTTGCGCACCAGCAGCGACAGCAGCCCGCCCGGAGCCAGCATCCGCGCGAGCCCCGCGAGCAGCGCGTCCGGCTCCTCGACGTACATGAGCACGCCGTGGCACAGCACCACGTCGAAACTGCCGGGCAGGAAGTGCACACCGGTGTCCCGGCCGTCGCCCTCGATGATCCGCATCCGCTCCCGGATGCCCTCGGGCTCGCCGCACAGGGCGTCACGGGCCGCGGCGATCATGGTCGCGTCCCGCTCCAGCCCGGTGACCTGATGGCCGAGCCGGGCCAGCCGCAGCGCCTGCGTGCCCTGGCCCATCCCCACGTCCAGCACCCGCAGCCGCTGCCCGACCGGGTAGCGCCCCGTTATCTGCTCGTCGAGCTGCCGGGCCACCAGCTCTTGTCGTACGACGTCACGCAGCCCACCCAGCCTGTTCAGCCAGGCCTCGGCCGCTCCCCCGGAGAAAGCCGCAGTGCTCAGGGCCGCGCTCCGCGCTTGACCTGCGGCTTGGGCAGCCGGAGCCGACGCATCTGGAGGGAGCGCATCAGCGCGTAGGCCACCGCGCCCCGCCGGTTCTGGTCGGGGAAGCGCTCGGCGAGCTGCTTGCGCAGCCGGAAGCTCGTGACGACCGAGTCCAGCACGATCAGCACGATCACGACCAGCCACAGCAGCAGCGCGATGGTCTGGAGCGAGCCCACCCGCACCATGCTCAGCACGAGGATGACCACGGCCATCGGCAGGAAGAACTCCGCCACGTTGAACCGGGAGTCGATGAACTCGCGCGCGAACTTGCGCACGGGGCCCTTGTCGCGGACCGGCAGATACCGCTCGTCCCCGCCGGCCAGCGCCTGGCGCTGCCTGTCCATCTGGGCACGGCGCTCACTGCGCTGACGCTTGGCGGCGTCCTTGCGGGACGTCGAGGTGTTGGCGACGCTGCGGCGCTGGGACTGGGCCTCACTGCGCTTGGGCGTGGGCCTGCCCTTCTTGGCCTGCGGGTCACGGGGCTGCATGGAGTCGGTCACCACGGCCTTGTCGGCGGGGGCCTTCTCTTCCTTGGCACGGCTACGGAACACAAAACCCAAGGGTAAGCGCTCGCGGGCACGGACCCCAGCCCGGACGGGAACGATCCGGCAACACCGGTCGTCTGTACAGGGGACAGACCGGGACAGGAGCAGGAAAGAGGGGGCGCAGGGTGACCTATCGCTCACCCTGAAGGTCACCTACTCCCTACGCCGGAGCAAGGTCTTGGTCAGTCGTCCTTGGGGATGAGCGCATCCGTCCCCGAACAGTGCGTCAATGGATGCAGGGCCCGTACTGTGGGTTCTGTCGCAGAGCTGGAGCTGGACGTCAGAAGGGGGCGCGCGAAGCCCATGAGCGGTGTCATGAAGCGTATGGGGATGATCTTCCGCGCGAAGGCGAACAAGGCCCTTGACCGGGCCGAGGACCCGCGCGAAACCCTCGACTACTCGTATCAGAAGCAGCTGGAGCTCCTCCAGAAGGTCCGCCGCGGCGTCGCCGACGTCGCGACCTCGCGCAAGCGCCTGGAACTCCAGCTGAACCAGTTGCAGTCGCAGTCCTCCAAGCTGGAGGACCAGGGCCGCAAGGCACTCGCGCTCGGCCGTGAGGACCTCGCCCGCGAGGCGCTCTCCCGCCGTGCGGCCCTCCAGCAGCAGGTCACCGACCTCGAGACGCAGCACTCCACGCTCCAGGGCGAGGAGGAGAAGCTCACCCTCGCGGCCCAGCGCCTCCAGGCCAAGGTGGACGCCTTCCGTACGAAGAAGGAGACCATCAAGGCCACCTACACCGCCGCCCAGGCCCAGACCCGCATCGGCGAGGCCTTCTCCGGCATCTCCGAGGAGATGGGCGACGTCGGCCTGGCCATCCAGCGCGCCGAGGACAAGACCGCCCAGCTCCAGGCCCGCGCGGGCGCCCTCGACGAGCTCATGGCGTCCGGCGCCCTGGACGACCCGACGGGCATCGCGAAGGACGACCTCCAGGCCGAGCTGGACCGGCTCTCCGGTGGTACGGATGTAGAGCTGGAACTGCAGCGCATGAAGGCCGAGCTCGCCGGAGGCAGCTCGGCCGGGCAGCAGGCCATCGAAGGCGGCGCGAACCAGTCGCAGTCCCAGCAGCAGCCGCAGGACACCCCGCGCTTCGACAAGCAGTAGCCCGGCGCCGGGGACCGGAGCCGAGGAGGGCGACATGATCGTTCGGATCATGGGGGAGGGCCAGTGGACGCTGGCCGACTCCCATCTCGTCGAACTGAACACGCTGGACGACGAACTGCTCGCGGAGATGGAGAGCGGCGACGAGGACGGCTTCCACCGAACCCTCGGCGCCCTCCTGGAGGCTGTCCGCCGCCTCGGCGAGCCCCTGCCGGACGACGCCCTGGAACCCTCGGAACTGATCCTCCCGGCCCCGGACGCGGGCCTGGAGGAGGTCCGGGAGATGCTGAGCGACGACGGGCTGATCCCGGGCTGACTCTTCAGCGCAGGTGCACGGCAATCTCAGCGTCCGGCGATCGAGGACGAGGCCCGTTCAGGGCCGACGGCGGGGATCTGGGGGCGCAGCCCCCGGCTACGGCAGGAAAGCGACGGTAACTACGAAGTGACCCTCCTTTCCCGGGCCGAGTGCAGGCTCCAGGCCCACCCCCTGGCTCTGGACGCCGCGCTCGCCGCAGGCGTACTCCTCTGCATGCTGGCCGGCTCCTTCGTCGATCCGCACGGAGAGCACAGCGTCAGCTGGAGCATCCGCAGCCCGGACCCGCTCAGCCTGCTGCTGATGACCCTCTCCGCCGTCGCCCTCGTCTTCCGCCGCAGCGCCCCCATGACGGTCCTCGCCCTCACCGGCGCCGCCTCCGTGATCGAGTCCGTCACCGGCGATCCCCGGGCCCCCGTAGCCATGTCCGCCGTGATCGCCCTCTTCACCGTCGCCGCCGGCACCGACCGCCCCACCACCCTGCGCGCCGGCCTGCTCACCATGACGGTCCTCACCGGCGCGGCCATGCTCGCCGGACCGCTGCCCTGGTACGCCCAGGAGAACCTGGGGATCCTCGCCTGGACCGGCATCGGCGCCACCGCCGGCGACGCGGTCCGCAGCCGCCGGGCCGTCGTCCAGGCCATCCGGGACCGCGCCGAGCGCGCGGAACGCACCCGCGAGGAGGAGGCCCGCCGCCGGGTCGCCGAGGAGCGCCTGCGCATCGCCCGCGACCTGCACGACGTCGTCGCCCACCACATCGCCCTGGTCAACGTCCAGGCCGGGGTCGCCGCGCACGTCATGGACAAGAGGCCGGACCAGGCCAAGGAGGCCCTCGCGCACGTCCGCGAGGCCAGCCGCTCCGCGCTCAACGAACTGCGGGCCACGGTCGGCCTGCTGCGTCAGTCCGGCGACCCCGAGGCGCCCACCGAACCCGCACCCGGCCTGGACCGGCTCGACGAACTGGCCGGTACCTTCCGCAGCGCCGGCCTCCAGGTCGAGGTGGCCCGCACCGACCACGGGACCAAGCTCCCGGCCGCCGTCGACCTGGCCGCCTACCGGGTCATCCAGGAAGCGCTCACCAACGTCCAAAAGCACGCGGGATCCGAGGCGAAGGCAGAGGTCAGCGTCGTGCGCGTAGGACCGAACATCGAGGTCACGGTCCTCGACAACGGGCATCCCACGGACGACGGGCCCCCGGCGGCCGGCGGCGGCCACGGCCTGCTCGGCATGCGCGAGCGCGTCACCGCCCTGCGCGGCACCCTCACCACCGGTCCCCGCTACGGGGGCGGCTTCCGCGTTCATGCGATCCTGCCGGTCAAGACCCGCACGGCCACCACGGGGGAGAACGCATGACCATCCGTGTCCTGCTCGCCGACGACCAGGCGCTGCTGCGCAGCGCGTTCCGCGTGCTCGTCGACTCGGAGTCCGACATGGAGGTGGTCGGCGAGGCGTCCGACGGCGCCGAGGCGGTCCGGCTGGCCAGGGAGGAGCGCGCCGACGTCGTCCTGATGGACATCCGCATGCCCGGCACGGACGGCCTCGCCGCGACCCGGCTGATCAGCGCGGATCCCTCCCTGGCGCATGTCAGGGTGGTCATCCTGACGACCTTCGAGGTCGACGACTACGTGGTGCGGTCGCTGCGGGCAGGCGCCTCCGGCTTCCTCGGCAAGGGCAGTGAGCCGGAGGAGCTGCTGAGCGCGATACGGGTCGCCGCCGGCGGGGAGGCACTGCTCTCGCCGACCGCCACCAAGGGCCTGATCGCCCGCTTCCTGGCCCAGGGCGGCGCGCTGGACGACGACCACGACCCGGCCCGCTCGGCCCGGCTGGACGCGCTCACCGTGCGCGAGCGCGAGGTCCTCGTGCAGGTCGCCGGCGGCCACTCCAACGACGAGATCGCCGAACGCCTCGAGGTCAGCCCGCTCACCGTGAAGACGCACGTCAACCGGGCCATGGCCAAGCTGGGCGCCCGCGACCGGGCGCAGCTCGTGGTGATCGCGTACGAGTCGGGGCTGGTACGTCCGAGAGCGGAGTGAGCCCGGCCCTGCCGTACGGCGCCCGGAGTATGCGCGGGAGAAGCGTGCCGCGAAGCGGCAGCCGGCGCAGCCCGAGAAGACCCCGGAACCGGCCGGAGTCTGACGCCGCCGCGCCGGTGCCCGTTCCCCCGTACGGGTTTCATATCCTGTGTGCTCGAAGTGCTCGACGGGGGAAGGGAACCGGGCGTTGCCGCTGCACAAGGACGACCCGAAGGCGCTCGGCGGATACCGCATCGTCGACCGGATCGGATCCGGTGGCATGGGCGTCGTCTATCTGGGCCGGTCCCGTTCGGGGCGTGAGGTCGCCGTCAAGGTGGTGCACGCCCAGTACGCGGAGGACAAGGTCTTCCGGGCCCGCTTCCGGCAGGAGATCGACGCCGTCCGCAAGGTGAGCGGCGCTTTCACCGCCCCGGTCGTGGACGCCGACCCGGAGGCCGTACGGCCCTGGATGGCCACCCAGTACGTACCGGGACCGGCGCTCTCCGCCCGGATCCGGGGCGCCGGCCCGCTGAAGGGGGCGGAGCTGCGCCGGCTGGCCCTGGGCCTGGTGGAGGCGCTGCGGGACATCCACCGGGCCGGGGTCGTCCACCGCGACCTGAAGCCCGCCAACGTGCTGATGGCCGAGGACGGCCCCCGGGTCATCGACTTCGGCATCTCCCGCGCCACCGAGAACCCGACCCTCACCGAGACCGGCCACGCGATCGGCACCCCGCCGTTCATGTCCCCGGAGCAGTTCAAGGACGCCCGGTCGGTCGGCCCCGCCTCGGACGTCTTCTCCCTGGGCGCGCTGCTGGTGTTCGCCGCGACCGGCCGCGGCCCCTTCGACGCCGACAGCCCCTATCTGACGGCGTGGCGGGTGATGCACGAGGAACCGACGGTGGACGCGGTCGCCGAGCCGCTGCGCGCGGTCCTGACCCGCTGCCTGGCCAAGGACGCCGCCGACCGGCCCGGACTCGAGGAACTGGCCGGGGAGTTCGCGGAGGCGCTGCCCGAACCCGCGGCGGGCGACCTGGAGACGGTGACCCTGCGTCTGCCGTCCGAGCCCGCGGCGAGCGAGGAGCCGGGGCCGGCCGTCGCTCCGTCCCGCACGGGCCGCGGCTCCCGGCTGCGCCGGTGGCCGGTCCTGGCCGGCGTGGCGGGCCTCCTGGCCGTGACGCTCACCGGCTATCTGCTTGTCGACCCCTTCAGGTCAGACGGAGACGACAGGGCGGCCGAGTCGGACGTCACCGGCTCCGGGTCGCCCGGCCGGGATCCCCTGCCCACCGGCTGGCAGCCCTGGCGGACCACGGTGTTCGGGACCGCCGCGAGCGGGGTGACGAAGCCACTGGAGGGCGCCGGGTCCTCCTTCGGCACCTCCCTGTCCTGCGCGATGGGCGAGGGCGCCCTCTACTGCGGGGGCGACGGCGTCCTTCCGGTCCGTGTCGACGGGACGACGGGCCGGCTCGCCTGGCGGGCGGACTCCCAGCCCTCGGGCCTGGCACGGGAGCGGTACGACAGCACGGTCCTCGGGGTGCACGACGGGGTGCTGCTGGTCTCCCAGTCGGTCCTGAACAGCGCGGGCGACGACCAGACCAGCACCGCCGTGGCCCTCGACTCCGCCACCGGGAAGCGGCTCTGGTCGCGCACGTCGAACCGGACGGGCTCTGTCGCCTCGGCGGTCGTGGGCGATCTGCTGATGACCTCGGACGGCTACCGGGTGACAGCCCGCGAACTGCGCGACGGCACCGCGCGCTGGACGGCCACCGTGCCCGTCGGGCCCACCTACTCCTGTGTGCTGCACGACGTCGACAGCGTCCCGTACGCCGGCTGCACCGACGCGGGTACGCCGTCGCGCACCGTGTTCTACGCCGTCGACCCCGCCGACGGCTCGACCCGGAAGGTGAGCGTGCCGGACGGCGACGCCGTGTACGTCGGGGCCGTCGACGGCGACCTGGCCTTCGTGATGCACGTCCCGCGGGATCTCCAGAGCCCCGAGGAGTCGGCGTCCGGCGAGATCCTGCTGATCGACCCGGGCACCGGCGCCGTACGCAGGAGCAAGCTGGCGGGCGACCCGCGCGGCGAGGCGGCGCTGGTGGGCGGAGTGCTCTGCTTCGCCTCCTCCGCGGGGCAGCTGGCCGCCCACTCACCCGGGACGGGCGAGCAGCTGTGGCAGACCTCGACGACCCTTCAGCAGCCCGGCACACCCGTCGCCGACGGGCAGGGGCAGGCGGTGTTCGCGGCCAGCGCCTCCGGACGGGTCGCCGCCCTCGACATCGGGACGGGCGGCCTGCTGTGGGAGTCACCCGCGCGGGCCGAGCAGGTCGTCGGGGCCGGCTACGCCACGGCACAGGTGTTCCTCGACGAAGGCGCGCTGGTGGTGCTCAGCCCCGACGGGACCGTGTTCACGCTGGACCCGGGCCACCCCGACCAGGAACCGCTGCCGGGGTGATCCGGGGCCCGCTGGGTCCGGCTACGGCAGCGCCAGCATCCGCTCCAGCGCCAGCTTCGCGAACGCCTCGGTCTCCTGGTCGACCTGGATCCGGTTGACCAGTTTGCCCTCGGCGAGGGACTCCAGGGTCCAGACCAGGTGGGGGAGGTCGATCCGGTTCATCGTCGAGCAGAAGCAGACCGTCTTGTCGAGGAAGACGATCTCCTTGCCCTCCGGCGCGAAACGGTTCGCCAGCCGGCGTACCAGGTTCAGCTCGGTGCCGATGGCCCACTTGGAGCCGGCCGGGGCCGCCTCCAGCGCCTTGATGATGTACTCGGTCGAGCCGACGTAGTCCGCCGCGGCCACGACCTCGTGCCGGCACTCGGGGTGGACGAGCACGTTCACGCCGGGGATCCGGGCGCGGACGTCCTCGACCGACTCCAGGCTGAAGCGGCCGTGCACCGAGCAGTGGCCCCGCCACAGGATCATCTTCGCGTCGCGCAGCTGCTCGGCGGTCAGCCCGCCGTTCGGTTTGTGCGGGTTGTACAGGACGCAGTCCTCCAGGGACAGGCCCATGTCCCGGACGGCGGTGTTGCGGCCGAGGTGCTGGTCGGGCAGGAACAGGATCTTCTCGCCCTGCTCGAAGGCCCACTCCAGGGCCCGCTGGGCGTTGGAGGAGGTGCAGATCGTGCCGCCGTGCTTGCCCGTGAACGCCTTGATGTCCGCGGACGAGTTCATGTACGAGACGGGCACGACCCGCTCGGCTATGCCGGCCTCGGTCAGCACGTCCCAGCACTCGGCGACCTGCTCGGCGGTGGCCATGTCGGCCATCGAGCACCCGGCGGCGAGGTCGGGGAGGACCACCTTCTGGTCGTCGGACGTCAGGATGTCCGCGGACTCGGCCATGAAGTGCACACCGCAGAACACGATGTACTCGGCCTCCGGGCGGGCGGCCGCGTCCTTGGCCAGCTTGAAGGAGTCGCCCGTGACGTCGGCGAACTGGATGACCTCGTCGCGCTGGTAGTGGTGGCCGAGCACGAAGACCTTGTCGCCGAGCTTCTCCTTGGCGGCGCGGGCCCGCTCGACCAGGTCCGGGTCCGAGGGCGAGGGCAGGTCGCCGGGGCACTCGACGCCCCGCTCGCTCTTCGGGTCGGCCTCACGGCCGAGCAGCAACAGGGCGAGCGGAGTCGGCTGTACGTCGAGCTCCGTGGTCTGGGCGGTGGTCACGGCACGCACCTTTTCTACTTTTCGTCGATCTGACGTTATCTATCATAACCCGCTTCACGTCACTTTGACGATGGTCATCGCGTCGATGTGACGTGAATCCCCCGCCCCGGCCGGCGCCGCTCCGAAGGCCGCTGTCCGCCGCATCGCGCGTGTGCGAGCATGAAAGGCAAGAAGAGGAAAGAAGTGGAAACACGACTCCTCGGCGCGGAATGAATCCGCGGCCCCGACGGTTGGAAACGTCGGCAAGCAGTCTCCGTACAACCCGGGAGAGATGTAGATGTCCGTATCGGACGAGAAGACCACTGTCAGCGACGGCATCCTCCTGTCCGACGCTGCCGCGGCGAAGGTCAAGGCCCTGCTCGACCAGGAAGGCCGCGAGGACCTGGCACTGCGCGTCGCCGTTCAGCCCGGCGGCTGCTCCGGCCTGCGCTACCAGCTCTTCTTCGACGAGCGTGCGCTCGACGGTGACGTGGTGAAGGACTTCGACGGCGTCAAGGTCGTCACCGACCGCATGAGCGCCCCGTACCTGGGCGGCGCCTCCATCGACTTCGTCGACACCATCGAGAAGCAGGGCTTCACGATCGACAACCCGAACGCGACGGGCTCCTGCGCCTGCGGCGACTCCTTCAGCTAGGTCGCCCGTTCGCACCGCTGAACGACACGAAGGCGGCGGCCCCCTCCAACGGGGCCGCCGCCTTCGCGTTCGCGTCGCGCGAACCGCTGCCGCCGGGCGTTACCGGGTCTGCGGCAGCCGAGCCCCCGGCTTCTCCAGCGGGATCGCGCCGCCGTCCGACCCGACCACCTTCCGGCTGCCCAGCGACTCGTCCAGGTGCACGGTCTGGTGGTACTCCTTGGCGATCAGGATGCAGATCTTGTCCGGCCAGGGCGTCTCGGTCACGGTGACCTTCACCTCGTCGCCGCTCTCCGCCGCCGTGGCCTTGTAGTCGCCGCACACCCCGCCGGTGAAGCTCACGGTCAGCTCCTCGCCCTCGACGGCGTAGCCGTCCACCTTCACGTCACGCGTCCCCGAGGAGGCGGTCGGCGTCGGCGTCGTGGCCGACTGCAGATACGCCGGCTCGACGGCCGGCTGTGTCACCGTGTAGCCGCCCGCGACCCCTGCGGCCTTCACGTCGAACAGCCAGGACGGTACGAGCACCTGTCGTCCGCCCGAGGTGTGCGGGGCGAGCCCGAGCACCGCGTCCTCGACCGTCGCCGTCTGCGCCTGGGGAGCGGCCGTGGAGGCGCCGCAGGGACTCTCCAGCCGGTCCTTCAGCGGCACCGGACTGGCACAGCCGCCGATGCCCATCCGGTGGTCCGTCCCCGGCCCCGCGTTCAACGCGTCCAGCGCCTCCTGCGCGCTCAGCAGGGGGTACGTGTCGCCCTTCACCGGCGTTTCCAGCTGCCCGTTCCCGGCGACGACCTCGCCCTGGGCGCTCACGCCGATCCCGGTCGTCCAGCCGTAGGTGGGCAGATCACCGAACACCGGTTCGGCGTTCACCATCCGCTGGCTGCCCATGACCTGGCTCGCGTCCACCTCGGCGCCGTCCTGTCCGACGGCCTTCAGGACCGGTGCCGCCGCCTTCTTCGCGGCCGCCTCGCTCACCGGGCCGGCGGCCGGGGTCGCGGGATCCACGGCGCACTTGTCGGTGCCGCCCGTGCAGTTGTCGGTGCCGGGCGCGTACCGGGTGAACGTCCACATCCCCGGCGCCTGCCGGTTCACCCGCAGCACCGGGCCCGAGCCGTCGTTCCCCGCGCCGACCTTCCAGGCCTCCCCGTCGACGACCGGCGTCCCCTCGGCCCCCAGCGCCTTCGCCAGCCGGGCCACCTCGTCCTTCGTGACCTCGCCCTTCGCCCAGTAGACGGGCGCGGAGCCGGGACCGTCGGGAAGGGCGCCGTCGGCCTTGTAGGTCACCCCGTAGGGGTTCGGCTCACCGGGCGCGATGCCGCTCGTGCCGCCCTCGGGGGCACCCGTACCCCCGGAGTAGTCGTCCAGCGGGAGCGCCGCGGGCGTGCCGTCCCCGGACGGCGCCCCGGAGCCTGCACCCCCACCGGAGCCGCCGACCGCACTGGAGGTCAGATAGGCCCCGCCCCCGCCCACCAGCAGCACGGCGGCCGCGACGGAGGCGATGAGCACGGGGGAGCGGCGCCGCGGGCCGGCCGGGGGCGCGTGCTCGGCCACCGGCCCGACGACATGCTCGTCCGTACCGGAGCCGGGACCGGAGCCGGGACCGGTGGGCGCCGCGTCGGCGTCGACGGTGGCGTCGGCCTCGGAGGCGGCGACCCGCGGACCGGCGTCGGCGGTGGTGTCGGTCTCCGAAACAGCGGGAGCCCCGGCATCGGAGCCGACGGGAGCCCCGGCATCGGAGCCGACGGGAGTGCCGGGAAGGCCGGCCTCGTTCTCCGGGACGCCGGTCTCGTCGGCCGGCGCGTCCTCGACCCGCGCGTCCTCGGTCCGCGCCTCCCGGACCTCGGCCTCCCGGACCTCGGCCTCCCGGACCTCGGCCGTCTCCGAACCCGTCTCCTCCGGCTCGCGCGCGGCGTCGTCGTTCTCGGGTCGCTCGGTGTTCACCGCATCGCTCCTTCGGCTGCCCTGCTGGCGTACCTCACGTCCCCTTTACGGGGGACGGCGATGGGACGCGACGGGGGAGCGCACGGTTCCCTCCCGAGCGCCGTTCCGAAGGAAATCGAGGGATTACCCCTAGTTGCCGTAGTCCGGCATCGCCTCCAGCAGTCGCGCCGACGTCGCCGGAACGGTCACGCCGAGGATGAGTGACGGGGAGACCGGGCGGGAAGTGATCTTCTCCGGGGCGGCCCAGTGCCGCGCCATCCGGGCGCCGTCACCACGCAGTGACGCCAGGTCGCCGTCGAGGTCGGCCGGAGAGGGGGTGTGGACCTTGAGGTTCGTCATAGCCGAACCGTATGCACGCCTGAGCCGGCGAAGAAAGATCTACTATCGGGTAGTTTCCACTGCTTCAGTGGCGCGGGTCGACCGGGTAGCGTGAACTGTCAATCCCCCTCCCCACAGGAGAGTCCACGCCGTGCGCATCGCAGTCACCGGCTCCATCGCCACCGACCACCTCATGACGTTCCCCGGCCGCTTCGCCGACCAGCTCGTCGCGGACCAGCTGCACACGGTCTCGCTCTCCTTCCTGGTCGACAACCTGGACGTACGCCGGGGCGGCGTGGGCGCGAACATCGCCTTCGGCATGGGACAGCTGGGTACCGACCCGATCCTGGTCGGCGCCGCGGGCGCGGACTTCGACGAGTACCGGGCCTGGCTGGACCGGCACGGCGTCGACACCGGGTCGGTCCGCATCTCCGAGACCCTGCACACGGCCCGCTTCGTGTGCACCACCGACGCCGACCACAACCAGATCGGCTCCTTCTACACCGGCGCGATGAGCGAGGCCCGCCTCATCGAGCTGAAGACCGTCGCCGACCGGGTGGGCGGCCTGGACCTGGTCCTGATCGGCGCCGACGACCCGGAGGCGATGCTCCGCCACACGGAGGAGTGCCGTTCCCGCTCGATCTCCTTCGCGGCCGACTTCTCCCAGCAGATCGCCCGTATGAACGGCGACGAGATCCGGATACTGCTGGAGGGCGCGACGTACCTGTTCTCCAACGAGTACGAGAAGGGCCTCATCGAGTCCAAGACGGGCTGGACGGACGCCGAGATCCTCTCCAAGGTCGGCCACCGCGTCACCACCCTCGGCTCGCGCGGCGTCCGTATCGAGCGGGCCGGCGAGGACCCGATCGAGGTCGGCTGCCCGGAGGAGGAGGCCAAGGTCGAGCCGACGGGCGTCGGTGACGCCTTCCGTGCCGGCTTCCTCTCCGGCCTGGCCTGGGGCGTCTCCCACGAGCGCGCCGCGCAGATCGGCTGCATGCTCGCCACCCTCGTGATCGAGACGGTCGGCACCCAGGAGTACCAGCTGCGCCGCGCCCACTTCATGGACCGCTTCACCAAGGCCTACGGCGACGAGGCCGCCACCGAGGTCCGCAAGCACCTGGCGTGACTCAGGACAGCCGGCGGACCACAAAGGCCGAGCCTCGGTCCGCCGGCTCCTCACCCACGTACTCCTGCTCCCGCATCTCGCACCACGCGGGGATGTCCAGGCGGGCCGCCTCGTCGTCGGACAGCACCCGCACCGTGCCCCCGACCGGCACCTCCCCGATGACCTTCGCCAGCTCGATGACGGGAATCGGACACCGCTTGCCCAGCGCGTCCACGACGAGCGCGTCGCCGCGCACAGCGGCATCGGCCACCGCGACGGGCGCCCCGAGCTTCTCCCGCACCCCGGCCACCGCCCCCGGCAGCACGGCGAGGAACCGCTCGACGTCCTCCTCGGCGACTCCCATCGGCAACGAAACCCGCACGTTCCCCTCACTCAGCACCCCCATCGCCTTCAGCACATGGCTGGGCGTCAGCGTGCTGCTGGTGCACGACGACCCGGAGGAGACGGAGAACCCCTCCCGGTCCAACTCGTGCAGCAGCGCCTCCCCGTCGACGTACAGGCAGGAGAAGGTGACGATCCCCGGCAGCCGCCGCAGTGGATCCCCGACGACCTCCACATCCGGTACGACGGCTCCCACCCGCGCCCGGATCCGCGCCGTCAGCGCCCGCAGCCGTACCGCCTCGGCCGCCGCCTCCGCCCGCACCGCCCGCAGAGAGGCCGCCGCGGCCACGATCGCCGGAAGGTTCTCGAACCCGGCCGCGCGCCCCGACTCCCGCTCGTCCACCGGCCCCTGGACGGCGAACCGCACCCCCTTGCGCACCGCGAGCACCCCCACCCCGGAGGGCCCGCCCCACTTGTGCGCGCTCGCCGTCAGCACCGACCAGGGACCCTCCACCGGCCCCCAGCCGAGCGACTGGGCCGCGTCCACCAGCAGCGGCACCCCCGCCTCCCGGCACAGTTCGGCCACGGCCGCCACCGGCTGTTCGGTCCCCACCTCGTGGTTGGCCGACTGGAGACAGGCGAGCGCGGTGTCGGGGCGCAGGGCGTCGGCGTACGACTCGACGGCGACCGCACCGGTGCGGAGCACCGGCACCCGGGTCACCGTCCCGCCCTCCGCCTCGAACGTCTCGGCCGAATGGAGTACCGAGGAGTGTTCGACGGCAGACACGATCAGGTGACGTCCGACCCGCCGGCGTCCGGCCGACACACCGGCGATCCCGGTGTGGACGGCCCGCGTGCCGGAGGAGGTGAACACCGTCTCGTCCGGCCGGCAGCCCACGGCCTCCGCCATGGCCTCCCGGGCCGCGTCGAGCAGGATCCGGGCCCGCCGCCCCTCCCGGTAGAGGCGTGCGGGGTCGGCCCATCCGTCGTCGAGTGAGGCCAACAGGGCCTGCCGGGCAACGGGATGAAGGGGAGCGGCGGAAGCAGCGTCGAAGTAGCCCACACGGCAACGTTAGAACGAGGGCGGGTCAAACGGGGGCGCGGGGAACTGCGCGACCAGCCACGACGAGGCCCGCACACGCCAAAGCACCTGAATCCCCGAGCTACTGGGCGCTTTCGGGTGACCCCTCGCGCGTATGCCACCCTCCCCGCGAACCCCCGGAGGGCGTCGGCTAGGGTTTGGTCCGCATAAACATCCAAACCCCTGCCCGACGCAGGGCGGCGACCGACCCGCGAGAAGGCAGGCCGCAGCCAACCGCGCGGGCGAGACTCTCGGGAAGGCGCTACGTGAGTCCCAACGGCTCCGACCGCTCGCCGCGGCGCCCGATGCGGCGGAAGCTGCTCCAGGCAATGACCGCGGGCCTGGTCCTGGCGACCGCCACCGGTTGCACATACAAGGACTTCCCCCGCCTTGGTATGCCCACCCCGGTCACAGAAGAGGCTCCGCGGAT
Organism: Streptomyces sp. NPDC060002; assembly: GCF_042737245.1. Lineage (NCBI taxonomy): Bacteria > Bacillati > Actinomycetota > Actinomycetes > Kitasatosporales > Streptomycetaceae > Streptomyces > Streptomyces sp. NPDC060002. Next base: position 27,629 of record NZ_JBHWUW010000043.1, read on the forward strand.
CCTCTCCCTGTGGCAGGGCTCCTGGGCAGCCGCGCTGGCCACCGGCGTGCTGGTGTGGGGCCTGATCCTGTGGAGTGCTTTCTTCCACCGGCGCAGCCGCACCAAGGTCGAAGTTCCTCCGCAGACCCGGTACAACATGCCCATCGAGGCGCTGTACACGGTGGTTCCGATCATCATCGTCTCGGTGCTGTTCTACTTCACGGCCCGTGACGAGTCGAAGCTGCTCAGCCTCGACAAGAAGCCCGATGTCACGGTGAACGTGGTCGGCTTCCAGTGGAGCTGGTGCTTCAACTACATCGAGAGCGTCGACGGTTCCGACGGGGACGCGAAGACCGACAAGAACCTGGCCGCGATCCCGGACCGGTTCAAGACGGACTTCCCCGACAACGCCGGCGGCGTCTACACCTGCGGTACTCCCGGTGAGCGGAACCCGCAGACCAACAACCCCGGCCCGACCCTCTGGCTCCCCGAGGGCAAGACGGTCCGCTTCGTCCTCACCTCGCGTGACGTCATCCACTCCTTCTGGGTGGTGCCGTTCCTGATGAAGCAGGACGTCATCCCGGGCCACACCAACTCCTTCCAGGTGACCCCCAACAAGGAGGGCACCTACCTGGGCAAGTGCGCCGAGCTCTGCGGCGTAGACCACTCGCGGATGCTCTTCAACGTGAAGGTCGTCTCCCAGGAGCGCTACGAGCAGCACCTCAAGGACCTCGTGAAGAAGGGGCAGACCGGTTACGTTCCCGCGGGCATCGAGCAGACGAGCCACGAGAAGAACCGGGAGACGAACAACCTGTGAGCATCCTCAACGAACCCCAGGGTGCCGCCGCAGCTGAGGACTCGTACGAGAACGAGCTGCCGGTCAGGCGCAAGCAACCCGGCAACGTCGTGGTGAAGTGGCTGACGACCACCGACCACAAGACCATCGGTACGTTGTACCTGGTCACGTCGTTCGCGTTCTTCTGCATCGGTGGCGTGATGGCGCTCCTCATGCGCGCCGAGCTCGCTCGGCCGGGCCTGCAGATCATGTCGAACGAGCAGTTCAACCAGGCGTTCACGATGCACGGCACGATCATGCTGCTGATGTTCGCGACGCCGCTGTTCGCCGGCTTCACGAACTGGATCATGCCGCTCCAGATCGGCGCGCCGGACGTCGCCTTCCCGCGGCTGAACATGTTCGCCTACTGGCTCTACCTGTTCGGCTCGCTCATCGCCGTCGCCGGCTTCCTCACCCCGCAGGGTGCCGCCGACTTCGGCTGGTTCGCCTACGCCCCGCTGTCGGACGCGGTCCGCAGCCCGGGCATCGGCGCCGACATGTGGATCATGGGTCTGGCCTTCTCCGGCTTCGGCACCATCCTCGGCTCGGTCAACTTCATCACCACGATCATCTGCATGCGCGCGCCCGGCATGACGATGTTCCGGATGCCGATCTTCACGTGGAACGTCCTGCTGACCGGTGTCCTGGTCCTGCTGGCCTTCCCGGTCCTCGCGGCCGCGCTGTTCGCCCTGGAGGCGGACCGCAAGTTCGGCGCCCATGTCTTCGACGCGGCCAACGGCGGCGCGTTGCTGTGGCAACACCTCTTCTGGTTCTTCGGCCATCCAGAGGTGTACATCATCGCGTTGCCGTTCTTCGGGATCATCTCCGAAGTGATCCCGGTGTTCTCCCGCAAGCCGATGTTCGGCTACATGGGCCTGATCGCGGCCACCATCTCGATCGCCGGTCTCTCCGTGACGGTGTGGGCGCACCACATGTACGTCACGGGTGGCGTACTGCTGCCGTTCTTCTCCTTCATGACGTTCCTCATCGCCGTGCCGACGGGCGTGAAGTTCTTCAACTGGATCGGAACGATGTGGAAGGGCTCACTGTCCTTCGAGACGCCGATGCTGTGGGCGACGGGCTTCCTCATCACCTTCACCTTCGGTGGTCTGACCGGCGTCATCCTGGCCTCGCCGCCGATGGACTTCCATGTGTCCGACTCGTACTTCGTGGTGGCGCACTTCCACTACGTCGTCTTCGGCACCGTCGTCTTCGCGATGTTCTCCGGCTTCCACTTCTGGTGGCCGAAGTTCACCGGCAAGATGCTCGACGAGCGCCTCGGCAAGATCACCTTCTGGACGCTGTTCGTCGGCTTCCACGGCACCTTCCTGGTCCAGCACTGGCTGGGCGCCGAGGGCATGCCCCGCCGGTACGCCGACTATCTGGCGGCCGACGGCTTCACCGCCCTGAACACGATCTCGACGATCAGCTCGTTCGTCCTCGGTCTGTCCGTCCTGCCGTTCCTCTACAACGTGTGGAAGACCGCCAAGTACGGCAAGCCGGTCGGCGTCGACGACCCGTGGGGCTACGGCCGCTCCCTGGAGTGGGCGACCTCCTGCCCGCCGCCGCGCCACAACTTCCTCACCCTGCCGCGGATCCGCAGTGAATCCCCGGCGTTCGACCTGCACCACCCCGAGATCGCCGCGCTCGAGCAGCTGGAGCACGCCGGCCACGGTGCCAGCGCCATCTCGGGCAGCAAGGAGGCCGGCAAGTGAAGATCCAGGGCAAGATGTTCGTCTGGCTGAGCGTCTTCGTCCTCGTCATGGCGATCGTCTATGGCGTGTGGTCGAAGGAGCCGGCCGGTACCACGGCCCTCTTCCTGGCCTTCGGCCTGTGCATCATGATCGGCTTCTACCTGGGCTTCACCGCCCGGCGGGTCGACGCGGGCGCGCAGGACAACAAGGAGGCGGACGTCGCGGACGACGCCGGCGAGCTGGGCTTCTTCAGCCCGCACAGCTGGCAGCCGCTGTCGCTGGGCATCGGCGGCGCCCTGGCCTTCCTGGGGGTCGCTGTCGGCTGGTGGCTGCTGTACTTCTCCCTGCCGCTGATCCTCATCGGTCTCTGGGGCTGGGTCTTCGAGTACTACCGCGGTGAGAGCCGCACCCAGTAGCACGTGCCGGACGCAGGCTGAGCCCGGACACTCCGTCAGGAGGGTCCGGGCTCACGCTTTTGCCGCAATGATGCTCCTCCGTCCGTGTCACTCAGCGCGCCGCCGTTGACGCGGCTCCCTAGCGTGAAGCCATGAGCCACGAACCCCGCCCTCGCACCGTCGTCGGCTGCACCCTGCTGGTGATCGCCCTGGGCGCGGTCGCAAGCGCCTGCGGCTCGGACGGCAACCCGCTCTCCGCGCGCCCCTACGACGCGACGGACCAGATCTCCTTCAACAACCTCGCCGGCGACGGGAAGAAGACCGACCCGGACAAACCCCTTGAGGTCACCGCGCAGGACGACGACCGCATCACGGACGTCACCGCCGTGGACGGCGCAGGCCGCTACGTGGCGGGCGAACTCGCCGCCGACGGCAGCCGCTGGCACAGCACCGAGCCGCTGGCCGCGAACGCCCACTACACGGTCCGCGTGAGCACCGAGGACGACGACGGCGCCCCCGGCCGCCGGGTGCTCACCTTCGACACCGGCAAGCCCGCCTCGAAGAAGCGCCTGACGGTCGAGTTCGGCCCCGACGCCGGCGAGTACGGCGTCGGCCAGCCCGTCACCGCCAAGCTGGACCAGCCCGTCAAGGACCCCGCCCAGCGGGCCGTCGTCGAACGCGCCCTCAAGGTCGACTCCACACCGTCCGTGCAGGGCGGCTGGCACTGGGTGGACGACAAGGAGCTCCACTACCGGCCCCAGGAGTACTGGCCCGCCCACGCCACCCTGCGGGTGCACAGCAACCTGGACGGCATCAAGATCAGTGACCGGCTGTGGGGCGGCCCCACGAAGGACCTCAAGCTCACGATCGGCGACCGGGTCATCGCCGTCACGGACGCGTCGTCGCACTCCATGACGGTCTTCAAGAACAACGAGGAGATCAACCAGATCCCCGTCACCACCGGCAAACCCGGCTTCGAGACCCGCAACGGCGTCAAGGTCGTCCTGGGCAAGGAGTACTTCGTACGGATGCGCGGCACCACCGTCGGCATCGCGGAAGGCTCCTCGGACTCCTACGACCTGCCCGTGTACTACGCCACCCGCGTCACCTGGAGCGGCGAGTACGTCCACGCGGCCCCCTGGTCCGTGGGCTCGCAGGGGTACGCGAACGTCAGCCACGGCTGTACCGGCATGAGCACGTCCAACGCCGAGTGGTTCTTCGACCACATCCGCCAGGGCGACGTCGTCCAGGTCGTGAACAGCTACGGCGACACGATGGAGACCTTCGGCAACGGCTTCGGCGACTGGAACCTGGACTGGAAGAAGTGGAGCAAGGGCAGCGCGCTGACGGGCGGCAGGCAGAAGGCGGAGCAGGACACGTCGAGACTGCGGCCTGCGGCGGTCTAGGCGCTACCGGGGGCGCGGGGGAACCCCACGCGCCCCTCCGCCCCCGCTAGGCGCTCTGCTGAAGGCTCTTGCGCCGCAGCAGGGACGCCAGGGCCGAAGCGAACTCCACGGGCTCCACAGGCAGCGTCACAGCCGCGTCAGCGCGGCTCCAGGTGGCGAGCCAGGCGTCCTGGGGCCGCCCGATGAGCAGGAGCACCGGCGGGCACCGGAAGACCTCGTCCTTGATCTGCCGGCACAGCCCCATGCCGCCCATGGGCGCGGCCTCGCCGTCCAGGACGACGACGTCGACGCCGCCCCTGTCCAGCTCCCGCAGCACCGCCGCAGGCGTCGCGCACTCCAGGAACTCCACCACGGGGACGTCCGGCGCGGGCCTGCGCCCGGTCGCGAGCCGGACCTGCTCGCGGTTGTTGGAGTCGTCGCTGTAGACCAGCACCGTGGCGGTCGCCTGCATGCTTCCTCCGTGACATCAGCGTCGTACGGACAGAACCGATGTCGCGGATGCTACTCCCTCGGACTCGTCGTCAACACCGCTTGGAACACCACTTCGATGGGCCATCCGGGCAGTACACACGGTGCGAACACTCCGAACGGCACCCCCCGGAGTGAGGGCGGGATAAGGGACCGACATAATGTCGGTCGTGGCGACAGCAACGACAGTAGAAACCGGGCACGCGCACCCGTCGGTCAATCGGCCGAACCTCACCAGCGTCGGAACCATCATCTGGCTGAGCTCCGAGCTGATGTTCTTCGCGGCCCTCTTCGCGATGTACTTCACCCTGCGATCAGTGACGGGTCCTGATCACTGGAAGGAAATGGCCGAGGCCCTGAACTTCCCGTTCTCGGCCACCAACACCACGATTTTGGTGCTCTCCTCCCTCACCTGCCAGCTCGGCGTCTTCGCCGCCGAGCGCGGTGATGTGAAGAAGCTGAGGATGTGGTTCATCGTCACCTTCATCATGGGTGCGATCTTCATCGGCGGTCAGATCTTCGAGTACACGGAGCTGGTGAAGAAGGACGGGCTCTCGCTCTCCTCGGATCCGTACGGCTCGGTGTTCTACCTGACCACCGGTTTCCACGGCATGCACGTGACGGGCGGCCTCATCGCCTTCCTGTTCGTCCTCGGGCGCACCTACGCGGCCAAGAGGTTCACCCACGAGCAGGCGACCGCGGCCATCGTCGTGTCCTATTACTGGCACTTCGTCGACGTCGTCTGGATCGGCCTCTTCGCCACGATCTACATGATCAAGTAGCCGGGCACGCTCGCTCCCGCACATCCCACGCATCGACGCAGAAGATCCTGACACCGGGGTAATCCGTGAAAAAGCTCTCCGCACGACGACGCCATCCGCTGGCGGCGCTCGTCGTCCTACTCCTCGCGCTGGCGGCTACCGGGGGGCTGTACGCCGCGTTCGCGCCCGCGGGCAAGGCGCAGGCAGACGACACCGCCCAGTCCCTCGCCATCGACGAGGGCAAGAAGCTCTACGCCGTCGGCTGCGCCAGCTGCCATGGCACCGGCGGTCAGGGGACCTCCGACGGTCCGAGCCTGGTCGGCGTGGGCGCCGCCGCCGTCGACTTCCAGGTCGGCACCGGGCGTATGCCCGCGGCGACCTCCCAGGGCCCCCAGGTGCCCGCGAAGAAGGTCATCTACACGCAGGCCGAGATCGACCAGCTCGCCGCGTTCATCTCCTCCCTGGGCGCCGGCCCGTCCGTCCCGACCGACGCCGAGTACGGCCCGGAAGGCGCGGACATCGCCAAGGGTGGCGAGTTGTTCCGCACCAACTGCGCGCAGTGCCACAACTTCACCGGCAAGGGCGGCGCCCTCACCAAGGGCAAGTACGCTCCGACCCTCGAGGACGTGGACCCGAAGCACATCTACGAGGCCATGCAGACCGGCCCGCAGAACATGCCTTCCTTCCCCGACACCACCCTGTCGGAGCAGAACAAGAAGGACATCATCGCGTACCTGCACGCGGTCAACAGCGACGATACGAACAACCCCGGTGGTCTGGAACTGGGCGGCCTCGGGCCGGTCAGTGAGGGACTTTTCGCCTGGATCTTCGGTCTCGGTGCCCTGATCGCGGTCGCCGTCTGGGTCGCCGCTCGGACCGCAAAGGCCAAGAAGTCATGAGTAGCCAAGACACTCCAGAAGAGAACCTGCCCGCTGAGCAGGGCCACGCACACGGCAGCGCCGTAGGCGTCGCGGACGAGCAGAACCCGTTCGCGGACCCGGGGCTGCCGCCCCACGAACACCGCATCCAGGACATCGACGAGCGGGCCGCCAAGCGGTCCGAACGTGCGGTCGCCTTCCTGTTCACGCTGTCGATGCTCGCCACGGTCGGTTTCATCGCCGCGTACGTGGCGATCCCCGCCGACAGGTCGATCTTCGTGTTCCCGATCGGCCACCTCAGCGCGCTGAACTTCGCGCTGGGTCTGACGCTGGGCACGGCGCTGTTCACCATCGGCGCCGGCGCGGTCCACTGGGCCCGCACCCTGATGTCCGACGTGGAGGTCGCCGACGACCGGCACGCGATCGCCGCGCCCCCCGAGGTCCGTGCGAAGGTCCACGCGGACTTCAAGCAGGGTGCCCAGGAGTCCGCGCTCGGCCGTCGCAAGCTGATCCGCAACACGATGTTCGGCGCGCTCGCCCTGGTGCCGCTGTCGGGTGTCGTGCTGCTGCGCGACCTCGGCCCGCTGCCCGAGGACAAGCTGCGTCACACGCTGTGGGCCAAGGGCAAGCTGCTCGTCAACATGAACACGAACGAGCCGCTGCGTCCCTCGGACGTCGCCGTCGGTTCGCTCACCTTCGCCAAGCCCGAGGGCCTGGAGGAGCACGACGAGGAGTTCCAGAACGAGATCGCCAAGGCGGCCCTGATGATCGTCCGGCTCCAGCCGGACAACATCAAGGACAAGCAGGAACTCGACTGGTCCTACCAGGGCATCGTGGCGTACTCGAAGATCTGCACCCACGTCGGTTGCCCGATCTCGCTGTACGAGCAGCAGACGCACCACGTGCTGTGCCCCTGCCACCAGTCCACCTTCGACCTCTCCGACGGTGCCCGAGTGATCTTCGGCCCCGCCGGCCACGCCCTGCCGCAGCTGCGCATCGGTGTGAACGACGAGGGCTATCTCGAGGCGCTCGGCGACTTCGAAGAGCCCGTCGGTCCTGCTTTCTGGGAGCGCGGATGAGCACGAACGAGTACACCGAGAGCAACGAGTCCCGTGACCGCGGGAAGGCTCCGGCCGGCGAGCGTATCGCCGACTGGGCCGACGGCCGGCTGGGGATCTACTCCCTCGCCAAGGCCAACATGCGCAAGATCTTCCCCGACCACTGGTCGTTCATGCTGGGTGAGATCTGCCTCTACAGCTTCATCATCATCATCCTCACGGGTGTGTACCTGACGCTGTTCTTCCACCCGTCGATGAACGAGGTGGAGTACCACGGCACCTACGTCCCGCTCCAGGGACAGCTGATGTCGGAGGCGTTCAGCTCGACCCTGCACATCTCCTTCGACGTGCGCGGCGGTCTGCTCATCCGGCAGATCCACCACTGGGCGGCGCTGATCTTCCTCGCCGGCATGTTCGTGCACATGATGCGGGTGTTCTTCACGGGCGCGTTCCGCAAGCCCCGTGAGGTCAACTGGCTGTTCGGCTTCCTGCTGTTCGTCCTGGGCATGTTCACCGGTTTCACCGGTTACTCGCTCCCGGACGACCTGCTGTCCGGCACCGGTGTCCGCTTCACCCAGGGCGCGATCCTGTCGATGCCGATCGTCGGCACGTACATCTCGTTCTTCCTCTTCGGCGGCGAGTTCCCGGGCCACGACTTCGTGGCGCGGTTCTACTCGATCCACATCCTGCTGCTGCCGGGCATCATGCTCGGCCTGGTGGTCGGCCACCTGATCCTGGTCTTCTACCACAAGCACACGCAGTTCGCGGGCCCCGGAAAGAGCAACAAGAACGTCGTCGGCATGCCGCTGCTGCCGGTGTACATGGCCAAGGCCGGAGGCTTCTTCTTCCTGGTCTTCGGCGTGATCGCGGTCATCGCGGGCATCGCGCAGATCAACCCGATCTGGGCCATGGGCCCCTACCGTCCGGACCAGGTGTCCACCGGCGCCCAGCCCGACTGGTACATGGGCTTCGCCGAGGGCCTGATCCGCTTCATGCCGGGCTGGGAGATCAACTACTGGGGTCACACGCTCGTCCTGGGCGTGTTCATCCCGCTGGTCCTCTTCGGTGTCGTCCTCGCGGCGCTGGCCCTGTACCCCTTCATCGAGGCCTGGGTCACCGGCGACAAGCGCGAGCACCACATCCTGGACCGTCCGCGCAACGCGCCCACCCGTACGGCCCTGGGCGTCGCCTGGGTCACGATGTACATGATCACGTTGGTCGGCGGCGGTAACGACCTGTGGGCCACGCACCTCCACCTGTCGATCAACTCGATCACCTGGTTCGTCCGGATCTTCTTCTTCGTCGGACCGGTCATCGCGTATGTCTTCACCAAGCGGATCTGCCTCGGCCTCCAGCGCCGGGACCGGGACAAGGTGCTGCACGGTCGTGAGACCGGCACCATCAAGCGCCTGCCGCACGGTGAGTTCATCGAGATCCACGAGCCGCTCAGCCAGGAGCAGCTGCACACCCTCACGTCGCACGAGCAGTACGAGCCGGCCGCGATCGGCGCCGCTGTCGACGAGAACGGTGTCGAGCGCAAGGTGAAGAGCAAGGAGAAGCTCCGCGCCAAGATCAGCGGGGCGTACTTCGGTGAGGACCAGCAGATTCCGAAGCCCACCGTGGAGGAGTACAAGGAGATCACGAGCGGCCACGGCCACCACTGATCGCTGAGGCGTCGCCACGCCACAGGAAAGGGCCCCGTCCGGTCTTCGGACGGGGCCCTTTGCCGTGCCCACCGGCTGGATAGGGTGGGGTGGCACCTTGTCACGAGGCGCACGACGCACACGACGACACACGCAGGAGCGGCTATGAGCGCTGTGACCCCCGCTGGAGGCGACACCGCGGCGGGCCGTTCCTGGCCCGAGGTGCTGAACGGCCTGCTGTACGGCCGCGACCAGGACGCCGACGCCACGTTCTGGGCGCTCGACCGGATCATGCGCGGCGAGGCGACCGACGCGCAGATCGCCGGGTTCGTGGTGGCGCTGCGGGCCAAGGGCGAGACCGTCGCGGAGATCAACGGGCTGGTCCGGGCGATGTACGAGCACGCCAACCTGATCGAGGTGCCCGGCCCGACCGTCGACATCGTCGGCACGGGCGGCGACGGCGCGAAGACGGTCAACATCTCCACGATGTCGGCGATCGTCGTGGCCGGCGCGGGCGCCACGGTCGTCAAGCACGGCAACCGGGCCGCGTCCTCCGCGTCCGGCGCCTCGGACGTCCTGGAGAAGCTCGGCGTCAATCTGGAGCTGACCCCGCGGCGGGTGGCCGAGGTGGCCCAGGAGGCCGGGATCACCTTCTGCTTCGCGATCAAGTTCCACCCGGCGCTGCGTCATGTGGGCGCCGCGCGCGGCCAGTTGGGCATCCGCACGGTGTTCAACGTGCTCGGCCCGCTGACCAACCCCGCCAAGGTGCGGGCCCAGGCGGTCGGGGTCGCCGACCCGCGCATGGCGCCGGTCGTCGCGGGCGTCTTCGCCGAGCGCGGCAACTCGTCCCTGGTCTTCCGGGGCGACGACGGTCTCGACGAGCTGACCACGACGGCCACGTCCCATGTGTGGGTCGTCCGCGACGGCAAGGTCACCGAGGAGTCCTTCGACCCGCGTGACGTCGGCCTGGAGCTGGTCCCGGTCGAGGCCCTGCGGGGCGGGGACCCGTCGTACAACGCGGAGGTCGCCCGCCGCCTCCTGGAGGGCGAGACGGGCCCGGTGCGCGAGGCCGTGCTGCTCAACTCGGCGGCGGCGCTCGTGGCGCTCGAGCCGGGCACCGGGACGCTGGCGGAGCAGCTGCGGGCCGGGATGGACAGGGCGGCGGAGTCGATCGACTCGGGAGCGGCCAAGCGGGCCCTGGAGCGCTGGGTGGCCGCCAGCAACGCGTAGGCGCTCCGCCTGCGGTGCCGCGAGGGCCGTGGGTCGTCCGCGGCGCCGTCGTGGCCGGTCGCGCCCACGCGGCGGAGCCGCACATGAGCCCCGCGCTCCTTCGGGGCTCTGCCCCGGGCCGTCCCGCGATCCGGACACGGGTTGCGGGGCGGCGATCACTTCACGTACGTTCCTGTACCAGGTCATGAGTGACAGTCATGAGGCCCCGGCCGACTGTCCGGCAACCCTCCGTCCGTGGCGGGGTGCCCCGGGTGAAGACCAGGCCGTAGGCAGCGAGGTCTACGGCAAGCGCGGACCCCTCGCACTCTTCCGAGTGAGCGCCACCAGGGGTCCTGGTCGTCGAGGGAGCCTTCCGTGAGCAAGCGAATGCGATAGGGCGTAGAGCCCCGCCTCCGCACACCCCTTTCACCTTCCTCCGTGCTCGAGCCATGTCCGCTCGCACGGCGGTTCCCCCTTGCCTCTCACGGGAGTTCGCCATGTCTGTCTCCACCGCTGCCGCCGCCCGTACCGTTTGTGCACAGCTGCCCGTTCTGGGACGGGATGTCACGGTCCCGCTCGTGACGGGCGGCGAGGTCAGTTACGCGGCGCTCGACTACGCGGCCAGCGCCCCCGCCCTCCAGCGCGTCTGGGACGACGTGGCGGCCTACGCCCCGTACTACGGCAGCGTGCACCGGGGCGCCGGCTACCTCTCGCAGCTGTCCACGGACCTCTTCGAGAACGCCCGCAGGACGGTGACCGAGTTCCTGGACTGCCGGCCCGACGACCAGCTGGTCTTCACCCGCTCGACGACGGACTCCCTCAACCTGCTGGCCCGGGCCCTGCCCGCCGACTGCCAGGTCTTCGTCTTCGAGACCGAGCACCACGCCTCGCTGCTGCCCTGGAAGGACGCCCGGGTCACCTACCTCAACGCCCCGCGCACCCCGCGCCAGGCCGTCGAGACGCTGGAGCGGGCCCTCGCCGGGCGTGACCCCTACGGCCCGGCCCTGGTCTGCGTCACCGGCGCCTCGAACGTCACCGGCGAGCTGTGGCCGGTGCGCGAGCTGGCGGCCGCCGCGCACGCGCACGGCGCCCGGATCGTCCTGGACGCCGCCCAGCTGGCCCCGCACCACCCGGTCTCCGTGCAGGAGCTCGACGTCGACTGGGTGGCCTTCTCCGGCCACAAGCTGTACGCGCCCTTCGGCGCCGGCGTCCTGGCCGGCCGTGCCGACTGGCTGGCCGAGGCCGACCCCTACCTCGCGGGCGGCGGCGCCAGCCGCAAGGTCACGCGGCGCGAGGACGGGGGAGTGGACGTGGAGTGGCACGAGAACGCCGCCCGCCACGAGGCCGGCTCCCCGAACGTGATCGGCGCCTACTCCATCGCCTCGGCGTGCAAGGCCCTCACCGAGGCGGGCTTCGACAGCCTGGTCGCGCGGGAGGAGTACCTGATCGCGAAGGTGCGGGACGGCCTGGCCGAGGTCCCGCAGGTGAAGGTGCTCTCCCTGTTCGGCGACGACGCCCCGCGGGTCGGAGTGATCTCCTTCGTCGTCGAGGGCTGGAACAGCTCCCACTTCGCCGCCGCCCTCTCCGCCGAGTACGGCATCGGGGTCCGCGACGGTCTCTTCTGCGCCCACCCCCTGGTCCGCACGCTGCTGGGCAGCGACCCCCAGACCCAGGGCGAGTGCGGGGCCCCCGAGGCGGCGCCCGGCGAGAAGTCCCTCAACGCGATCCGGGTGAGCTTCGGCGCGGGCACCCCGGACGAGCACGTGGACCGCTTCGTGAACGCGGTGCGCGAGCTGGTCAGCGAGGGCGCGCAGTGGCAGTACCGGACGGAAGACGGCCGCTGCGTGCCCGAGGTGTGAGCGACGGTCCGCCGGAGGCGGTGTTCAGGCGGTCAGGAGTCCAGCCCGATCGCGAACGCCGCCTCGAGGTCGTGCTGCGAGTAGGTACGGAAGGCGACGTGCGTGTCCGTGCCCTCCACGCCGGGGATCTTGCTGATGCTGCCCGGGATGACCTCCGCCAGGTCCTCGTGCTCCTTCACCCGCACCATGGCGATCAGGTCGTACGTCCCGGTGACGGAGAAGACCTCGCTGACGGAGTCCAGCGAAGCGATCCGCTCCGCGATCTCGGGAATCCGGTCCACGCTGGTCTTGATGAGGACGATCGCGGTGATCACGGCTGGTTCTCTCCCTCGGGGGGCCGGAGCTGGGCGGGCTTCACTCTATGACGTGAGCGGTGGCTCACCAAAGGGACGGTGGCGGGCAGCGCCGCACAGCCGCGGTCAGCGGACCAGATCCGTCAGGGAACCGCGCAGCGTCTCACGCAGGCGCCGCATCTGCTCGGGGGCGTACGTCCAGCTGTCGTACTCGTTCTGGACGAGCAGCCGGCCGCCGAAGCTGGCGACCCCGATCTTGGGCGGCATGCCCGGCGCGTTGGCCGTACCGCCGAAGCGGAGCAGCTCCACATCCCCGGGGACGGGGTGCGCGGGGATCCGCCCGACGTTGGAGATCCCGTAACTGACGACCGGGACGGGCACCGCGATGCCCCGGGCACCGGCCCGCAGCGCGGCCAGCAGGAACCGCTCGGGGTCGCGCCGCGCCAGCGCGCCGGCCACCTGGTCGGCGACCTCCCGGCCCACCGTCTCCGGCCGGTCGTCGTGGCGGACGGCCAGCGTGGTCTGCAGGCCGGTGATGCAGTTGAGCACGGTGCTCAGGGGCAGTTCGGGGCTCAGTCGGGTGCGCAGGTCGACGCCGTGACCGCAAGTCATCGTCAACGGGCCCTGCTCAGGCGCGAGTTGTGCGCGTACGGCGGTCAGAACCAGCCCTGTGACAAGGCTGTTGACGGTCACCCCGCGGGTCCGGGCGGCGGCCACCACGACGTCGGTGGTCTCCGCGGGGAACTCCAGCCGGTCGACCACGAAGCGGCGCGTCGCAGCCGGCCGGTCCGGGCGCCCCACCCCCTCGGTGGGCAGGGTCGCGGGCTTGGCGTCGGCCGGCCCGCCCTGCGCGATCGCGTCGACCAGGGCGTCGACCTCCGCGTCCGGCAGGGCGCCGGCCAGCCGGGTGTCGACGGCCTCGGGCAGCTCCTCGCGCCGCTCGGCGGACGGGCTCCCGCCGGCCGCGAGGGCGGTGTAGTACCGCCAGAACTCGTCCAGCACGGCGAAGGCCGAGCGGCCGTCGGCCACCCCGTGATGGACGCCGAGCACCACCTGGCTGCGCTCGCCGTCGGTGAGCAGCCAGGCGTGCAGCAGGCTCTCGGTCCAGTCGGGCCGCGTGTTGATCAGCTCGGCGTAGGTGTCCTCGATGCCGTCGAGCAGGGTGAGCGGTGGCCGGCACCGGTCGCGGACGCGCAGCAGGAGCCCCGCGTCGCCGGCCGTCACCTCGGAGCGCAGGATCGGATGGTGCTCGGTCAGCAGGCCGAGAGCCCGCCGTATCAGCTCCGGGTCCAGCCGGCCGCGTACCAGGGACTCCACGAACGCCGGCATGTCGTACAGGGGGAGGCCCGCCGCTCCCAGGTCCAGGAAGTAGACGCTCTCGAAGGGCGATACGGGGCGTTGACGCGTCATGGTGCGGAGGTCTCCGATCTCGGTGGGCGAAGGGAATCTTCCTGCCGGGCCGCCGTCCGGGGAGCGGAGCCGAGGCGGTGCAGTGCGGCCTCGAACTGCTCCGGACCGAGCGGCGGCTCGGGCAGCGGGTGGGTTGCCTGCGGGCGCAGACCGTCCAGCACCAGGGCCAGATGGCGCCGCCAGGACCCGGGGGCGGCGGGCGTGGCCAGGCCCAGCGCGGTCAGGAGGAACAGCAGGTCCTCGACGGTGAGGTCGGCGCGGATCGTGCGCTGTTCCTGGCCGCGCAGCAGGAGCGTCTCGAGCGTGCGCCGGTTCTCCTCGCGCAGGGTGTCGAGCGTGGGAACGCCCCGGATGCCGGTGGTCATCAGGTCGCCGGCGCCCCGGTCGGCGGCAAGCAGGGTGAAGACCATGTCCAGATAGGCGGTGAGGCCGCTCCAGGCGTCCGCCCGGTTCCGGGTCTCCCGGGCCGCGTCCAGGATCGGGGCCAGCGCGTCCCTGAAGACGGTCTCGATCAGTTCGGCCCGGTCGGTGAAGTGGCGGTAGAGCGTGGCGTTGCCGACTCCGGCCCGGCGGGCGATGTCGTCCAGCGGCGCGTCCACCCCGCGTTCGGCGTAGATCTCCCGGGCGGCGGCGATCAGTGTCTCGCGGTTGCGGCGCGCGTCGCTGCGCCGGGGTGTGCGTCGCTCGTCTCCGACGGCCATGGGCGGCACACTAACACCAAAACCGGGGACAGCTCCCCGTTTCGTTGCTAGGGTCGCGCCGTCCACTGGGGGAGTACTCCCCGCTCACCCGCACCAGCGAGTTCGAAGCGAGGAACACCGTTGTCCGTGACGGGATCTGCAGATCTGTCAGCACTTGGCACGCCGTTCGTCGACAATCCGTATCCGGTGTACGAGCGGATGCGCGAGCAAGGGCCCGTGCACCGAGCCCGGACCGCCGCTTCGGGCGAGTTCTGGCTCGTCGTGGGACATGCGGAGGCGCGTGCCGCACTGGCCGACGCACGGCTGTCCAACGACATCAGGCACTCGGCCGGGTGGCAGGACGACGGGGGCAACTCGATCGGCCTGAACATGGTGCAGACGGATCCGCCCCAGCACACCCGGCTCCGGGGGCTCGTGGCGAAGGAGTTCACGACCCGGCGCATCGAGGCGCTGCGCCCGACGATCCAGCGGATCACGGACGACCTGGTGGACGCCATGCTGCCGCTGGGCCGCGCGGACCTGGTCGAGTCGTTCGCGTTGCCGTTGCCGCTGGCCGTGATCTGCGAACTGCTCGGTGTGCCGGCGAGCGACCGCAAGACCTTCCACGACTGGTACCTGGAGAGCACCGACTTCACCCGGCCCGAGGTCGCCGCCGCCGCGGCCCAGGCCATGACGGGGTACCTCGCAGAACTCCTCGCGGCCAAGCGGCGCGAGCCGGGCGAGGACCTGCTGAGCGCGCTGGCCGGCCGCCTGGGCGAGGAGGACGGGCTCACGCCCGAGGAGATGCTCGGCATGGCGTTCGTGCTGCTGGTGGCCGGCTACGAGACGGCGGCCAACCTGCTGTCCAGCGGAACGCTCGCCCTGCTGCGCCACCCGGATCAGCTGGCGTTGCTGCGCCGCGACTGGTCGCTGCTGGGGAACGCCGTGGAGGAGATGCTCCGCTACGAAGGGCCGGTGGAGACCACGGCGTTCCGCTACACCAAGGAGCCCGTGGAGATCGGCGGCACGGTGATCGACGCGGGGGAGTCCGTGGCCGTCGTCCTGGCCGCCGCGTCCCGCGATCCGCGGCGGTTCGCCGAGCCCGACCGTTTCGACATCCGGCGCGACACCCGCGGACACACGGCCTTCGGCTACGGCATCCACCACTGCCTGGGCGCGCCGCTGGCCCGGATGCAGGGCGCCATCGCCTTCCGGACCCTGCTGGAACGGTGCCCCGGCCTGGCCCTGGACACCGACCCCGGCGACCTGCGGTGGCGCCCCAGCCTGATGCTGCGCGGTCTGCACGCGCTGCCCGTCACCTTCGGCTAACGCGGTTCGGGCACCATCGGCAGCGCTCCGGCCGTCAGGCTCATCTCGGCCCGGGGCGAGACGGTGGTGCCCGGTACGGGCCGCAGCCGCCAGCGGGAGGCGAGGGCGGCCAGCGCCAGCGTCGCCTCCGTCATCCCGAAGACATCGCCGATGCACTTGCGGCTGCCCGCCCCGAAGGGCAGATACGAGCCACGGGTGACGTCCTTGGCACGTTCGGGCAGCCATCGGTCCGGGTCGAAGACCTCCGGGCGCGGGAAGAACTCCGGGATGCGGTGGATGACGTAGGGGCTGACGAGTATGTCCGCCCCGGCCGGCAGCGGGTGGCCGGCCAGCTCGGTGGGCTGGGTGGTCATCCGGGTGAACATCCAGGCCGGCGGGTACAGGCGCAGGGTCTCGGTGAAGATCCGCTGGGTGTGGGCGAGCTTCGGCACGTCGGCGTACGTCGGTGTCCGGCCGCCCAGCACCTCGTCGACCTCCGCGTGCAGCCGCGCCTCCGCCTCGGGATGGGCCGCCAGCAGGTGCCAGGTCCAGGTCAGCGCGCTCGCGGTGGTCTCCACACCGGCCAGCAGCAGGGTCATGACCTGGTCGTGGACCTCCTGGTCGGTCAGCGCGCCGCCGTCCTCGTCGTCCCGTGCCGCCAGCAGTGCGGACAGCAGGTCGCCGCGGTCCTCGCCGGAGCGCCGGTAGTCCCCGACGATGCCGTCGATGAGGGTGTGCAGCCGGTCGAGCGCGGCGTCGAACTCACGGTTGGCGGCCAGCGGCAGCCTGGCGATCAGGCCGGTGGGATCGAGCGCCCGGCGGAACGCGCCGCGCACCATGACGGGCAGGCTGCGCTGGATCTCCGCGACCGAGTGCGGCGCCATCGCCGTCGAGAACAGCGCGCGCGCCGTCACCCGCGCGGTCAGCGCCTGCATCGCGTCACCGACGTCGACCGGCCGGCCCGCCCGCCAGGTCTCCGCGTGTGCCGCGCACTCCTCCCGCATCACCTCGGCGTACGTCGCGATGCGCGCGGTGTGGAAGGCCGGCTGGACCATCCGCCGCTGCCTGCGGTGGTCGGCCCAGTCGGACGTGATCAGTCCGTTGCCGAGGATGGGACGGGCCTTCTCCTTCACCGGGCCTCCGGTGTCGTAGACCCGCGCGTTCAGCAGCACGTCCTGCACCAGTTCCGGATGGCAGGGCAGATAGGTGAGCCGGCTGCCCAGCCGCAGCTCGACCAGGTCGCCCAGGTCGGCCAGCGAGGAGAGGTACTCCAGCGGGCGGCGCGCCAGCTGCAGCGCATGGCCCACCAGCGGAAGCCGGCCCGGAGCCTTGGTGATCCGCCAACTGCGCCTGGCCAGGTCGGAATCGGTTTTCATGCCGGATGCGCCCCCTGAAGCGGTACGGATGAACGAGAAGGGAAGACGGACGGACGTGAGGGAGGGAGGAGAAGGAGAAGGGAGAAGGCAAGGGAGCAGAGAGGTCAGCGGCGTTCCAGGACCATGGGCAGCGGGCCCGCCTCCAGGGTGGCCTTCGGCTCCGGGCGCAACCGGCTCCCGGCGGCCGGGAGCAGCCGCCAGCGGGCGGCGACGGTCGCCACGATCAGCGCGGTCTCGGTGAGCGCGAGGACGTCGCCGATGCACTTGTGGCTGCCCGCGCCGAACGGCAGCAGGGCCCCGCGCGGCACCTGGGCCGCCCGCTCGCCCTCCCAGCGCCCCGGGTCGAAGGTCTCGGGGTCCGGGAAGAGCTCGGGATTGTGATGCAGGGCGTAGGCGCTGTACAGGATCATCGTTCCGGCGGGGATCGTCCGGCCGCCGAGCTCGACGTCCTCGGCCGCGACCCGCATCGCCATCCAGGACGGCGGGTAGAGCCGCAGCGCCTCGGTGATGACGTTGCGGGTGTACGGCAGCGCTGGCAGGTCTTCGTAGACCGGTGTGCGTCCCTGCAGAGCCGTGTCCACCTCGGCGTGCACGCGCCGCTCCACCTCGGGCAGCGTGCCCATCAGATGGAAGACGAAGGCCAGGGTGGAGGCGGTGGTCTCGCTGCCGGCGACCAGGAAGGTGACGACCTGGTCCAGGATCTGGCCGTCGTCCAGCTTCTCCCCGGTGTCGGGATGCTCCGCCCGCAGCAGGGTGGACAGCAGGTCACCGTGGTCCGCGTCGGACCTGCGCCGCAGCCCGATCATGTCCGCGACGATCTGCCGCAGCCGTGTGTTGGCGTGGTCGTAGGCGCGGTTTCCCGGAGTGGGCAGCCTCTCCAGGACGCCCAGCGGGGCGACGGTCCGCCGGTAGATGCCGTGCGAGACCGTCCGCAGGCACTGCCGGGCCTCCTCGATGGTGTCCTGGTCGAGCCCGGTGGAGAAAAGGGTGCGGGCGGCGACCCGCATCAGCAGGGCGTGCATGGCGTCGCCGATGTCCCGGGTCTCGCCGGCCCGCCAGGTGTCGGTGACGGTGCGGGTGTCCGCGGCCACCGCCGTCGTGTAGGCGGCGATCTTCGTGGTGTGGAAGGCGGGCTGGATGAGCCGGCGCTGGAAGCGGTGCTCCTCGCCGCGGGAGACCGACAGGCTGTTGCCGAGGAGCTGCCGTGCCTTGTCGAAGACGCCGCCCTTGTCGAAGACGCGCGGGTTGAGCAGGACGTGCCGGACCAGTTCGGGGTGGGCCGCGAGATAGGCGCGGGAGGGGCCGAGCCGGAGTTCGACCAGGTCGCCGTGTGCGGGGAGCGAGGCGAGGAACTCCAGGGGGCGGCGCCACAGCGCGGGGACGTGCCCGAGCAGCGGCACGGCACCGGGCGCGGTGCCGATCCGCCAGGACCGTTCCACCGGGGGTGACTTCGGGGTGCGCATCCGGGGCCCCTACTGGATCCGTGAGTTGACGTCGTTGACCGCGGCCTGGTAGCGCCGGTCCCGGGTGGTCCACACGAAGTTGCCCTGGACGAGGTCGAGCAGCACGTCCCGGGTGAGGGGGTCGAAGGCCTTGATGCATTCCATGTCCTCGGCCATGTCGTCGAGGCGGGCCTGGAAGAACGCCTGGAAGTCGGCCTCGTCGGCCATGTCGCACAGGCGGAAGCAGTTGGTGATCTGCCCGAGGGCGTGCTCGCGTTCGTAGGAGTAGAAGTCGTTGACGATGGCCAGACCGCGGGCGGTCATCCGGGCGGCCAGCCCCGTCTTGGAGTGCTCGGTCAGCTCGGGGTGGCGGTAGATCGGGTAGGACATCCGCATCCAGAAGTCCACGCCGACGTCGGTGACGCGGAAGCGGAAGTACTGCTCGGGCGAGGTGCTGCAGAGCACGGTCTTGAGCGCCGAGTCACGGAACATGTGGTCGCTGGTGACGAAGGCGCGGGCGCCCTCGTACGCGAACTCCGCGTCCTGTGGGGCGTAGTAGCGCTCGCACACCGCGCGCAGCTGGGGCAGGAAGAGGTCGAAGTCGTGCAGGCCGGGGTCCATGTCGTCCCACACGAAGGTCACGCAGTTCAGTACGCAGACGGCCTTGAACGCTTCCATGTCCTTGATGTGGCGGGCGCTCTGCGACCAGCGCACGACGTCCATGTAGGAGATCCAGCGCTTGTCCGAGACGCTCTTGCCGAGTGGAGCGACGGCGCGGTTGCAGGCGTCGATGACCTCGCGCAGCTCGGCGTCCGTCATCGGCACCTTCCGGGCCTCGTGGCCGATGTGCCGGTCGAACAGGGCGGCGAACCGGTCGGTGCACTCCTGCCAGCGGCGGGCCGTCCCCGCCGGGGCCGGTGCGGTCGGTGCGGTCAGATCCGTGGTCATGAGTTCCTCCTGGTGGCCGTGGCGGAGAGGTGCTTGAGGGCGGTGACCGCGTCGGTGGTGAAGGGGGCGGAGTCCAGCACGCCCAGCGCCCGCCGGTAGCGGTCGTCGATCATGCGTTCGACGGCGTCCCGGGCGCCGGTGGCCGCGAAGATCGCGCGGACCTCCTCGGCGCCGGTCTCGTCCAGACCGGGATCGCCGATCAGCGTGCGCAGCCGGGAACGCTGTGCCGCGTCGCCCGCGCGCAGCGCCAGCGCGACCAGGGTGGTGTTCTTGCCGGCCCGCAGGTCGTCCAGACGCGACTTGCCGGTGTCACGGATGTCGCCGTACACGCCCAGCAGATCGTCGCGGAGCTGGAAGGCCTCTCCCAGGGGCAGCGCGTACGCCGTACAGGCGGCCAGGGCCCGCGCGTCGGCTCCTGCGAGGGCGGCGCCGATGTGCAGTGGCCGTTCGACCGTGTACTTGGCGGTCTTGTAGCGGTTGACGGTCAGCGTGGCTTCGACGTCGTCGGTGAGCTCGCCGGTCGCCCGCAGGTCCAGGTACTGGCCGAGCATGACCTCGGTGCGCATCTCGGTGAGGATCGGATACACCGCCGCCGATTGTGCGGGGGTGAGGCCGGCCGTGTGCAGCAGGTGGTCCGACCACGCGAAGGCCAGGTCGCCCAGCAGTACGGCGCCGCCGATTCCGGACCGCTCGGTGCGGTCGTCGCCGCGTTTTCCGGCGAGTATCCGGTGGATGGTCGGACGGCCGCGCCGGGTATCGCTGTCGTCCATGATGTCGTCATGGATGAGAGCGAACGCGTGAAACATCTCGAGTGAGGCGGCCACTCGTATCACGGCCGTCAAGTCATTTTTCCCGCCGGTCGCCTGCCACCCCAGTACGGCGAGAATCGGACGTATTCGTTTGCCGCCCACCAAGAATTCTTCAAGTAATTTCACAAGGCGGGTCAACTGTCGTTGCCCGAAATTCTTTCGGTGATTCTCCAGGAAATCAAAGAGGACGGTGTCCACGGCGGCCCTCGTGGCAACCGGGTCCAGTATGTCGGGAGAAATGGTATGGATGCTCATGTTTCTGCGCTACATCCCCACTCGTAGGGCTCGCGAAATCGGTTCCGCGCACAGGACGGAACGGCGTCAGGGCGGAAATACCGGAGGCGGGCCGGATGATGGGCGGGCAAAGGGGGCGGTCGGCCGGCGTCAGGGGGCCAGATCGACGCGGAGTTCCCTGAGCCCGCGGATGTTGACCTGGGCGCGCCAGACGACGTCCTGGCGGGCCGGTCTGATGTCGGGGTGACGGCGCAGCAGCTCGGTGAAGACCAGGCGGGCCTCGGCCTTCGCCAGGAGCGCGCCGATGCAGTAGTGCGGACCGCCCCCGAAAGACAGCGGGCGGACGTCAGGGCGCCGCAGGTCGAGGCGGTCGGGCTCGGCGTAGCGCCGCGGGTCCCGGTTGGCGGCGCCGAGCAGGATCATCACCTTGGCGCCGGCCGGGATCGTGGTGCCCCCGACCTCGATGTCGGCGGTCGTGATGCGGGCCACCAGCTGGATGGGCGCGTCGTACCGGAGCAGTTCGTCGAGGGCGTTGTCGACGAGGCCGGGCTCCTCGCGCAGGGCGCGCAGCTCGTCGGGGTGGCGCAGCAGGGCGAGCATGCCGTTGCCGATGAGGTTGACGGTCGTCTCGTGACCGCCCATGAAGAACATCATGACGTTGGCGATGATCTCGTCGTCGGAGAGCTTCCCGCCGTCGAAGTCCGCCAGCAGCAGGCGGGAGATGATGTCGTCGTGCGGGTCCGCGCGGCGTTTCGCCACATGCTCGGCGATGTACGCGCCGAACTCCCGCGCCGCGTCGTTCATGGCCCGGCGGGTGGTCTCGTCGGTGGCCGGGTCGATGACGTGGCCCAGCGCGTCGGTCCACTTCCGGCACAGGTCACGGTCCTCGACCGGCAGACCGCCCAGGCCGCAGAAGACGGTCACGGGCACGAGGGCCGCCAGGGACCCGATGAGATCGACGTCCCGGCCGTCGCCCCTCTCGTCCATCTCGTCCATGATCTGGTGGACGATGCCGGCGATGCGGGGAGCCGTCTCGCGGATGGCTCGGGCGGTGAACACGGGGTTGGCCAGGCCGCGCAGCCGGCGATGCGTGTCGCCGTCCCGCATCAGCATCCAGCTGCGGGTGGCCTGGACGATCGGGCTGTCCTGTCCGCCCCGTTGTGCGGCCCATTTGGGGTCTTGCGGATATTCGCTCGATAACTCGGGATTTCGCAGGAGCGCGGCGACCTCGTCGTATCCGGAGACCACCCAGTGCCCGTACGGCGTCCGGTGGACCGGCTCCGCGTCGCGGAGGCGCTTGTAGAGCGGATACGGATCGGTGCGCAATCGCGGATCGCGTGCATTGAATAGAGGTTCGTTGCCCGGTGGTTCCATGCCAGTCTCCCCCATGAAATCGGCAGGCCGGACCGCCGGCCCGTCGAAGCGGCCGAGATCCCGGTGGTCGAATACTAGGCACACGGCGGCCGTGGGTGACAAGGGCTGCCCGTCTGGACACCGCCCTCAACTCCGTATTACGTTCGAGTCGTTGGCGAGGCCACCGATCAGAGCAGTAGGGGGATGAGCGGTGCGACGCACTGTTTTCCAGGACGAGCACGAAGCCTTCCGCACGCAGCTGCGCGAGTTAATCGGGGCGGAGGTCGTGCCCGTCTATTCGGAATGGGAAACCACCGGCCGTGTGCCACGTGATTTCTATCGCAAACTGGGCAAACTCGGCATCTTCGGGTTCGGTGTCCCGGAGGAGTTCGGCGGGGCCGGTCCCAGGAGCTTCAAGTTCAACGCCGTCATCGCCGAGGAGTGCGCGAGAGCCGGCGTGACCTTCGGCGGCGCCAGCGCGCACCTGGCGCTTCCGGCCACCCTGGTGGACCACACCACCGACGAGCAGAAGCGGCGCTGGCTGCCGGGGTTCGTCACGGGTGAGCTGATGACGGCCATCGCGATCACGGAGCCGGAGGCCGGCTCCGACGTGGCTGGCATCCGGTCGGCGGCCGAGCTGTCCGAGGACGGCACGCACTACGTCCTCAACGGCAGCAAGGCGTACGTATCGGGGGGCGCCCAGGCCGATCTGGTGCTCGTCGCCTGCCGTACCTCCACCGACGGGACCGACCGGCGCGGCGGTATGTCCCTGCTGGCCGTGGACACCCGGGCCCCGGGTGTGGCGGTCGACTCGGAGCCGGCCACGCTCGGCCTGCGCTCGTCCGACATCGTCGGGATGACCTTCACGGACGTACGGGTCCCCGTAGGCGACGTGGTGGGCGGTCCGGGTGACGCCTTCGCCTGTCTGGCCGGCATCTTCCCGCAGGAGCGGCTGGGCATCGCCGTCGGCGCATACGCTCACGCCGCCGCGGCGGTCCGCCTCGCCACCGCTTTCGTCCGTGAGCGCACCGCCTTCGGCAAGCCCGTCGCCGCCTTCCAGAACACCAAGTTCGTGCTCGCCGACTGCAAGGTCACGGTGAACGCCCTGCAGGCGGTCGTCGACCAGGCCCTGGAGGCGTTCGACGCCGGGGAACTGACCGCCGAGGAGGCGGCCGCGACCAAGCTGTACTGCACGGAGGCGGCGACCGGGGTGCTCGACAAGTGCCTTCAGCTGCACGGCGGTCTCGGCTTCACGATGGACAACCCGATCACCCGCCTGTACGCCGACAACAGGGCGAGCCGGATCTTCGGCGGCACCAGCGAGATCATGCGCACCATCGTCGCCAAGTCCATGGGGCTCTGACACCGTCGGCGACGGCCGCCAGGAGCAGATGGCGTAGGAGACGGAAGAGGGGAGCGGCGACGCTCCCCTCTTCGCGCACCCGTCTCATCCCGCGCCGGAGTCGGGCACCATCCCGGTCGTCCTGCGTCCGAAACGGGCCCACGCGTAGAGGAGTCCCAGGCCGAAGCCCACCAGATGGGCCAGATACGCCACCCCGGGCCCCTGGGCGGCCCGACCGGCCGCCACCCACTGCAGGGCCGCCCAGAAGGGCAGCACGACCCACGCGGGGAAGCGCAGCGGCAGAAAGAACAGAAACGGCAGGAGGCTGGTCACCCGCGCTCGGGGGAACAGGCACAGAAACGCGCCGAGGACCGCGGAGATCGCCCCGGAGGCGCCCACCAGGGACTGCGACGACTCGGCGTTGGCGGCGGCGTAGCCCAGCAGGGCCAGGTAGCCGCAGCCGAGGTAGAAGAGCGTGAACTCGACACGGCCCATCCGGTCCTCGGCCATCGTCCCGAAGACGTAGAGGAAGAGCATGTTGCCCAGCAGGTGCACCCAGCTGCCGTGGACGAAGAGGGCCGTGGCGGGAGTGAGGGCGGCCCGTGGCGCGCCCTCGAAGAGCTCGCCGGGCACCACGCCCCAGCGCCGGAAGTAGGCGCGCTGCGCGGCCAGCAGCTCGTCACCGGAGCCGTACGCCGGATTGAAGCCCGAGGCGGGCCCGATCAGGAAGATCAGGCAGCACAGGGCGATCAGTGCGTAGGTCACCGGTGCCGGGCGGTTGCGGACCGCCCTGCCGACCGTCCCGTTCCAGTTGCCGATCACGAGAACAAAGCATGACGTAACCGGACGCACTCGCCAGGACCGCCTCGCCGCCGCGGACGGGTGGGCGGCGAGTACCCGCCAGGCCGTAGGGTTACGAGCCATACGCGCGGGGGAGCCTCCGGCCCGACCCCGACAACCGGAAGCACGACACTAGAAGGAAGCGGAAAGCCACGATGACGGTTCCCCTGCCGACCGCCGCGACGCGGTGGCGCTGCACGCTCTGCGGCAACCTCACGCGGTTCGACGTGACGCGCTCGTCGAAGGTCGTCGAGTACGTGCACCTCGACCTCGCCGGTGAGCCGAAGGTCGAGGAGCGCGAGGTGGTCAGTGAGACCATCGAGTCGGTGCGGTGCCGCTGGTGCAACGCCGTGGACCAGGTGGAACTCGTGGATCGGCCGGGCGCCGGTTCCTGACGATGGGAGTCCCCCGCTCGAGCGAAGCCGAGAGTGGGGGAGGCCCCGCACAGTATTGGGGTGTGACGGATGGTGGAGAGCGCAGGCGGGGGGCCGGGCGACGGCGCCGCCGAGATGCTCGACCGTCCGCTGCCGGACGGCGTGCGGCGCAGGGTCGTACAGATCGTCTCCGACGGCTTCGGCGGGCTGACCGTCGGTGAACTGCCCGCCCAGTTGCGGCAGTACGCCCGGTTCGCACCGAACCGGCGGGCCAAGTTCGCGGGCAACGCGATGGCGGCCGCGCTGGAGACCGATCCGCTCTTCCGGCAGCGCATCGCCGAGAAGTTCAGAGAGGCCCAGCCGGAACTCGCCGGCGCCCTCGACTCCGGCTCGCCGACCCCGGCCGCGGACCCGCACGAAGTCGCGGCCGCGGCCTATGTGCTGCGGCCCACCGGCTGGGTGAAGCTGGTCACCGCGGCCGGCGAGGAGGCCCAGCGGGCGGACGCCGAGCGCGCCGGTGAGGAGAGCCGGGCCGAACTGGAGCGGCTGCGCGAAGAGCTCGACCGGGCCCGTGAGCAGACCCGGGCGGGCACCGAGGGGCTGCGCACCGAACTGGACGCGGCGAGGAAGGAAGTCGAGTCGCTCCACCGCAAGCTGCGTTCGGCCCTCAGTGACGTCAAGCGGGGCGAGGCCGCGCTGCGCAAGGTGCGCGGCGAGCTGGAGACCGTGCGCGCCGAGGGGCAGGCCCAGGTGTCCGCCGCGGAGAGCGAGACCCGGCGTCTGAAGGGGCGGCTCGGCGAGGTGGAGGCGGCGCTGGAGGCCACCCGGCGGGCGGCGCGCGAGGGTCGCAGCGTCGAGGACATGCGGGTGCGGCTGCTGCTGGACACGGTGCTCGACGCGGCCCAAGGGCTGCGGCGGGAGCTGGCGTTGCCGCCGGTGTCGGTGCGTCCGGCGGAGACGGTCGACGCGGTCGAACCGGGGCGGATGACGCCGAAGGACATCGCCACGCGCGCTCTGTCGGAGAACGATCCGGCCATTCTCGACCAGTTGCTCGCGCTGCCCCAGGCCCATCTCGTGGTCGACGGCTACAACGTCACCAAGACCGGCTATCCGCAGATGCCGTTGGAGAAGCAGCGACTCAGGCTCCTGGGTCAGCTCTCGCAGCTCGCCGCGCAGACCGGCGCCGAGGTCACCTGTGTCTTCGACGGGGCCGAGCTGGCCGCTCCGGTGCTGCTCGCGCCGCCGCGCGGGGTGCGGGTGCTGTTCTCCAAGCCGGGTGTCACGGCCGACGAGGTGATCCGCCAGCTGGTGCGGGCCGAGCCGCCGGGCCGGCCGGTCATCGTTGCTTCGACCGACCGTGAGGTGGCCGACGGGATCGCCAAGGCGGGTGCCCGACCGGTGGCTTCCGCGGTACTTCTGAAGCGACTGTCCTGAACGTCGAAGTTCCAGGTTTAATGACCGAATTGGCGGATTCGTCACGCAACGTAGCGTCAATCGAGCGTGACTGCACGTGAGTTGTGCGAAAAAACTGCGTTGCGTGATGTGTTTTTTTCTTCTGAGGATTTGAACTGATCACGGCGAGGTCACTAAGGTCAGGGCTCGTATCTCCAAACGGGTGATCACTCAAAAGAAGGAGCCCGTCTCCGTGGCGTCCCACCGTCGACCGAAGCAGCCGAGTCGCGCGCGCGTGACCGTGCTGACCACCGCAGCCGCCGCTGCCGTTGTTCTGAGCTCGCAGGCCGCCAACGCGGCGCCCAGTGAGAAGCTCACCAAGGACGAGGTCAAGACCAAGGTCGACAAGCTCTACGAAGAGGCGGAGCAGGCCACCGAGACGTACAACGGCGCCAAGGAGAAGCAGGAGAAGCTCCAGAAGGAGATCTCCACCATCCAGGACAACGTCGCTCGCGGTCAGGCCGACCTCAACGAGCTGCGCGACTCCATGGGTCTGGCGGCCGCGGCCCAGTACCGCACCGGGTCCATCGACCCCTCCCTGCAGCTGCTGCTCTCCTCGAACCCGGACGACTACCTGGACAAGGCGTCCGCCGCCGACCAGCTCAGCGCCCAGCAGGTCGAGGCGCTGAAGAAGATCCAGGAGAAGCAGCGCGAGCTCGCCCAGGAGCGCACCGAGGCCTCCACCAAGCTCAAGGACCTCGCCACCACCCGCACCGAACTGGGCAAGAAGAAGAAGGAAGTCCAGGCCAAGCTCACCGAGGCGCGCAAGCTCCTCAACACGCTGACGGCCAAGGAGCAGGCGGCCCTCTCCTCCGCCGACGCCCGCGCCAGCCGCGACGCCGGCGACCGCGTGGACCTGGGTGACTCGCCGACCGGCTCCGGCCGGGCCATGGCCGCCTTCCAGGCCGCGCAGAGCCAGCTCGGCAAGCCCTACCAGTACGGCGCCACCGGCACCGCCACCTTCGACTGCTCGGGTCTGACCTCCTGGGCCTACGCCCAGGCCGGCGTCTCCATCCCGCGCACCTCGCAGGCCCAGGCCAACGCCGGCACGCGCATCTACTCCCAGAGCGCCCTCAAGGTCGGCGACCTGGTCATCTTCTACGGCGACCAGCACCACGTCGGCTTCTACGCGGGCAACGGCCAGGTGCTGCACGCCCCGCGCACCGGCACCGTCGTGCGCTACGAGTCGATCAACAACATGCCGTTCCAGTTCGGCGTCCGGATCTGATCCGTCTCAAGATCGGGACACCACGCCGCCCGAACGGGCGAATCGTGACAACGAAAAGTGACCCCACGCCCCGCCGGTGACCTGCGTCAGCGGCGGGGCGTCACTGTGCGTTGCCGCCGAGGTCTTTGGCCGACCCCCTGTCACGGGGCTACTGTCTGCCGCGTTTCCCTGTCCGCCAGTGGAAGGAGCGCGGCTTCCCGTGGGGTCCCATCGCCGCCTTGCACAGTCCGGGTTCGACCGGGGCGCCGGCAGCGCCCTGAGCGTGCTGTCCGTCGCGGCCGCCGCACTCGGCGCCGTGTCCGCCCTGCCGGCCACAGCCGCTCCGCACGACGACACCCGCGCCGAGGTGGACCGTCTCTACGCGGAGGCGGAGAAGGCCACCGAGGCCTACAACACGGCCGACGAGCGCGCCGACACCCTGAGGGGGCAGGTCGGCGTGGCCCAGGACCACATGGCCCGGCAGCAGGAGCGCATCAACGGGCTGCGCGGGCAGCTCGGTTCGCTGGCCGGCGCCCAGTACCGCTCCGGCGGCCTCGACCCCTCCCTGGCGCTGCTGTTCTCCGACGACCCGGAGGACTACCTCGCCAAGGCGTCCGTCCTCGACCGGATCACCGCCCACCAGGCAGGTGAGCTGAGGGAGCTCCAGAGCGCCATGCGGGAACTCAGCCAGGAGCGCGCCGAGGCCGCGGGCAAGCTCGCCGAGCTGGAGAAGAGCCGCAAGGCCGTGATGCGGCACAAGCGGACCGTGGAGGAGAAGCTCGCCAGGGCGCGGCAGCTGCTCAACGCCCTGCCGTCCGCCGAGCGCGCCGCCTTCGACCGGGCCTCCCGCTCCGGCCGCGACGCCATGACCGGCCTCTCGGGTGCCGTGCCGGCCTCCGGCCGCGCGGGCGCCG
Organism: Streptomyces sp. NPDC060002; assembly: GCF_042737245.1. NCBI lineage: Bacteria > Bacillati > Actinomycetota > Actinomycetes > Kitasatosporales > Streptomycetaceae > Streptomyces > Streptomyces sp. NPDC060002. The sequence continues at coordinate 55,796 of NZ_JBHWUW010000043.1, forward strand.
CCGTGGCCGCCGTGCGCTCCGCGCTCGGCAAGCCGTACGTCTGGGGCGCCAACGGGCCCACCGGCTTCGACTGTTCGGGCCTCGTGCAGTGGTCGTACGCGCAGGCCGGGATCTCGCTGCCGCGGACCTCGCAGGCCCAGGCGCACGCGGGCCGGCGGGTGCCGCTCTCCCAGGCCCAGCCCGGTGACATCGTCACCTACCGCTCCGACGCCAGCCATGTCGGCATGTACGTCGGCAACGGACAGGTCGTCCACGCTCCCTATCCGGGTGCGCCGGTGCGTTACGACCCGGTCGGGATGATGCCGGTCTCGTCCGTCACCAGGCCTTGAGCGGAGCCCGCGCGGGGCCGCCGCCGTAGGATCGGGACGATGGCTGGTCGAGGGCGGGCGCGCGGACCCGGGGTGCTGGGGCTCTGTCTGCTGCTCGTCGCACTGCTGGGCTGGCTGGTCGGCTGCGGCGGGCGGGCCACGGCGGACGACGCGAAGGCCGATGTGCAGCGGGTCCTCGACCGGCGGGCCGCCGCGGTCCTCGGTCACGACCAGGGCGCCTACGCGGCCACCGGCGCCGCCACCGGGTACTCCGCGGTGCGGGCCGTTCCGCTGGCGGCCTGGTCCTACCGCGTGACGGCCCTCCACCGCAGCGGGGACACCGCCACCGCCGACGCCGAACTGAGCTACCGCGTCGACGGCTACGACATGGCCCCGGTGACCACGGCCCGCGTCCTGGGCCTGACCCGTGACGGGGCCGGCCGGTGGTCGGTGACCTCCGACAAGCCCGCGACGAAGGCCGGCGAGCAGCTGTGGGACCAGGGCGCGGTGAGCGTCGTACGGGGCGCGCACAGTCTCGTGCTGGGGGTCGGGCAGTCCGAGGCGCGGCTGCGGTCCTTCGCCGAGCTGGCCGACGACGCCGTCCCCGAGGTCTCGGCGGCCTGGGGCACCGACTGGGCGGGACACCTCGTCGTCCTCGTACCGAAGTCGCTGGAGGGCATGGCGGGGCTGCTCGGCTCGCCCGCCTCCTCCTACCGGGGGATCGCCGCGGTCACCACGGGTGAGACCGGCGGCGGGGCCAGGACGCCCGCGGACCGGATCATCGTCAACCCGGACTCGTACGGCATGCTCGGCCGGGTCGGCCGGCAGGTGGTCCTCACCCACGAGGCCACCCATGTCGCCACGCGCGCCCACACGAACGCGGCCACCCCGCTGTGGCTGTCCGAGGGGTACGCCGACTGGGTGGGCTACCGCGGCACCGGCCGTACCCTCGCCGAGGTCGCCCCGGAGCTCCAGCACGCCGTCACGGACGGCGTCGTCCCGGCGGCGCTGCCGGCCGACGGCGACTTCGGCTTCTCCGGCGACGCCGACCGTCTGGCCCAGGCTTACGAGGGCGGCTGGCTGGCCTGCCGGATGATCGCCGAGCGATGGGGCGAGGTGAAGCTGGACGCGTTCTACCGGGAGGTGGGGGAGCACCGGAAGCGGCCGGGCGCGGTGGAGGGCGCGCTGAAGAGCGTGCTGGGCATCTCCCTCGCGGAGTTCACGGCGGACTGGCAGGGCTATCTGAAGGATCGGCTCGCCTGAGTCAGCTGCTCGAGCGCCTCGCGCAGCCAGGCCCGCTCCGCCTCCCCCGTCGCCCGGGCGACCCGCAGCATGCCCTGCCGGAACAGGTCCCCGGTCTCCTCCGCCCGTACGGGCTTCCCCTCGGCGTAGAAGAAACTCGCGGGCGTCTCGAGGAAGTCCAGCCGGCGCCGTAGGACGGTTGCCTGCTCCCCTCGGTCGGGCAGGTGCCGCAGGAACGCGAGGACCGTGTTGAAGCGGACGTGGTCGGTGATCTCCGGCTGCCGGGGGTGGCGGAGACGTTCCAGCAGGTCCGCCCGGCCCTCGTCGGTGAGGGAGAGCACCCTGCGGGGGGCCGCGCCCGCGCCGTCCTCCCGGTGCTGGTCGAGCTTGCCGGCTGTGACGAGGCGGGTGATCGCCGGATAGAGCGCGCCGTCGCTGACCGGGCGGACATGGCCGGTCAGCGCCTTGATCCGCTCCTTCAATTCATAGCCGTGCAAAGGCTCTTCGGCCAGGAAACCGAGGATCGACAGCTCGAGCATGGCCCTCCCTTGCGGACACGATGACGCCATGCTACCTCTTATCGAGCTACCTCGTTTAGAGGTAGCCCGTTTGGAGGTCATCCGTTCAGAGGCAGCCCGTTCAGAGCTGTTTCGTTCCAGGGGGATCCGTCATGGCCGGTCATCGCACGCAGCTCCTGTCGCTCGCCCGCCCCGTCTACTTCTCGCTGCTCGCCTCCGTCGCCGCCGGGATCATCAACACGGTCTGGGTGTCCCGGCTGGGCGGGCCCGCGGTAGCTGCCGTCGCGGTCGCCACCAACGCCGAGAACGTGCTGCTCGGGGTCGCGCTGGTCTTCGCCTCCGGGACGACGGTGCTGGTCGCGCACGCCAGAGGGGCACGGGATCCGGGGGCCCTGCGGGCGGCCGTGCGGGGCGGCTGGGCGCTGTGCGCGGTGGTCACGCCCGTCGTCGCGGGCGGGGGCTTCCTGCTGCGTGAGCCGCTGGCCCGGCTGGTCCTCGGCGGGCAGGGCGGCCCCGCTGTGCCTCTCGCCGTGTCCTACTTCGCGATCTCGCTGCCGGGCATCGCCGTCTTCTTCGGCCAGCAGCTCGTCGACGGCATCCTCAAGGGGGCCGGGGACACCAGGACCCCGATGCGGATGGCGTTGCTCGCCAACGGTCTGATCCTGGTCTGCGACCCACTGTTCATCCACCGCTACGGCGTCCGGGGCGCCGCCGTCTCCACGGTGCTGTGCCGGTGCGTGGCGCTCGGGGCCGGGCTGCTGGCCCTGCGGCGCGACGCCGTGCTGCGGACGGCCGCCCGGGTGGCGCCCACGCTCTCCACCGGAGCCTCGCTGCGGCGCACACTGGCGACCGGGCTGCCGATGTCCGCCGACTTCACCCTGCGCCAGGGCGGCGCGCTCGCCCTGGTCGCCGTGGTGGCCCGGCTCGGGGTGACGGCGGTGGCCGCCTACTCGATCGCGTACAAGGTCATGTACGTGGCGACCATGGCCTTCTACGCCGTCCGCCAGGCCGCCTCCATCCACACCGCGCACACCCGGGGCGAGGGCCGGGAGGAGCGCCGGGCGATCGGGCGGCAGGCCGTGCTCGTCTCCGGGACCGTCGGTCTGGTGGCCGCTCTGCTGCTGTGCGCGACGGCCCCCTGGATCATGGCCGCCTTCGGCGCCGGGCCCGCCGTGGCCCGTGAGGGCGTGCTGTTCCTGCGCTGCGCCGGGCCGTATCTGCTGCTCATGGCCGGGTTCATCGCACTGGGCGGGGTCTTCGAGGGAAGCGGGGGCGCACCCGTGCTGCTGCGGGTGACCGTGCTCGGCACGGCCGTCCAGCTGCCGCTCGCGTACGCGCTGTCCGGGCTCGGGCTGCCGGGGGTCTGTCTGGCGCTGGCGCTCGCCATGGGGGTGCAGTGCGCGGCGGTGGGGCTGGTGCTGCGGCGGGCGTGGCCCGGTCGTCAGGGAGAGACCGCGGGCTCGTTGGTGCGGGCGGCCTGACCGGCCGGGGGAGCGGGGGCGGTCCTCGGCGCCGTCGACCGCCACAGCCGGACGGCCGCGGTGAGCGCGGCGGCCACCAGCAGGCCGTTGCGCAGGAACAGGAGCGTGACGCCGAGCGGGCTGCTCGCGACGACGTCCGCGAAGAAGACGGGGAACTCCAGCACCGTCACGAAGGACGCGGCCAGGACCAGGATGGCGGGCAGGACCATACAGCCGGCGCGGAAGCACAGGCAGACCGCCGCGAGGCCGATCAGCCACACGAGGTACTGCGGGCTGATCACCCGGCTGGTGACGGTGAACAGCAGGACCGCCGTGAAGGCCGCCTCCGCCAGCGTCTGCGGCGCGCAGCGGCGCGCCGTCAGCCGCCACAGCAGCAGCCAGCCGAACGCGACGGCCGTCAGCCCCAGGGCCACGTCGCTCACCACGCCGACGTACGGGCCGAGGAACTCCAGCGAGCCGTAGTGGAGCAGCACCTGGCCCTGCCAGCCGAACTGCCGGGCCACATGCAGGGCGAGGGCGCCCAGCGACTCCACCTCCGTACCCCGGTCGCCCTGGAAGGTCAGGAAGGCGAAGGCGCCGGGCATGGTCAGGGCGAACAGCGCGGCCAGGGCGCCGACGGTCACCGCCGCCGCGCCCCAGGCCCGCCTGCGCACGGCGCCCGCCAGCAGCAGCACGGGCCACACCTTCAGCAGCACCGCGAGACCCGTCAGCGCGCCCATCACCCGGGGCCGCCGGACGCCGGCGACCAGCGCGGCGACCGCGACCGCCGTCACCATCACGTCGTAGCGGGAGTAGACGGTGGGACCGAGCAGCGGCACGCCCGCCACCCACATCCAGGCGCCGCGCAGCGACCGGCCGGGGCGCAGGCCCGTGTTCAGCAGCAGCATGAGGACGGCCAGGTCGGCCAGGAAGGCCAGGACGAAGAAGGCCGACGCGTAGTCGAGGAAGGGCAGCAGGCCGGGGGAGAGGATGGCGAGGGCGGCGGCGGGCGGGTACTGCCAGGTGACGTCGGCGGCCGGGAAGGCGCCGGTGCGCAGCACCTCGTACCACCCCTGGTAGGTGACGGAGATGTCGCTGGTGACGTCCGGGCCGGGGAAGAGGAACACCTTGAAGACGAAGAGCAGCAGCACGAGCCGGGTCACGCCCCAGGTCGTCAGCAGGCAGGTCAGGGGCCGTCCCGCGGCCGTCGTCTCCATGGCCCACATGTTCTCCCGCCGGGCTGTGAGGCGCGGTCGGACGCGGCTGTGAACGGCGTTTGGATAGGGTCGGCTGCGATGCACAAGACCCTGATCGTGACGAACGACTTCCCGCCCCGCCCGGGCGGCATCCAGGCGTTCCTGCACAACATGGCGCTCCGGCTCGATCCCGGCCGACTCGTCGTCTACGCGTCCACCTGGAAGCGTTCCCGTGAGGGTGTCGAGGCGACGGCCGCCTTCGACGCCGAGCAGCCCTTCACCGTCGTGCGGGACTCCACGACGATGCTGCTGCCGACGCCCGGGGCGACCCGCCGGGCCGTCGGGCTGCTGCGGGAGCACGGGTGCACGTCGGTGTGGTTCGGGGCGGCCGCGCCGCTCGGGCTGATGGCGCCGGCGCTACGGAAGGCGGGCGCCGAGCGGCTGGTGGCCACCACCCACGGGCACGAGGCCGGGTGGGCGCAGCTGCCCGCCGCCCGGCAGCTCCTCGGCCGGATCGGCGAGAGCACGGACACGATCACCTACCTGGGCGAGTACACCCGCTCGCGGATCGCCACCGCGCTGAGCGCCGGGGCTGCCGGGCGGATGGTGCAGCTCCCGCCGGGCGTCGACGAGAAGACCTTCCACCCGGGATCGGGCGGCGAGGAGGTGCGGGCGCGGCTCGGGCTGACCGACCGGCCGGTGGTGGTGTGCGTCTCGCGGCTCGTACCGCGCAAGGGCCAGGACACGCTGATCCTCGCCCTGCCGCGGATCCTGGCCGCCGAGCCGGAGGCGGTCCTGCTGATCGTCGGGGGCGGGCCGTACGAGAAGGACCTGCGCAGGCTCGCCCATGAGCGCGGGGTGGCGGACGCGGTGCGCTTCACCGGGTCGGTGCCCTGGTCGGAGCTGCCCGCCCACTACGGCGCCGGGGACGTCTTCGCGATGCCGTGCCGGACCCGGCGGGGCGGACTCGACGTCGAGGGGCTCGGGATCGTCTACCTGGAGGCCTCGGCGACCGGGCTGCCCGTCGTCGCCGGGGACTCGGGCGGGGCGCCCGACGCGGTGCTCGACGGGGAGACGGGGTGGGTCGTGCCGGGCGGTTCCCCGGCCGACGTGGCCGAACGCATCGTCGCCCTGCTCGGGGACGCGGAGCTGCGCCGCCGGATGGGGGAGCGGGGGCGCGGCTGGGTGGAGGAGAAGTGGCGGTGGGACCTGCTGGCGGAGAAGTTGAAGACGTTGCTCTAGCTTTTCCCTCCGCGCCCGGGGCGGAGGCGCCCAATCCGCCGATGCTGCGCACACGGCCAGCAGAACTGATGTGACGTCAGCTGACCAGCGATCAGCTGACGAGACGTCACATCCCGTGCGTGGCCACCCTCCGGGCGGCGGCCACGCTCCGCGTCGTCCGCGTCGTCCGCGTCGGCCTCCAGTGCGACGGCTCGCTGGTGCCCGGCAACTTCGGGGTGAACCCGTTCGTCGCCATCACCGCGCTCGCCGAGCGCACGATGGCGCGGGTCCTCGTGGAGGACACCGCGCCATGACGCTCCGTCAGGAGGTTCTGCGCAGCCGCAGCCGCAGCCGCTACTTGGCGTAGATCGCCTCGATCTCGCCCGCGTAGTCCTTGGCCACGACATTGCGCTTGAGCTTCAGCGACGGCGTGAGGTGGCCCGAGTCCTCCGTGAACTGGGCGGACAGAATGCGGAACTTCCGCACCGATTCCGCCTTCGAGACCGCGGCGTTGCCGTCGTCGATCGCCGACTGGACGGCGGCCTGAAGGTCGGCGTCCCCGCGCAGCGACGCCGCGGTCGAGCCCGCCGGCTTGCCGTGGTCGGAAGCCCAACGGCCCAGGAACTCCTCGTCGATGGTGACCAGCGCGCCCACGAACGGCCGCCCGTCGCCCACCACCATGCACTCCGCCACCAGCGCGTGCGCCCGGATCCGGTCCTCGATCACGGCCGGCGCGACGTTCTTGCCGCCCGCGGTGACGATGATCTCCTTCTTGCGCCCGGTGATCCGGAGGTAGCCGTCCTCGTCGAGGGTGCCGATGTCACCGGTGTGGAACCAGCCGTCGGCCAGTGCCTCGGCGGTCGCGGCCGGGTTGTTCCAGTACTCCTTGAAGAGGTGCTCGCCGTGCAGCAGCACCTCCCCGTCGTCCGCGATCCGCACGACCGAGCCGGGCAGCGGCTGACCGACCGTGCCGATCTTCTGCCGGTCCCAGGGGTTGAAGGCGGTGGCGGCACAGGACTCCGTCAGGCCGTAGCCCTCCAGGACGGTGAAGCCGATGCCGCGGAAGAAGTGACCGAGGCGCTCGCCCAGCGGGGCGCCGCCGGAGATGGCGTACTCGCCCTTGCCGCCGAGGACCGCGCGCAGCTTGCTGTAGACGAGCCGGTCGAAGACCTTGTGCTTGATCTTCAGCTTCAGCGGCGGGCCCGCCGGGAGCTCCAGCGCCTTGCTGTAGGCGATCGCGGTGTCGGCCGCCTTGTCGAAGATCGCGCCCTTGCCGTCCGCCTGCGCCTTGGCGCGCGCCGAGTTGTAGACCTTCTCGAAGACCCGCGGCACGCCCAGGATGAGCGTCGGCCGGAAGGCGGCCAGCTCGTCGGTGAGGTTCTTGATGTCCGGGACGGTGCCCAGCTTGATCGGCGCCATCATCGGGGCGATCTGCACCAGCCGGCCGAAGACGTGCGCGAGCGGGAGGAAGAGCAGCACGCTGCACTCGCCCGTGCGGAACAGCGGCCGCAGCCGCTCCACGACGTTCCCGCACTCGGCGAAGAAGCTGCGGTGGGTCAGCACGCAGCCCTTGGGCCGGCCGGTCGTACCGGACGTGTACACGATGGTCGCCGGGTCGTCGGCCTTGGCCTGCGAGCCGCGCTCCTCGACCGTCTGGTCGGAGACGTCCTTGCCGAGCCGCCCGAGCTCCTCGACGCCCCCGGCCTCGATCTGCCAGACGTGTTTCAGCGCCGGCAGCGACTCGCGCACCGACTCCACGGCCGCCGCGTGGCCGTCCAGCTCGACGACGACGGCGGTCGCGCCCGAGTCGGAGAGGATCCACTGCACCTGCTCGGGGGAGCTGGTCTCGTACACCGGCACGGTGACCGCGCCCGCGCACCAGATCGCGAAGTCGAGCAGCGTCCACTCGTAGCGGGTGCGCGACATCAGGCCGACCCGGTCGCCGGGCTGGACGCCGGAGGCGATGAGGCCCTTGGCGGCGGCGTGCACCTCGGCCAGGAAGGCCGTGGCCGTCACGTCCTGCCAGGCGCCGCCCACCTTGCGGGCGATGACGGCGACGTCGGGATGCTGCGCGGCGTTTCTGCGGACGATGTCGGTCAGGTTGCCGTCCGCAGGGACCTCGTACAAAGCCGGAAGGCTGAACTCGCGCAAGACTGCTGCTCCTCATAGGGCGCCGGCGCCACGACGTTGTGTGCTGCGACGATGCGGTCCAAGGCTCGGGACTGTGCTCGGGACCCCGGTGGATCTCGATGGTTGAAATCCTGAGCACGACTGGACTGCCCGGACGTTACCCGTCGGTATGGCGTCTTCGACAGGGGGGTCCGGCGAGATGTTCGCTGCGTCACACAGATTGATGTTTCCCGGCCGACAGTAGTCCACCGCTTTACTGACTGGCCAGTAACCGGTATCTCGATCGCCACTGTTCACGTATGCCGCACACGCCTACCCTTGATCGACATGGCATCCACACCGCCCGGAAACCGCCGGACACGCATCCACGTGGTCAGCGACGTGCACGGCAACGCGCGCGACCTGGCCCGGGCCGGAGAGGGCGCGGACGCACTGATCTGTCTGGGCGACCTGGTCCTGTTCCTGGACTACGCCGACCATTCCCGCGGGATCTTCCCCGACCTCTTCGGGGTGGAGAACGCCGACCTCATCGTCGAACTGCGCACCGCGCGCCGCTTCGAGGAGGCCCGTGAGCTCGGCGCCCGCCTCTGGGGCGGCATCGGCGGCGACCGGGCCGCGCTGATCGAGCAGGCGGTCCGCAAGCAGTACGCCGAGCTGTTCCCGGCATTCCCGAAGCCGACGTACGCCACCTACGGCAACGTCGACATGCCGCGGCTGTGGCCCGAGTTCGCCGGACCCGGCACCACCGTCCTGGACGGCGAGCGGGTGGAGATCGGCGGCCGGGTCTTCGGCTTCGTGGGCGGCGGCCTGAAAACCCCCATGCGCACGCCGTACGAGATCAGCGACGAGGAGTACGCGGCGAAGATCGAGGCCGTGGGCGAGGTGGACGTGCTGTGCACCCACATCCCGCCGGAGGTGCCGGAACTCGTCTACGACACCGTGGCCCGCCGCTTCGAGCGGGGCAGCCGGGCGCTGCTGGACGCCATCCGCCGCACCCGGCCCCGCTACGCGCTCTTCGGGCACGTCCACCAGCCGCTCGCCCGCCGGATGCGGGTCGGCGCGACCGAGTGCGTGAACGTGGGGCACTTCGCCGGAAGCGGGAAGCCATGGGCGCTGGAGTGGTGACCCCACGCCGTCCGGACGGCGTCCCGGCTCCGGGTGAAGGCGGCAGGTCGGGCGCGGGGTAGCCTTCACGCTGCACACACGTGCGCGGCGGCTGGCGCACGGTGTCCTCTTCTCTACCTGTACCGGCCCGCATCCGGAGGAGCCACGGCGATGGCGGAACACACCAGCTCGAGCATCACGATCGAGGCGGCACCGGCCGAGGTCATGGCGGTGATCGCCGACTTCGCCCGCTACCCGGACTGGACCGGAGAGGTGAAGCAGGCGGAGGTCCTCGGCACGGACGGACAGGGCAGGGCCGAGCAGGTCCGCCTGGTCATGGACGCCGGCGCCATCAAGGACGACCAGGTCCTCGGCTACACCTGGACGGGCGCGCACGAGGTCTCCTGGACGCTGGTCAAGTCCCAGATGCTGCGACAGCTCGACGGCTCCTACCTCCTCAAGCCGGCCGGCGCCGGCGCGACCGAGGTCACCTACCAGCTGACCGTGGACGTCAAGATCCCCATGCTGGGCATGATCAAGCGCAAGGCCGAGAAGGTCATCATCGACCGCGCACTGGCCGGCCTGAAGAAGCGCGTGGAGTCGGGCGACGCCGGCACCGAGGCGCCCGCGAAGTAGCGCCGGCCACGGGACCCGGGAGCCGGCAGGTCCGGGGGCGGGGTGAGGAGGTCGGGGGTTGCTCCGACCTCCGTTACGGTTCACCCTCATGCGCACCATCCTGATCACCGGCCCTGGCGGCAGCGGACGCACGACCGTGGCGGCCGCCACCGCACAGCGCGCGGCAGCGGAAGGCACCCGCACGCTCGTCCTCAGCGCCGACCGCACCGACACCCTCGGCGCGGCGCTCGGAGTGCGGACCGGTGCGAGCCCCGTCCCGGTCGCCCCGCGGCTCACCGCCTGGCGTCCCGACGCCACCGCCGGCTTCCGGGACGACCTCACCGGTTTCCAGGACCGTGCCTCCACCGTCCTCGACCTGCTCGGCGCCTCCCGGCTCGACCCGGAGGAGGTCACCCCCCTCCCCGGCGCCGAGGAGCTGACCCTGCTGCGCGCGCTGCGGGACGCCGCCCTCGCCGACGGCGGTGACCTGCACGAACTCCTCGTCGTCGACCTGCCGCCCGTCCCGCAGGCCCTCGCCCTGCTGGCCCTCCCGGAGGAGCTGCGCCGCTACCTGCGCCGACTGCTCCCGCCGGAACGGCAGGCGGCCCGCGCCCTGCGCCCGATGCTCGGCCGTCTCGCCGGGGTGCCGATGCCCGCCGAGTGGCTGTACGAGACGACCGCCCGCTGGGACATGGAGCTGGCCGCCGTCGAGGCCGTCCTCGCCGACCCCGGCACCGCCGTACGCCTGGTCGCCGAGCCGGGACCGGCCGGCGCCGACGCCGTCCGCGACGCCCGCCTCGGCCTCGCCCTGCGGGCCCTGCCCGTCGAGTCGCTCGTCGCCAACCGCGTTCTGCCGGAGCCGGCCGGCGACGACGAGGGTCTGCTCGGCCGGCTCGTCACCCAGCAGCGCAAGGCCCTGGGGGAGTGGGACGAGGGGGCCCGTCCCGTCGCCCACCTCGGGCACGACCCCCGCGGCGCCGACGACCTCGCCGCGCTCGCCGTGCCCGCCGTCAACCCGGCGACCTCCCCGGTCGAGTGGCCCGTGGCCGACCGGCTCGCGCAGGACGGCGTGCTCGTCTGGCACCTCCCGCTGCCCGGCGCCATACGCGACGAGCTCGACCTCGTCCGGCGCGGCGACGAACTGGTCGTCACCGCCGGAGCGTTCCGCCGTATCGTCGCGCTGCCCTCCGTGCTGCGCCGCTGCACCGTCGACGGCGCCGCGCTGCGCGACGGCGAGCTGTGCGTGCGGTTCGCGCCGGATCCCGGGCTCTGGCCACGGACCCACTGAACGACGTTCCGCCGTTCGGGTACCGTCGTAGGGACGAGCCGTCATCAGGCGTCGTCGACCAGGAGTCATCAGGAGTCCGTCATGAGCGAAGAGCGCCCCACGCCAGACGCCGCCGGGGAGCCCGCCGGGACAGCAGGCTTCGACGAGCAGCCCCGCGCGACCGACGCCGACGCCTGGGCCACCGCCGCCGCCGAGGACCTGGCGGCGGAGAAGGCCCGCCGCCGTGCCCAGGACGACCGGCCGCCCGGCTCGGCCGCCGAGGAACTGCGCAAGCTCCTCGACGCCGTCGGCGACAAGCTGTCCTCGCTCCAGTCCCCGCTGCTCGGGGCGGTCGCCGGACCCGCCGCCCAGCAGGTGGTCCGCCAGGTCGTCCAGCAGGCCAAGGCCGCCGTCGAGCCCGTCATCGAGCGCAACCCGGACGTCTTCGACCACCTCGCGGCCGCCGGCACCGAACTCCTGGCCGCGTACCGCTCCGCCGTCCAGACCCAGGAACAACGCTGGACGACCGGAGCGAACGACCCGGGGAACACCCCGCGCGACCCGGGCCGCGACGGCGACGACACCGGTCCCGGCCAGCGCATCGACTTGGACTGAAGCCCTCCGGGGACAGGGCCTCGGGTACGGTTGGCCGTAGCGGGGCTCGACCGAAACTGAGGGATTCATGGGACTCACCATCGGCGTCGACATCGGCGGCACGAAGATCGCGGCCGGCGTGGTCGACGAGGAAGGCAACATCCTCTCGACCTACAAAGTGCCGACCCCGGGCACACCCGAGGGCATCGTGGACGCCATCGCCTCCGCCGTGGAGGGCGCGCGTGCCGGGCACGACATCGTCGGTGTGGGCATCGGCGCCGCCGGCTACGTCAACCGCCAGCGCTCGACGGTCTACTTCGCGCCCAACATCGACTGGCGCCAGGAGCCGCTGAAGGCCGAGGTCGAGGCCCGCGTGGGTCTCCCCGTCGTGGTGGAGAACGACGCCAACGCCGCGGCGTGGGGCGAGTACAAGTTCGGCGCGGGCAAGGGCCACCGCAACGTCATCTGCATCACCCTCGGCACCGGCCTCGGCGGCGGCATCATCATCGGCAACAAGCTGCGCCGCGGCCACTTCGGCGTCGCCGCCGAGTTCGGCCACATCCGCATGGTGCCGGACGGTCTGCTGTGCGGCTGCGGCTCGCAGGGCTGCTGGGAGCAGTACGCCTCCGGCCGCGCCCTCGTGCGCTACGCCAAGCAGCGCGCCAACGCGACCCCCGAGAACGCCGAGATCCTGCTGTCGCTGGGTGACGGCAACCCCGACGGCATCGAGGGCAAGCACATCTCCATGGCCGCCCGCCAGGGCGACCCGGTCGCCGTCGACTCCTACCGCGAGCTCGCCCGCTGGGCCGGCGCCGGCCTCGCCGACCTGGCGTCCCTGTTCGACCCGTCCGCGTTCATCGTCGGCGGCGGTCTCTCGGACGAGGGCGAGCTGGTCCTCGACCCGATCCGCAAGTCCTACAAGCGCTGGCTGGTCGGCGGCAACTGGCGCCCGGTGGCCGATGTCATCGCGGCCCAGCTGGGCAACAAGGCGGGCCTGGTGGGGGCGGCGGACCTGGCGAGAGAACCCGACCCGATCATGTAGCCGTACCGATCATGTAGCCGTACCGCTCATACAACTCGCACGGCTGGTCGTACCGCTCCTTGTACGGCCGGCCGTACTGCACATGGCGTCAACACGGGGGCCGCTCGCGGCCCCCGTTCGCTTTTCCGGACGTAGCGGACGGAGCGGCGTATCTTGATCGCTATGCCGACGACCTCGCCGCTACCCAACTCCCGCACCGAGCCCGACGGTTCGGCCGTCATCCGGGTCCTCAGCTACAACATCCGCTCCCTGCGGGACGACACCGAGGCCTTGGCCCGGGTCATCACGGCCTGCGCCCCCGACCTGACCCTCGTCCAGGAGGCTCCCCGCTTCTTCCGCTGGCGCAAGAAGCTCGCCCGGCTCGCGGCCGCCTCCGGCCAGGTGATCCTCACCGGCGGCGGCACGGCGGCCGGTCCTGCCGTCCTGTGCACGCTGCGGGCGACCGTCGAGCGCACCGAGGACGTCCTGTTGCCGCTCACCCCCGGCGAGCACCGCCGGGGATTCGCGACCGCCGTGGTCCGCTTCGGGGGTGCCCGGCTCGGCGTGGCCGCCTGCCACCTCGGTCTGACGGCAGCCGAGCGCTACGAGCAGGCGGGCATGCTGCTCGACCGCCTCGCCGGGATGGGGGTGGAGCACGCGGTCGCCGGCGGCGACATCAACGAGAGCCCCGGCGGCCGTACTTTCGGCCGCCTGACCGCCGCCCTCCAGGACTGCCGCACCGCCGCCCCCTGGGGCGCCGAGAACAGCTTCCCGTCCACCGGGCCGAACCGCCGCATCGACGGGATCTTCGTGACGAAGGGAGTGGAGGTGCTGGGCTGCGGGGTGCCGATCGGACTTCCCGGAGTCACCGGAAGCGACTTGAGGGCGGCCACGGACCACCTTCCGGTCCTTGCCGCCCTCAGGATCCCCGCGGGTCAGGGCCTGTTCGGCGTGCCGAGCCCCGCGTCTGCGGCATGATCGGCCGGACAGGCCCTAGACGACCGCTCCCCGTCCCGGATCCCCGTCCTCCTCGTCCTCCGTGCGCATCCGCATCACCAGCGTGGCGAAGCCGCCGAGGAAACCGCCGATGCCGACGGTCGACAGCCACCACGTCATCTCCCAGCCCAGCAGCACCGCGAGCAGGAGCAGCAACGGCCCGCCGATCACCCCGAGCCAGGCGAACTTGGCCGTGGTGTCGGCGGCGGGCAGCGGCGGCGGCTCCGGCGGGACGAAGTGACCCTCGTCGTCCCCGTCGAAGTCCTCCTCCGCCGGCTCGGGCGCCTTGTGGTCACGCGGGCCGACACCGGGCGCGAAGGCGATCGAGCCGCCCAGCGGCTTGGCCGGTTCCTTCTCCTCGTCGGGTTCCTCGGCGGCGTCCTTCGCGGGTTCCTTGCCGGATTCCTTGCCGGATTCCGCCCCGGACTCCTCGTCGTTCGTCTCGACCTCGAGCAGCGCCAGGTCCTCGACCGACTTGAACGGCTTGGCGCCCGGCGGGTCCGCCGGCTCCTCGCCGTATCCCGCGACGATCGCCGCCCACGCGGCGGCCTCGTCGAAGGGCACACTCTGCTCCTCCGGCGCGCGGCCCTCCCGGCCCTCCGGGCCGTCCCGTTCGTCCCGGTTCTCCCGGTCCTCACGGTCGGAGTCGTGCTCAGCCACCTACGGCCGTCCCTTCCTTGCCGACACTGGGCGCGATCCGGGCGATGAACGCGTAGCTCTCCTCGAAGATCCGGTCCGCATCGTGGTCCAACGTTGCCACGTGGTAGCTCTGTTCCAGCAGGATCTCGGTCACGTCCGTCGACGACACCCGGCCGAGGACGCGGGCCGAGTCGGCGGCCGGCACGACATGGTCCTGGGCGCTGTGCAGAAGCAGCAGTGGCTGCGTGACCTGCGGCAGTTCACCGTCGATCATCCGCAGGAAGGTGCGCAGGGAGTGCGCCGAGTGCAGCGGCACCCGGTCGTACCCGCTCTCCAGCACGCCCTCCTTCGCGATGTCGCTGGTGATCCCCTTCGTCGTCCGGACGAGATGGCGGGCCACCGGAAGGGCGTACGCGGACAGACCGTGCACCCGGTTCGCCGGGTTGACGACGACGACGCCGTCCACCCCTTCCCCGTGCTTCGCGGCGAGCCGCAGGGCCAGCGCGCCGCCCATGGACAGACCGGCCACGAACACCCGGGAGCAGCGGTCGCGCAGGGCGCGCAGCTCGCGGTCCACCTCCGCGTACCAGTCCGGCCAGCCGGTCAGCGCCATGTCCTCCCAGCGCGTGCCGTGTCCGGGCAGCAGCGGCAGCGAGACGGTCAGGCCCTGCCCGGCCAGGTACCGCGCCCAGGGGCGCAGCGACTGCGGGGAACCGGTGAAGCCGTGACAGAGGAGCACCCCGACCTCTCCGCCCTCATGGCGGTACGGCTCGGCTCCAGGAAGGACCGGCACCTTCGGTCTCCTGTCTTCGTCTGTTCTTCGTGGGAGGGACGTCTGCTTCACCGTACGCGACCGCACTGACACCGACCAGGGTCGTCGGAGCCATTGCGGCCACTCCGGGTTAAGGTCTGTGCGACACAAACAGGAGGCACTCGCTTGTTGTACGGCGCGATGAAGGTCGCTATCGGGGGACCGCTGAAGGTCACCTTCAGGCCCTGGGTGGAAGGCCTCGAGAACATTCCCGCCGAGGGCCCCGCGATCCTGGCGAGCAACCACCTGTCCTTTTCGGACTCGTTCTTCCTGCCCGCGGTCCTCGACCGCAAGGTGACCTTCATCGCGAAGGCCGAGTACTTCACCACGCCCGGTGTGAAGGGCCGGCTGACGGCGGCCTTCTTCAAGGGCGTCGGCCAGCTCCCGGTGGACCGCTCCGGCGGTCGCGGGGCCGGCGAGGCGGCGATCCGGAGCGGCATAGAGGTGCTCGAGCGGGGCGAGTTGTTCGGCATCTACCCGGAGGGCACGCGGTCGCCCGACGGCCGGCTCTACCGCGGCAAGCCGGGCGGCCTCGCGCGCGTGGCGCTCGCCACCGGCGCGCCCGTGATCCCGGTCGCGATGATCGACACCGAGAAGATCCAGCCGCCGGGGAAGGTGCTGCCGAAGGTCATGCGGCCCGGCATCCGCATCGGCAGGCCGCTGGAGTTCGCGCGGTACCAGGGCATGGACCACGACCGCTTCGTGCTGCGCGCCCTGACCGACGAGGTCATGTACGAGATCATGAAGCTCTCCGGCCAGGAGTACGTCGACATCTACGCCACCGCTGCCAAGCGGCAGATCACGGAGGCGGCGAAGGCCGACAAGGAAGCGGAGAAGGCCGCGAAGGCGGCTCTCGCGCAGGCCGAGAAGGACCAGGCGAAGAAGGACCAGGCGAAGAAGGACGAAGAGCAGTAGGTCGGTGGGCGGCAGTCAGCAGTCGGGGCCCGGGGGCGGGGGACGGATGGCCAGGCGCGAGAGAGTCATGACGATGTCGGTCGAGCTGCCGCTGTGGCGTGCGCTCGCCGGCTACCGGGTGCTCACCATGCTGTACGCGGTGGGTTTCTTCGCCACCGCCTACGGCGGGTTCGCCCGGCCCTGGGTGGCCGTCGGCTACTACTGCGTCCTGTTCGTCTGGACCGTGGCCACCCTGCCCAAGGTCGCGAGCGCGGCGAGCTGCACCAAGCGCTTCCTCGCCGCCGACCTCACCATCGCGCTGACCGGCATCCTGCTCACGACCGTGGCCGACGCCCCTGAGCGCATCCAGTCGGGCGGCCCGACGCTGCCGTCGATATGGACCGCCGGCTCCGTCCTGGCGTTCGCCATCAAGGGCGGCTGGCGCTGGGCGGCGTTCGCGTCCACGGCCGTAGCGGTCGCCAACCTGGTCGAGCGCGGCACCCCGGCCCGCGACACCATCCACAACGTGATCCTCGTCTGGGTCGCCTCCATCGCCATCGGCTACGTCGTCGAGGTCGCCCGCGCCTCCGAGCGCACCCTCGCCCGCGCGCTGGAGATCGAGGCCGCGACCCGGGAGCGGGAGCGGCTCGCCCGGGACATCCACGACGGCGTGCTCCAGGTGCTGGCCATGGTGCAGCGGCGCGGCGCGGTCCTCGGCGGTGAGGCGGCCGAACTGGGCCGGATGGCCGGCGAGCAGGAGGTCGCGCTGCGCACCCTGGTCGCCGGTGGCCTCGTGCCCGTCTCGCGGGTGTCGCAGGACGCGGCCGAGGGCGCCGTCGTGCGGGTGGTGGAGGAGCCGGCGGAGCAGACCGGTCCGGTCGACCTGCGCTCGCTGCTCGCCCCCTTCGCCGCCGCCCGCGTCAATCTCGCCGAGCCGGGCGCCCCGGTGCTGCTGCCCGCGCCGGCCGCGAAGGAGCTGGCCGCGGCGGTCGGGGCCGCCCTGGACAACGTACGCGGACACGCAGGGGAGGACGCCCGGGCCTGGATCCTGGTGGAGGACGAGCCCGGCGAGGTGATCATCACCGTGCGGGACGACGGGCCCGGCATCCCCGAGGGGCGGCTCGCGCAGGCCGAGGGCGAGGGGCGGCTCGGGGTCGCCCAGTCGATCCGGGGCCGGCTGCGCGATCTCGGCGGCAGTGCCGAGCTGATCTCCACCCCGGGGCAGGGCACGGAGGTCGAACTGACGGTGCCGAAGGAGAAGAAGGACAAGAACGTGCGACGGGGGAAGGCGGGACAGCGATGAGCAGGCAGCAGGATCCGATCAGGGTCATGGTGGTCGACGACCACCCCATGTGGCGCGACGCCGTCGCCCGGGACCTCGCCGAGGCCGGCCTCGACGTGGTCGCCACCGCGGGCGACGGCGAGCAGGCCGTGCGCCGGGCCAAGGCCACCATGCCCGATGTGCTGGTGCTGGACCTGAACCTGCCGGCCAAGCCCGGCGTCCAGGTCTGCAAGGAGGTCGTCGCCGCGAACCCGGCCCTGCGGGTCCTGGTGCTGTCGGCGAGCGGTGAGCACGCCGACGTGCTGGAGGCGGTGAAGTCCGGCGCGACCGGCTACCTGCTGAAGTCGGCTTCCACGGAGGAACTGCTGGACGCGGTGCGCCGCACGGCCGTCGGCGACCCGGTGTTCACCCCGGGCCTGGCCGGACTGGTCCTCGGCGAGTACCGCCGGCTGGCCTCCGACCCCGGCCCCGCCACGGGCGGCGGCGGCGAACCCGGCGCGCCCCGGCTCACCGACCGGGAGACCGAGGTGCTGCGGCTGGTCGCCAAGGGCCTGAGCTACAAGCAGATCGCCGAACGCCTCGTCATCTCCCACCGCACGGTCCAGAACCACGTCCAGAACACCCTCGGCAAGCTCCAGCTCCACAACCGGGTGGAGCTGGTCCGGTACGCGATAGAGCGCGGCCTCGACGACGAATGAGGGCGCCGCGGCCAATCCCCGGGCGATTCACCGGAATTGGACCCGCCGAGCCATATCTGTGTGAGCTGGATCACCATTACCGTGACCTTCGTCGGCCAACCGCGGCGAAGGGACACTTCCATGCGCGTCGGAGTACTGACCGGAGGCGGGGACTGCCCCGGCCTCAACGCCGTCATCAGGGCGGTCGTCCGCAAGGGCGTCCAGGAGTACGGCCATGAGTTCGTCGGGTTCCGCGACGGCTGGCGGGGCCCCCTGGAAGGGAGGTCGGTCCGCCTCGACATCCGCGCCGTGCGCGGCATCCTGCCCCGCGGCGGCACGATCCTCGGCTCCTCGCGGACCAACCCCCTCAAGGAGGAGGACGGCATCCGCCGGATCAAGGGCACCCTCGCCCGGCAGGGGATCGGGGCCCTCATCGCCATCGGCGGCGAGGACACCCTCGGGGTCGCCGCCCGTCTCTGCGACGAATACCAGGTGCCCTGCGTCGGCGTCCCGAAGACGATAGACAACGACCTGTCCGCCACCGACTACACCTTCGGCTTCGACACCGCCGTGGGCATCGCGACCGAGGCCATCGACCGGCTGCACACCACCGCCGAGTCCCATATGCGTGTCCTCGTGGTCGAGGTGATGGGCCGTCACGCCGGATGGATCGCCCTGCACTCGGGCCTGGCCGGCGGCGCCAACGTCATCCTCATCCCCGAGCAGCGCTTCGACATCGAGCAGGTCTGCGCCTGGGTGACCTCCCGCTTCCGGGCGTCGTACGCCCCGATCGTGGTCGTCGCCGAGGGTGCGATGCCCAGGGACGGGGACGCGGTGCTGAAGGACGGGTCGCTGGACTCCTTCGGACACGTCCGGCTGTCCGGCGTCGGCGAGTGGCTCGCCAAGGAGATCGAGCGGCGGACGGGCAAGGAGGCCCGTACGACGGTCCTCGGCCACGTCCAGCGCGGCGGCACGCCGAGCGCCTTCGACCGCTGGCTCGCCACCCGCTTCGGCCTGCACGCCATCGACGCCGTCCACGAGGGCGACTTCGGCAAGATGGTCGCCCTGCGCGGCACGGACATCGTCCGCGTACCGATCGCCGAGGCCACCGCGAGACTGAAGACGGTGAACCCGGAGCTGTACACGGAGGTCGGCGTGTTCTTCGGCTGACGGACCGCTAACGGGCCGGCCGCGGCTCGGCGCACACCCGGGCCACCAACTCCCGCAGCACGGAGGCCCCGTTCAGCGTCAGCACGGACTCCGGATGGAACTGGACCCCGGCGACCGCGTTGATGGGGGCGCCCTCGGCGCGCCGCGGCCCGCGCAGCGCGTGCACCTCGCCGTTCGCGGCCCGGCTCACCTCCACGCCGTGCGCGGCCAGCTCCCGCAGCGCCTCGTCGTCGCACAGCGCCACGAAGCTGTTGTAGAACCCGACGGTCTCCGGCCGCCCGAACAGGTCCACGGTCGTCTGCGCCCCCTGGTACGGCACCTCCTTCCGTACGATGTCCAGCCCCAGCTCCGCCGCGATCAGCTCGTGCCCGAGGCAGACCCCGAGGACACCGTGCCGGTGCTCCCGGATCACCCGCGAGGTCAGCTCCCGCAGCAACCGCATCTTGGGGTCGCTCAGGTCGGACGGGTCACCGGGGCCGGGGCCCAGCACGACCGGCCCCTCGTGCGCGAGCACCGACTCCGTCAGCCCGGGCTCGTCGTAGCGCCGGACGCTCACCCCGAGACCGCTCGACCGCAGCACATGGGCGAGCATCGCGGTGAAGGTGTCCTCGCCGTCCACGACGAGCGCGTGCCCGGTCAGCTCCTCCGTCCGCTCCTGCATCCGCAGCCAGAACGGCGCCAGCGAGGCCCGCCGTCCGTCCAGCGCCGCCCGCACCCGGGGGTCGTCGGCCAGCCGGGGCCGCGCGTCGTCCGTGCGCGGCCTGCCCGGCCGGACACCGAGCGCGGCCAGGACGCCCGCCGCCTTCGCGTGCGTCTCCGCGACCTCGCCCGCGGGATCCGACCCGCGGACGAGCGTGGCGCCCACCGGCACCCGCAGCCGCCCGGCCGCGTCGATGTCGGCGGTGCGGATGAGAATGGGGGAGTCGAGGGTCTGCGCCCCGCCCTGGTCCCGGCCCAGCAGCGCCAGCGCGCCGGCGTAGTAACCCCGCCCGACACCGTCCCGCCCGAGGGGCTCATACCGCTCGATGACCCGGCAGGCGTTCTGCACGGGCGAGCCGGTGACGGTCGCCGCGAACATGGTCTCCTTCAGGACCTCCCGCACATCCAGCGAGGACCTGCCGCGCAGCTCGTACTCCGTGTGCGCGAGATGCGCCATCTCCTTCAGCCGGGGTCCGATCACCACCCCGCCCATGTCACCGACGGTGCACATCATCTTGAGCTCCTCGTCGACGACCATCGACAGTTCCTCGATCTCCTTGCCGTCGGCGAGGAAGTCCAGCAGCTTCTCGGGCGTCGGACCCTCCGCGGGATACCGGTACGTCCCGCTGATCGGGTTCATCACGACCGTGCCGCCGGACATCCGCACATGCACCTCGGGACTGGCTCCCACCAGCGTCCGGTCCCCGGTGTGCACGACGAACGTCCAGTAGGCGCCCCGCTCGCCTTCGAGGAGCCGCCGGAAGAGGGCCAGCGCTTCGGCCCGGCCGAACCCCGGGATCCGCCCCTGGTACGTCCGCCGGATCACGAAGTTGGCGCCCTCGCCCCGGCCGATCTCGTCCCGCAGCACCCGCCCGACGATCTCCGCGTACTCCTCGTCGGCCACGTCGAAGCCACCGTCCTCGACGCGCACGTCCCGGGCCGGGAGCTGGGCCAGGGCGTCCGCCAGGGGCAGGACGTGAGTCTCCTCGGGAACCAGCACCGCCAGCGGCGTGCCGTCGTCGCGGACGTCGAAGCCGCGCTCGCGGATCTGCCGGAAGGGGATGAGGGCCAGCCCCTCCTCGGGCAGGTCGGCGAGCCGGTCGTACGTACCGACCGGGCCGAGCAGCACCTCCACCGTGTCCGCGTCATGGCCGGGGGTGCGGCGGCGGAGCAGGGCGAACGGGCGGTCGTCGTGGAGCAGCCGTGCCAGGTCCATGGGGTTCCTCTTCCGTCGATCTCGGTATCGATCGATGTCGGTATCGGTCGAGGAACGGCCCCGGACACGCCGAAGGCCGCCCCTCGGGCGGCCTTCGCGAAGTCTTGCGTACGCGCAGTTCAGTGGGCCGCCGGATGAGCGGTCCACCACCAGTTCTGGGTCGAAAGCGCGAACATGCGACGCACCCTATCCCACGCGCACCTGAGCGGGAGGGCGTCTCACCTGTCGAGCCGGGCGAAAACGACTCGACACGACCCCGTAATGTTGAGGGCGTGACCGTGAACGCTAAGACCAGCGCCAGCGCTGGCAACACCTGGCGAGACCTTCCCGCGGCGCAGCAGCCCGAGTACCCCGACACCGAGGCTCTGCGCGCAGTGATCGCGGACCTCGAGTCGTATCCGCCACTCGTCTTCGCCGGCGAGTGCGACCAGCTGCGCGCCCGGATGGCGGCCGTCGCCAAGGGAGAGGCGTTCCTTCTCCAGGGCGGCGACTGTGCCGAGGCCTTCGACGGCGTGTCCGCCGATCACATCCGCAACAAGCTCAAGACGCTGCTCCAGATGGGCGCCGTGCTGACGTACGCGGCCTCGGTGCCGGTCGTCAAGGTCGGCCGGATCGCCGGCCAGTACTCCAAGCCGCGCTCCAAGGGCACCGAGACCCGCGACGGCGTGACCCTGCCGACGTACCGGGGCGACTCGGTCAACGGCTTCGACTTCGACGAGGCGTCCCGTATCCCGGACCCCGAGCGGCTGAAGCGGATGTACAACGCGTCCGCCTCCACGCTCAACCTGGTGCGAGCCTTCACCACCGGCGGCTACGCCGACCTGCGCCAGGTGCACGCCTGGAACCAGGACTTCGTGAAGCAGTCCCCGTCCGGTCAGCGCTACGAGCAGCTCGCCCGTGAGATCGACCAGGCACTGAACTTCATGCACGCCTGCGGGACCGACCCGGAGGAGTTCAAGACGGTCGAGTTCTTCTCCTCGCACGAGGCGCTGCTCCTCGACTACGAGTCCGCCCTGACCAGGGTCGACTCCCGCACCGGGCGGCTGTACGACGTCTCGGCGCACATGGTGTGGATCGGCGAGCGCACCCGGCAGCTGGACCACGCGCACATCGAGTTCGCCTCGAAGATCCGCAACCCGATCGGCATCAAGCTCGGCCCGACGACCACGGCCGAGGAGGCGCTGAAGTACATCGAGCGCCTCGACCCCGACCGCGAGCCGGGCCGGCTGACCTTCATCGTCCGTATGGGCGCCGACAAGGTCCGCGACAAGCTGCCCGAGCTGGTCGAGAAGGTCAGCGCCTCGGGCGCGACCGTGGCCTGGATCACCGACCCGATGCACGGCAACACCTACGAGGCGGCCTCCGGTCACAAGACCCGCCGGTTCGACGACGTGCTCGACGAGGTCAAGGGCTTCTTCGAGGTCCACAAGGGCCTCGGCACCCATCCGGGCGGCATCCACGTGGAGCTGACCGGTGACGATGTCACCGAGTGCGTGGGCGGCGGCGACGAGATCTTCGTCGACGACCTGCACCAGCGCTACGAGACGGCCTGTGACCCCCGCCTGAACCGGAGCCAGTCCCTGGACCTGGCCTTCCTCGTGGCGGAGATGTACCGGGACCAGTGACCTTCGGTCATGGCGGTGGGGGGGGGGGGCCACAAAAAACGCCCCCCCCCCCCCGATTGGGTGCCCCCGGGGGCCCCGAGACGGTGGGATTGTGATAATATA
>NZ_JBHWUW010000044.1:0-74737 GCF_042737245.1 Streptomyces sp. NPDC060002
CAGCACCCGATCCGGGTGGGGGCGTCCGGGCCTGCCGACGCGGCCGGCGAGGAAGGAAGGCGGCTCACCGCACGGGTGTGAAGTCCCGCGCGCCGATGAAGTCCGGCCTGCGCACCGGCGCCGCGAACGGCTCCACGGCCGTGTTCTCCACGCTGTTGAACACGATGAACACATTGCTGCGCGGGAACGGCGTGATGTTGTCGCCGGACCCGTGCATGCAGTTGCAGTCGAACCAGGTCGCCGAACCGGCCTTGCCCGTGAACAACTTGATGCCGTGGTCGCCGGCCATCGCGGTCAGCGCCTCGTCCGACGGCGTGCCCGCGTCCTGCATCTGCAGCGACTTCTTGTAGTTGTCCTCGGGCGTGGCCCCGGCGCAGCCGAGGAACGTCCGGTGCGAGCCCGGCATGATCATGAGCCCGCCGTTGGTGTCGCGGTTCTCGGTGAGCGCGATCGACACGGACACCGTCCGCATGTTCGGCAGACCGTCCTCGGCGTGCCAGGTCTCGAAGTCGGAGTGCCAGTAGAAGCCCCTGGCCCCGAAGCCCGGCTTGACGTTGATCCGCGACTGGTGGACGTACACGTCCGAACCGAGGATCTGCCGGGCCCGCCCCACGACCCGCTCGTCGCGCACCAGCGCGGCGAACACCTCACTGAGCTTGTGCACCTCGAAGACGGAGCGGATCTCCTTGGACTTCGGCTCGACGATCGACCGCCCGTCGGCCCGGATCTCCGGGTCGGCGACCAGCCGCTCCAGCTCCCGCCGGCAGACGGTGACCTCGTCGTCGGTGATCAGCTGGTCGACGGTGAGGAAGCCGTCGCGCTCGTACTCCTGGAGGCCGGCCGCCGGGATCGGGCCGGGCGTGTCGGGGGAGCCCCAGACGACGGGGTCCTGACGGGGGACGGACACCTCGGTGGTGCCACGGGTGGGGTAGAGATCGGTGAGGGTGGTCACGATGCTCACACCTCCTCGGGCTCGGTCAACAGGGGGTACACGCCGTTCTCGTCGTGGTCCTCCCGGCCCGTGACGGGCGGGTTGAACACGCAGATGCAGCGGAAGTCCTCCTTGACGCGGAGCGTGTGCCGCTCGTGCCCGTCGAGGAGGTACATGGTGCCGGGCGTGATGCTGTGCGTCCGCCCGCTCTCGTGGTCGGTCAGTTCGGCAGCGCCCTCGACGCAGACGACGGCCTCGATGTGGTTCGCGTACCACATCGACGTCTCGGTACCCGCGTACAGAATCGTTTCGTGCAGCGAGAACCCGACCCGTTCCTGAGCGAGCACGATGCGCTTGCTCTCCCAGGTGCCGGACGCCGCCCGCACATGCCGGTCGGTGCCTTCGATGTCCTTGAACGAACGGACGATCACTGTGGTGCGATGCCTCCTAGGTAGGGGATACGGGGTCCGAGGGCGTCAGACGGTTTCCCGTACGGCGCGGGCGATGACACTGAGGCCCTCGTCCAGTTCCTCGGGGGTGATGGTCAGGGCCGGCAGCAGTTTGACGACCTCGCTCTCCGGGCCGGACGTCTCGATCAGCAGCCCGAGTTCGAAGGCCCGCTTCGCGACCCGCCCGGCCCGCGCCTTCTCGTGGAACTCCAGGCCCCACACCAGACCGCGGCCCCGGTACTCCTTGACGTCGGCGAGGTTCTCCTCGGTGATCGAGATGAGCCCCTGCTCGATCTGCTCGCCACGCGTCCGGGTCTGCTTCTCCATGGCGGACCCGTCGGCCCAGTACGTCTCGAGGGCGGCGGTGGCGGTGACGAAGGCCGGGTTGTTGCCGCGGAAGGTGCCGTTGTGCTCACCCGGCTCCCACACGTCCAGCTCGGGCCTGAACAGGCAGAGCGACATGGGCAGTCCGTAGCCGCTGATCGACTTGGAGACGGTCACGATGTCCGGGACGATCCCGGACTCCTCGAAGGAGAAGAAGGCCCCGGTGCGCCCGCATCCCATCTGGATGTCGTCGACGATCAGCAGCATGTCCTGCCGCTCGCACAGTTCCTTGAGCGCCCGCAGCCACTCCGGACGCGCGGCGTTGATGCCGCCCTCGCCCTGCACGGTCTCGACGATCACGGCGGCGGGCTTGTTGAGCCCGGACCCCTGGTCCTCGAGCAGCCGCTCGAACCACAGGAAGTCGGGGACCTGGCCCTCGAAGTAGTTGTCGAACGGCATCGGCGTGCCGTGCACCAGCGGGACCCCGGCCCCGGCCCGCTTGAAGGCGTTGCCGGTCACCGCGAGCGCCCCGAGGGACATCCCGTGGAAGGCGTTGGTGAACGACACGATGGCCTCGCGTCCCTTCACCTTCCGCGCCAGCTTCAGGGCCGACTCCACGGCGTTGGTGCCGGTCGGGCCCGGGAACATCACCTTGTAGGGCAGGTCACGCGGCCGCAGCACCAGATCCTGGAAGGTCTGGAGGAAGGTCCGCTTGGCCACGGTCGACATGTCGAGCCCGTGCGTGACGCCGTCCCGCATCAGATAGTCGACCAACGCCCGTTTCAGCACGGGGTTGTTGTGGCCGTAGTTGAGGGACCCGGCACCGGCGAAGAAGTCCAGGTAGCCATGACCGTCCTCGTCGTACATACGGCTGCCCTGCGCGCGGTCGAAGACGGCGGGCCAGCTGCGGCAGTAGCTGCGCACCTCGGACTCGAGGGTCTCGAACACGCTCAGGTCGGGCGGGGTGATGGTCACGACGAAACGCTCCTCGGGGTGGGGGTCGGAAGGGGAGACGGGCGGAGGCGGGGTGGGGTGGTCAGAAGGCGAGGGGGCCGATGCGGTACAGCACCTCGGGGTCGTGCGGGCCGTCGGGGAACAGCCCGGCGTCGAACAGCACCTCACGGGTGACGGTCGCCCCGTGCCGCTCGGCGTACGAGGTGAACAGCCGCTCGGAGGCGGTGTTGCCCGGTGTGATCGTGGTCTCCACGGCGGTGAGCGGGCGTTCGGCGGCGACGCGCGTGGTCAGCCCGTCCAGCAGAGCGGCGGCGAGGCCGCGTCCACGGTGCGCGGCGTCGACGGCCACCTGCCAGACCAGTAGGGTGTGCGGGTCCTCCGGCCGTACGTACCCGGTGACGAACCCGACCGGCTCACCGCCCTCCGCGCGGGCCACCGCCGAGGTGGCGGCGAAGTCGCGGCACCACAGCAGATAGCTGTAGGACGAGTTCAGGTCGAGCGTTCCGGAATCCTTCGCGAGACGCCAGAGCGCTGCTCCGTCTTCCACCGACGGGCGGTCGATACGTAGGTCTGCTTGTGCGGCAGTCATGCGGGTTGAACTTACCCAGCGAAATTCAAAAGCGCATGGAGAGGCCGTGGTGATTCCGTGATGCCGCCGGGGCAGGTTGCCGTTTCATCCGCTTTTGCACCGCGCAAAAGGGGCATATCGCCCTGCTTGTGCAATGCGTCACGCGCTTGAGACCTGCCCCAGATTCCCCGCGTTTAGGTGCGGTGAATCCGGGCAGACGAACTCAGGAAACCTATCGTGGAGAAAGAACTCGAGAAGGAACTCGATAAAAGTCTCGACGATAATTCGTGGATAACCCTGAATTCAGGTTCCGGTCACCCCGTCGATACGCTCCCGGAGAATGTCCGCGTGGCCGTTGTGCCGGGCGTACTCCTCGATCATGTGGAGCAGCATCCAGCGCAGGCTGACCTCGAGTCCGGCCATCGGCCCGTCGACGATCCGGCCGGTGGCCTCCAGTGGCCGCCCGGCGATCAGCTCACGCCCGCGCGCGATCTCCCGCCGCCAGACGGCCAGTGTCTCGTCGAGACCCCGCCCGGCGTCGAGGGCGTACCCGGTCCTCTCCTCGAAGACGGGCGGTACGTCGAGCCCGGCGAACGCCCGCTGGAACCAGTTCCGTTCGACCTCGGCGAGATGCTGGACGAGACCGAGCAGGGTCAACTCGGACGGCTCGGCCGCCGGTTGCCGGACCTGCTCGTCGTCCAGCCCCACGCACTTCAGCTCGAGCGTGGCCCGGTGGAACGCCAGCCAGCTCTCCAGCATGGGGAGTTCGTCACCGGTCAGCAGGGGGACGGGGCGGCCGTCGGGGAGGGCGAGGGGAGTGTCGGTTGTCATGCGGGGCAGCATGCCAGCCGCCACCGACAAGCGGGTCCCGGCGGCGGCCCAGCGGCGGCCCGGCGGCGCCTACCGCCAGGCGCCCTCCGCGGCCCGCCGGGCCCCTTCGAGATCCACGTCCCGCCCCTGCTCCGCCAGCGCGGCGCCCAGCGCCGCCAGACACCCCTGCACCACCCCGACGGTCGCGTCGCCCCCGTAGTGGTTGACCCGGATCATCTCCCTGGCCAGCGCGCCCCCACCCGCGGCCAGCGGCAGCGCCGGGTCGCTCGCCAGCGCCCGGGCCACCAGCTCCGACGCCACCACGCCCGACGGCGTCCGCAGCGTCGTGGCGACGGGCGCCGCCTCCGCCGCGTCGCGCACGTACGGCTCCAGTCCGCCGCCCAGCGCGAGCGCGCCCGCGCGCGTCGCGGCGGCGGCGGACGCGTGCCGGGCCATCACCGTCTCCGGCCGCTCCGCCTCGATCCGCTCGACGCACGCCTCCAGCGCCAGCATCTCCAGCTGCGCCGGCGCGTGCAGCAGCGTCTTGCGGCCGCCGTCGACCCACCGCTCCTTCCAGTCCAGCAGGGACAGGTACGACCGGCGCGGCGCCCCCGGGTTGGCGGCCATCCGCGCCCACGCCCGCTCGCTCACCGACACCGCCGACACGCCCGCGGGACCGCCCATCGCCTTCTGCGCGCCGATCACACACAGGTCCACGCCCCACGCGTCCGGCAGCACCGGTTCCGCACCGATCGAGGCGACCGCGTCCAGGTAGAACAGCGCGCCGTGCTCCCGTACCACCTCGCCGATCTCCGCGACCGGGTTGGTGTTGCCGGTCGCCGCCTCCGCGTGCACCAGCGACACGAAGTCGATCCCGGGGTGCTCGGCGAAGGCCTCCCGGATCTGCGCGGCCGTCACCGCCGTGTGGAAGGGCACCGCCAGATCGATCACCGTGGCGCCGCAGTCGCGCAGCCAGTCCCCGAAGGTCTGCCCGTACGGACCGGTGATCACGTTCAGCGCGGTGGTGCCCGGACCGGCCGTACCGCGGATCGCGCCCTCGAGCGGCAGCAGCGCCTCGCCCTGCATGATCACGACGTCCTGCCGGGTGTCCAGCAGCCGGGCCACCCGGTCCTCGATCGAGGCGAAATGTGCGGCGTTCAGCGGGGCAAGATCGAGGAACGGGTGTGTCACGGCGGTGCTCTCTTCACTCACTGGGTAGAGGTGACGAGACTAACCGGCACGCGCCCCACGCTTCCCGCCCTCCCCGCTCGTGACTTCGTAGGTCGCACGGCGCTGTAGCCATCGGTTTGATTTGAGAGCCTCAAACCTCTCCTTATAATCGGAACCCACAGTTCCCTTACAGGAAGGCCCGCCGTGAACACCCTCCCCGGCCGCCGGACCCGCGTCCTGGCCGCCACCACCGTGACGGCCGGACTGATGCTCGTCGCCGCCTGCACCTCCACCGATGACGGCGGCAGCGGCTCCAAGACCGCCGCCGGCGGGGTCGAGCTCGCCAAGGCGGGCCGGCTCACCACCTGCACCCACCTGCCCTACCCGCCGTTCCAGTCGGAGATCGACGGCAAGGTGCAGGGCTTCGACGTGTCCCTGATCGACCTGGTCGCCAAGGACCTGGGGGTGAAGCAGGCAATCCTCGACACGCCCTTCGAGAACTTCAAGACCGGCGCCTTCCTCAACTCCGGCGAGTGCGACCTGGCCGCGGCCGGCATGACCATCACCGACGAGCGCAAGAAGAACGTCGACTTCTCCGACCCGTACTTCGAGGCCACCCAGGCCGTCCTGGTCGACAAGGGCGCGGGTGTCACCTCGCTCGCCGACGTGAAGTCCAAGGACGTCAAGCTCGGCGCCCAGGCGCAGACCACCGGCGAGGACTACGCCAAGAAGCAGGGCTTCGACCCGGTCTCCTTCGAGTCCTCCGACGCCGTCCTCAACGGTCTGCGCACCGGCCAGGTCAAGGCCGTCATCATCGACTTCCCGGTCGTCCAGGGCTGGCTGAAGGACAAGGCCAACGCCGACGCCTACAAGGTCGTCGACAACCTCAACACCGGTGAGCAGTACGGCTTCACGGTGAAGAAGGGCAACACCAAGCTGGTCGCCGCGATCAACAAGGCGCTGGCGGACGCGAAGGCCGACGGCACCTACAAGAAGCTGTACGAGAAGTGGATCGGGCCGTACGACGAGTCGGCCGCCTCCCCGTCGGCCGCCGCCTCGGCCTCCTGACCCCGTGGCCGGCAGCGACGTACGACTCCAACCGAAGAAGAAGGGCCTGACCCGGCGGCAGAAGCGCAGCCTCTCGCGCGGCGCGCAGTACGTCGTCTTCACCGCCGCCGTGATCGTCTTCGCGGTCACGGCGGACTGGGGCCGGCTGAAGAACCAGTTCGCCCAGTGGGACATCGCCAGGGAGATGTTCCCGGACGTCATCACGCTGGCGTTGAAGAACACCGTGCTGTACACGGCGTCCGGCTTCGTCCTCGGCCTGGTGCTCGGTCTGGTCGTCGCCCTGATGCGGCTGTCCTCCGTGGGCCCGTACCGCTGGGTGGCCGGTGTCTACATCGAGATCTTCCGCGGTCTGCCCGCCCTGCTGATCTTCGTGTTCATCGGCGTGGCCGTGCCGCTGGCCTTCCCCGGCACGGAGATCGTCGGCGGCACCTACGGCAAGGCGGCCCTCGGGCTCGGCCTGATCGGGGCCGCGTACATGGCGGAGACGTTCCGCGCGGGCATCCAGGCCGTGCCCAAGGGACAGCTGGAGGCGGCCCGGTCGCTGGGCTTCTCGCCCGCCCGCGCGATGGTCTCTGTCATCATCCCGCAGGCGTTCCGGATCATCCTCCCGCCGCTCACCAACGAGCTGATCATGCTCTTCAAGGACTCCTCCCTGGTCCTGCTCCTCGGGGTGACGCTGGAGGAGCGCGAACTGTCCAAGTACGGCCGTGACCTGGCCAGCACGACCGCCAACTCCACGCCGATCCTCGTCGCCGGCCTGTGCTACCTGCTGGTGACCATTCCGCTCGGCTTCGTCGTGCGGCGCATGGAGGCCAAGGCCCAGGAGGCCGTGAAATGAGCCGACCGGAGATCGAAGTCCGCGACCTGCACAAGTCGTTCGGCGCCAACGAGGTGCTGCGCGGCATCGACCTGGAGATCGGCCAGGGCGAGGTCGTCTGTGTGATCGGCCCGTCCGGCTCCGGCAAGTCGACGCTGCTGCGCTGTGTGAACCTGCTGGAGGAGCCCACCAAGGGCCAGGTCTTCGTCGGCGGCACCGAACTCACCGACCCCGACGTCGACATCGACGCCGTACGCCGCCGTATCGGGATGGTGTTCCAGCAGTTCAACCTCTTCCCGCACCTGTCGGTGACCGAGAACCTCACGCTGCCGCAGCGCCGGGTGCTCAGGCGCGGCAAGGCGGAGGCGGCGAGGGTGGCCGCCGAGAACCTGGAGCGGGTGGGTCTGTCGGAGAAGGCGGCCGCCTACCCCGCCTCCCTCTCCGGCGGCCAGCAGCAGCGCGTCGCGATCGCCCGCGCGCTGGCCATGGGCCCCGAGGTGATGCTGTTCGACGAGCCGACGTCGGCGCTCGACCCGGAGCTGGTCGGCGATGTCCTCGCGGTCATGCGGATGCTCGCCGACGAGGGCATGACGATGATGGTCGTCACCCACGAGATGACCTTCGCCCGGGAGGTCGCCGACCGGGTCGTCTTCATGGACGGCGGGGTGATCGTGGAGGACGGCACCCCGGCCGAGGTCATCGCGAACCCCAGCCACGAGCGGACCCGCCACTTCCTCTCCCGCCTCCTCGACCCCGCGATGGCCGACGTGGAGGAGGGCTCCTCGGGCCAGGCGGCCGGCCGGACGGGCGACCGGAAGGGCGAGCCGGGGCAGTAGTTAGGGTGCACGGCATGAGCGATCGCGCGGTGCTGCACGTGAAGGGCCGGATCCTGACCGGATCCGACGAGGTCCGCGACGGGCTGTGGGTCGTCGACGGCCGGGTCTCCTACGACCGTCCCGTCGGCGCCCGTGACGTGCGGACCGTCGAGGGCTGGGCGCTGCCCGGGCTGGTCGACGCCCACTGCCACGTGGGCCTGGGCGCGCACGGCCCCGTCGACACCGACGTCGCCGAGAAGCAGGCGCTGACCGACCGCGAGGCGGGCACCCTGCTGATCCGCGACGCCGGCTCGCCCTCGGACACCCGCTGGGTCGACGACCGTGAGGACCTCCCGAAGATCATCCGGGCCGGCCGGCACATCGCCCGCACCCGCCGGTACATCCGCGGCTACGCGCACGAGATCGAGCCAGGCGACCTGGTCGCGTACGTCGCGCGGGAGGCCCGGCGCGGCGACGGCTGGGTCAAGCTGGTCGGCGACTGGATCGACCGCGAGGTGGGCGACCTGGCCCCCAGCTGGCCACGGGAGGCGGCCGAGGCGGCCATCGCGGAGGCCCACCGGCTGGGCGCGCGGGTCACGGCGCACTGCTTCGCCGAGAACTCGCTCCGCGACCTCGTCGAGTCGGGCATCGACTGCGTCGAGCACGCGACAGGCCTGACCGAGGAGCTGATCCCGCTGTTCGCCTCACGAGGCGTGGCGATCGTGCCGACCCTCGTCAACATCGCCACCTTCCCGGACCTCGCCGCCGGCGGCGAGTCCAGGTTCCCGCGCTGGTCGGCCCATATGCGCCGGCTCCATGAACGCCGTTACGACACCGTTCGCTCCGCCTACGACGCCGGCATCCCGGTCTTCGTCGGCACGGACGCGGGCGGCACGCTGCCGCACGGTCTGGTGGCCGCGGAGGTCGCGGAACTGGTGACGGCGGGCATCCCGCCGCTGGCGGCGCTCTCGGCGACGACCTGGGGCGCGCGCGAGTGGCTCGGGCGCCCCGGCCTGGTCGAGGGCGCACCGGCGGACCTGGTGGTCTACGACAGCGACCCGCGCGCCGACGTACGGGTGCTCGCGGCACCGCGCCGGGTGGTACTGAACGGCGCGGTGGTGAGCTGAAAGGCGCTGTGACACGGGCGGTCGTGGAGAACGTGCGTGCCGATGGATTCGAAGACATGCACGGAAAACTCACGTTGGAGTGAACTCGCGTCACCCTGCTGACCGTTCACCCCTCGTGACGTCAAGGCACAGGGCGCGCCCGCCCAGGCGGACCTGGCCCGGACCGGCGGCAGCTCGACGACCCCGTACATGGCGGGCGGCGCGCTGGCGCTGCTGGCGGCGGGCGGGGGAGCGGTGGCACTGGCCCGCCGCCGCGGCTGACCGGACGGAGCGCGGGGTACCGACCGGGGACGTCCCGCCCGGGTCCGTACCCCGCCCTCATCCCCGGGTCAGGGCCAACGCCTGGTCCAGCGCCTGGAGGAAACGGTTCACCGTCACCCGGTCCCGTACCGCCAGCCGCAGCCACTCCTCGTCCAGCCCCGGGAAGGTGTCACCGCGCCGGACCGCGAACCCCAGGGTGCGCAGCCGCCGGCGGACGGCGTCGGCCCCGGGCAGCCGCACCAGGACGAACGGTCCCTCCGCGGGTCCCGCGACCCGCACCCCGTCGACGCCGAACTCCTCGAGACCGGCCACGAGATGCGCCCGGTCCGCGGCGACGCGGTGGGCGGCGTGGGCGGCCTCCGCCAGTGCCTGGGCCCCCATGCAGGCCTCGGCCGCCACCAGTGCCGGCGTGGACACCGGCCACAGCGGCTGCGCCCGTTCCAGGTCGGCGACGGTCTCCGGCGCGGCCAGCACGTAGCCGATCCGCAGCCCCGCCAGTCCCCAGGTCTTGGTCAGGCTGCGCAGTACCACCAGGCCGGGCACGTCCGTGTGTGCGGCGAGGGCCTCCCGTTCGCCCGGCACCGCGTCCATGAACGCCTCGTCGACCACCAGCGTCCGCCCGGGCCGGGCCAGCCGCCTGATCGTCTCCGCCGGGTGCAGCACCGACGTGGGGTTCGTCGGATTGCCGATGACCACCAGGTCCGCCGTCTCCGGTACGGCCGCCGGATCCAGCCGGAAGCCGTCCTCGGGGCGCAGCAGCACCCGGTCCACGCTGTGCCCCGCGTCCCGCAGCGCCGCCTCCGGCTCCGTGAACTGCGGATGCACGACGACGGGCCGCCGGACCTTCAGGGCGCGCGCCAGCAGCACGAACGCCTCCGCCGCGCCCGCCGTCAGCAGCACCCGCTCGACGGGCAGCCCGTGCCGTGCCGCGACCGCCGCCCGCGCGGGCCGCCCGTCCGGGTAGGACGCCAGGCCGCTCAGGGACGCGGCGACGCGCTCCCGCAGCCACCGCGGGGGTGTGTCCGCGCGGACGTTCACCGCGAGGTCGACGAGTGCCGAGCCGTCGTCGCGCACCTCGGCGTCCCCGTGGTGGCGCAGATCGTGGGCGCCGGCCCGCCCCTCGGCGGGTCCCTCAGTGCGCATGGGAGTGCGCGTGTCCGTGATGGTGGTGGCCGTCGTGGTCGTGTCCCTCGTCGTCCGGGTGGAAGTGCGGCTGCTGCGCCAGCCCCACCTTGTCCTCGAAGCCCGGCAGCGCGATCCGGTACACGCACGAGTCGCAGTTCATCCGCAGGTCGCCCTTGACGGCCTCCTCGTACCGCTCCATCACCAGGTCGAGCAGCTCCGGCTCGGGACCGATGACGTCCGCCGAGCGCACCTCGACCTCCGGGTGCGCGGCCGCCCAGCCCTCGGTCTGGTGCCGTACCCGCTCGGGCAGGATCCCGGTGAACAGGAAGTAGGGGAGCACGACGATCCGCTTCGCCCCCAGCTTCACGCACCGGTCGAGCCCGCTCGGCACGTCCGGCGCGGCCAGCGACACGAACGCGGTCTCCACACCCGCGTATCCGCGTCCCTCCCACAGCAGCCGTGCCGCCTTGTACACCTCGGCGTTGGCGTCCGGGTCCGTCGACCCGCGCCCGACCAGCAGCACGGTCACGTCGGCCAGGTCCCCGGGGGTGCGTCCCACGGTGCCCAGCGCCTCTTCCAGCCGCCGCTCCAGCACGTTCAGCAGTGCCGGGTGCGGGCCCAGCGGGCGCCCGTACGTGTAGGAGATCCCCGGATGCCGCTCCTTCTCGCGGGACAGCGCCGCCGGGATGTCGCCCTTGGCGTGCCCGGCGGACACCAGCATCAGCGGAACGGCGGCGAACCGCCGTACGCCACGTTCCACCAGCTCCGTCACCGCCTCGCCCAGCGGCGGCGGGGACAGCTCGATGAAGCCGCCCGCGACGGGCAGTTCGGGGTGGCGGCGGCCCAGCTCCCGTACGAAGTCACGGAACGCCTCGGCTCCGGCTTCGTCCCGGGTGCCATGGCCGGCGATGAGCAGGGCGGGCGGCGGGGTGATCACTGTTTCTCCTCGTAGGGCGAAGCGGGGGACGAAAGAGGTGTGTACAGCAGGGCGTTGAGTGCGGCGGCGGCGACCGCCGACCCGCCCTTCTCGGACACGTTGCTCACGGCGGGCAGTCCGCTCTCGCGGAGCGCGGCCTTCGATTCGGCCGCCCCGACGAAGCCGACGGGCAGGCCGATGACCAGCGCGGGGGAGGTGTCGAGCGTCAACAGCTCCTCCAGGGCGGTCGGCGCGCAGCCGATCACCCAGAGGGCGCCGGGCCCGACCTCCTCGAACGCCAGCCGGATCGCGTGGGCGGACCGGGTCAGTCCGGGGCCGGACGTGGCGTCCCCGAGCCGGCAGACGGTGTCCCGCCGGGTGATGCCCGCGGCCACCATCTCCACGTCGACGACGACGGGCGCCCCGGCGTGCAGCGCGGTGTGCGCTTTCGCCAACTCGCCCTCGTCCAGCACGAGATCGCTCGCGTACTCCAGATCGGCGGCGGAGTGGATGACCCGCTCCACCACCGCCCGGCTCAGCGGAGCGAAGTGCGAGGTGTCCAGGCGGGCGCGCAGCCGCCGGAAGGACTCCTGCTCGATCGGATGGACTTCACGGTTCACAGGGCGCCCTCCTGGGAGCTTTCCTGGGAGCTGCTTTCGGAGGAGCTGCTTTCGGAGGAGCTGCTTTCGGAGGAGCTGCTCTCGGGGGAGTTCTCCTGCCAGCGGTAGCCGCGGGGCGTCACCATGCGCCCCGCGATGTTCCGGGTCGCCGTGTTCCCCACGGTCACGACCGTCATCATGTCGACCCACGCCGGGTCGAGTTCCGTGAGCGTCGTCAGCCGGGCGGTGCCGTCCGGGCGCGAGGCGTTGCGCACGACACCGACCGGCGTCGTCGGCTCCCGGTGCCCGGCGAGGATCGAGAGCGCCTTGGGGAGCTGCCAGTCGCGGCCCCGGGAACGGGGGTTGTAGAAGGTGACGACGATGTCCGCCTCGGCGGCCGCCCGCACCCGCCGCTCGATGACCTCCCACGGCGTGTGCAGATCGGACAGGCTGATCGACACGTGGTCGTGGCCCAGCGGCGCGCCGAGGATCGCACCGGCCGCGAGCGCGGCGGTCACCCCCGGCACCCCGACCACGTCGATGTCGTCGGACGCCTCGGCGAGCGCGGGGGAGGCCATCGCGTACACGCCCGCGTCCCCGCTGCCGATCAGCGCGACGCTCTGCCCGCGCCGGGCCTCCGCCACGGCGGTCCGGGCCCGCTCCTCCTCGGCGCCGAGCCCGGACTCCAGGATCCGGGTGCCGGGCCGCAGCAGGTCGCGGATCTGGTCGACGTACTGGTCGAGGCCGACGAGCACCGAGGCCCGCTCCAGTTCCGCCTTCGCGCGCGGTGTCAGCAGGTCCCGCGCGCCGGGCCCGAGCCCGACGACCGCGAGCCGCCCGCGCGCGGGACGCCGTACGACGGCGCAGGTGGCCATCGCGGGCCGCCCGTCCGCACGCTCCGACTTCCTTTTGGGGACGAGGAGTTCGCCCCCGCCGACGAGAGCGGCGGCCTCCGCCACGGACGGCGTGCCGACGGCGGCGAGCGGTGCGTCGGACGGGTTCGGAACCTCGACGACGGCCAGCTCCTCGGCGGAGTACGTCACCACGGGCACGCCGAGCCGACGGGCGGCCTCGACGATCCCCGGCTCGTCCGCCTTCGCGTCGACGGTGGCCAGCCCGGCGACGCTCGCGGGAGCCAGTCCCGCGTCCCGCAGGACACCCGTCACCAGGCCGAGCACCTCCTCGGCCGGGACCCCCCGGGACGCGCCGACACCGACGACCAGGGACGGCGGACGCAGCAGCACCTCGCGGGCGGCGGGCGCGACCGCGCGGTCCGTGAGCCGCACGGTGTACTCGCCCCGCTCCGCGAACGGCACCGGCGGCAGCGGCCACGCCACCTCGGCGGCCAGCGCGACCGGCTCACCGTCCAGCAGGGCCCGCGTCACGCCGGCCACATCGCCCTCCACGGGAAGGCCGAGCGTGTCGAGTCCGGGGATGCCGACGGCGTCCGTGGCCGTGGTCACCACGGGCTGCGCCCCCAGCAACTCGCCCACCGCCAGCGCGAGTTCATTGGCGCCGCCGGCGTGCCCGCCGACCACCGGGACGGCGAACCGACCGGCCTCGTCGACGCACACCACACCCGGGTCGGACGCCTTGTCGGACAGCAGGGGCGCGACCAGCCGGACAACCGCTCCGGTCGCCAGGAAGCACACGAGCTGCTCGCACTCGGCGAACGCCCGCCGGACGGCGTCCCCGACCGGGCCGTCGTACACGCGCGTGCGGTCCGGCCAGGCCGCGGCCAGCCGGTCGCGCGCCGCCGCCCCCGCCGCGGTGGCGGAAATGAGGCCGATCACAGGGCTACTCCTTCTCGGTGAACAGGGTGCGCGCCGACGGCGTTTCTGACACCCCACAGCAGGAAAACGGGATTGGTCGCGGCCAGCCGGGTCACATCGCCCGGCAGCGGCGCGAGCCGTGAGGAGTGCAGCAGCACACCGTCGCAGTCGAACCCGGCGTCGGCGAGCGCGGCGCGCACCGCCGGGACCCGGTCCAGCGCGGCCATCGCGACGACCACGGTCCGCCGGGCCCGCCGCGCGCACGCGCCGACGATGCCGGGCAGCTCGCGGCCGCCACCGCCGACGAACACGGCGTCGGGATCGTCGAGTCCGGCCAGCGCGTCGGGCGCGGTGCCGTGCACCACGTGCAGGTCGACGCCGTGCGCCTCGGCGTTGGCGCGGATCCGGGCGACCCCGTCCGCCGCCTTCTCGACGGCGCTGACGGCGGCGCCGAGCCGCGCGCACTCCACGGCCACGGACCCCGACCCCGAGCCCACGTCCCAGACCAGGTCGCCGGAGCGCGGCCCGAGCCGGGCCAGGGCCAGCGCCCGCACCTCGAACTTGGTGATCATCGAGTCCCGGTGGGCGAAGTCGCCCTCGTCCAGCGCCCACCCGGCGGGCCGGACCCCGGGCCCGGCCAGCGTCCGTACCGGACCGGGCGTCCGCGCCTCGTCCAGACACAGGACGACACTGACCGCCGTACCCCAGTCGCGTCCGGCGGCCTCGCCGGGGGAGACGCGCTCCACGCGCTCGCCCGCAGGGTCGCCCAGCGCGGAGGCCACGACGAGCACCCGCCCGGGCGCGCTGCGCGCGAGCGCGGCGCCCAGCTCGGCGGGCCCGGCGCCCGGACCGGTCAGGACGGCGACCTTCGGGTGCGCCCGGCACACGTTGACGGCCGTCCGCGGATCCCGCCCGTGCGCGCTGACGACGACGGCGTCGTCCCAGGTCAGTCCGAGCCGGGCGAAGGCGGTGGCCACGGAGGAGACACCGGGCCTGACGTCCAGCCGGTGCGCCCCGAACCGTTCGGCCAGCGCCCGCACGATCCCGAAGAACCCGGGGTCGCCCGAGGCCAGCACGACCACCCGCCGGTCCTTCCCGACGTACTCCCCGACGGCGTCGAGGGCCGGCGCCAGCGGACCGAGCACGATCCGCTCGACGGACGCGGGTAGCGGTACGGCGTCCAGATGGCGCCGGCCGCCCACGACGAGCTCGGCGCCGGCCACCGCGTCGGGAGGCACCGCCGCTCCCGTCCCCGTGCCGACGACGGTGATCAGCCGGCTCACGTACCGGCACCCCGCGACCGCAGCGCCCGGCGGGCCTCCGGGTCGGCCTTGCGATAGCCGTGGAAGTGACCGGGGTGGTACAGGTGCGAGCGGGTGCCGTGCGCGTCGAGCGCCGGGCCGACCAGGAAGAGGGTGTGCTTCCAGAGCTTGTGCTCCTTGACCGTCGCCTCCAGCGTCTCGATCGTGCACTTCACGACCAGCTCCTCCGGCCAGGTCGCCTGATAGGCGATGACCACCGGGGTGGCGGTCGGGTAGCCGCCCTCCAGCAGCTCCCGCACCAGCTGACCGCTGCGCGCGGCCGACAGGAAGATCGCCATGGTCGTGCCGTGCCGGGCGAACTCCCGCACCTCCTCGCCGGGCGGCATCGGCGTCTTGCCGCCGCCGAGCCGGGTGAGGACGACCGACTGCGCGACCTCGGGGATCGTCAGCTCGCGCCGGGCGAGCGCGGCGACGGCCGAGAAGGAGGACACGCCGGGCACGATCTCGGTCTCGACGCCGAGCTCCTCGCACCGGTCGAGCTGCTCCTGCGTACCGCCCCACAGGGCGGGGTCGCCGGAGTGGATGCGGGCGACCCTCAGCCCCTCCCGGCGGGCCCGCTCGTACACGGCGACGACGTCCTCCAGGGACATGGTCGCCGAGTCGAGGATCTCCGCGCCCTCGCGCGCGTGCTCGAGAACCTCCGCCTGGACCAGGCTCGCGGCCCAGATCACGACGTCGGCGTCGGCGATGGCACGCGCGGCACGGAACGTCAGCAGGTCGGCGGCGCCGGGGCCGGCACCGACGAAGGTCACCTTGCCGGTGGGGGCATCGGCCATGGGTTCGGGTCCTCTCATAGCGGGCTTTGTACGTGTTTTCCGGCGTCAGCGGGCGGCGCGGATGTGCGCGAACGGTGGTTGATCGGATAGCAAGGGCCTATGGCGGTCTTCGTCGCGCTCGGCGCGTTCCTCATGACGCTGGCCGGCGGCTGGACGGCACAACGCGTGACCGACCGCCGCCACCTGGTGCTGGGCCTGGCCGGCGGCCTGATGCTGGGCGTCGTCGGCCTGGATCTGCTGCCGGAGGCTCTGGAGGCGGCCGGCACGGAGGTCTTCGGCGTCCCGGCCGCGCTGCTGCTCTTCGTGGCCGGCTTCCTGCTGGCCCATCTGGTGGAACGTCTGCTGGCGGTGCGCCAGGCCGCGCACGGCGCCGAGGAGCACGACGGCAGGGCCCCCGAGGTCGGCCTGACGGCGGCCGCGGCGATGGTCGGCCACAGCGCCATGGACGGCGTGGCGATCGGCGCGGCCTTTCAGGTGGGCGGCGGTATGGGAACCGCCGTGGCCCTCGCGGTCGTCGCCCACGACTTCGCGGACGGCTTCAACACCTACACGATCACGAGCCTGTACGGGAACGCCCGCCGCAAGGCCCTGTTCATGCTGTTCGCGGACGCGGCCGCACCGGTGGTGGGCGCGGCCTCGACGTCCTTCGTCACCATCCCCGAGCAGGTGCTCGGCAGCTATCTGGGCTTCTTCGGCGGTGCGCTGCTGTACCTGGCGGCCGCCGAGATCCTTCCCGAGGCGCACCACGAACACCCCGCCCGCTCGACCGTGCTGTGCACGATCGCGGGCGCGGCCTTCATCTGGCTGGTGGTGGGCCTGGCCTCGTGACCGGGCGGCGGACGGACTCACAGCTTGCCGCCCCGGCCGCCCTCGCGCCGCGCGGGCGCGATGAGCGTGGAGAGGTAGGGCAGCGGCTCGCCGTCCAGCTCCCCGGCGGGCCGGATGGACTCCTCCGCGAGCCCGAGCGCCGACCCCCATACGGCGTCCCCGATCCGCCCGGTCTCCCGCAGCGCCTCGACGACCTCGGCGGCCTGCCGTCCGAACTTGTAGGCCACGACGGTCCCCGGCCCGGCCAGCGCGTCCTTCAGCACGGCCGAACCCGCGGTCACCGGCACCAGCGTCAACGGCTCGGTGCCCTCGGTCAGCACGGCACCCGACCGTGCCGCGAGATCCTGCATGGCGGTGATCCCGGGGACGGTCTCGATCACCACGCCCGGCACCGACTCCACGATGGTCTGCGCGAGGTAGGTGAAGGTGGAGTACACGTTGGGATCGCCGATGGTCGCGAAGGCGACGACGCCGTGCTGCCGCAGCAACTCGGCGACCCGCTCCCCGGCGGCGTCCCAGGCGGCCTCCCGCCGCGCCCGGTCGGTCCGTTCGTTGAGTGCGAAGACGACCCGGACGATTCTGTCCGCGGGCGCGTAGTGCAGCACGGTGGCCTCGGCCCGCCCG
The DNA here is from genome assembly GCF_042737245.1 of Streptomyces sp. NPDC060002. Classification (NCBI taxonomy): domain Bacteria; kingdom Bacillati; phylum Actinomycetota; class Actinomycetes; order Kitasatosporales; family Streptomycetaceae; genus Streptomyces; species Streptomyces sp. NPDC060002. The sequence goes on from NZ_JBHWUW010000044.1 coordinate 17,257, forward strand.
CGCTCCCCGCTGTCCATCACGGGCACGACGACGACCTCGGCGGCCCGCAGCGCGTTGACACCCTTGACGGTCACCAGCTCCGGATCCCCGGGGCCCACCCCGACTCCGACCAGCTTGCTGCTCATGACGTCCGGCACCTCTCCACGAACCGACGGGCCACACCGGGCTCGGACGCCCAGTGCGTGTGCAGATAGCTCGCGTGCACACCGCGCTCCACAAAACCCTCGACCCGCCGCGGGGCCAGCACCCCCCAGGCGGGAGCCGCCCCCGAGCCGGGCTCGACGACGGTCCGATGGAACTCGTGGCCCCGCATGCGCGTCCCGGCCACGGCCAGCACACTGTCGCTCACGGCCACGGCGTCCCGATATCCGAGCGTGAGCCGCTCGCTCATCCGCGCGGTGGCGTCCAGCACCCCGCACATGGGCCGCCCGTCCAGTTCCCGGCACAGGTAGAGCAGTCCTGCGCACTCCGCGGCGACCGGGGCGCCGGACTCCGCGAGCGCGGCGACCTCCTTGCGCAGCGCCTCGTTCCCGGACAGCTCGGCGGCGTACACCTCGGGGAACCCGCCCCCGACGACCAGCCCACGCGTCCCGTCGGGAAGTCCCTCGTCCCGAAGCGGATCGAACACGACCACCTCGGCCCCGGCAGCGCTGAGCAATTCGGCATGCTCGGCGTAGGAGAAGGTGAACGCAGGCCCCCCGGCAACGGCAACCCGCACTTTGCCTGCCGGGCCGCCCCCAACCAGCCTGTGTGGGGGCGCAGCCCCCGGGGTCGGGGCGGGAAGGGGCGGCGGGGGCGAGGAAACAAGCGCCTCAGCCGCGTCCCAGGCCGCACCCGACAAGACCCCCGCGGACCGCGCCAGCGCGACCAACGCCTCGAGATCGCACCCGTGCGAAACCTGCGCGGCCATGGCCGCAACCGCCTCCACCGCCGAAGCCCGCCGCTCGGCGACCGGCACCAGCCCCAGATGCCGGGACGGCGTCTCCACCTGAGCCACCCGCCGCAGCACGCCCAGCACCGGCACCCCGGCCGACTCGAGCGCCTCCCGCAGCAACTCCTCGTGCCGGTCGGAAGCGACCTTGTTCAAGATCACGCCCCCGATCCGCACCTCGGGATCCCAGGAGGCGAACCCGTGCACGAGCGCGGCCACGGACCGCGACTGGGACGACGCGTCGACCACGAGAACGACCGGCGCCCGCAGCAGCTTCGCCACCTGGGCGGTGGACGCCAGCTCACCCTCCCCGGCGGCGCCGTCGAACATCCCCATGACCCCCTCGACCACGGCGATGTCACATCCGTGCGCACCATGCGCGAACAACGGCCCCACCAGCTCGGGCCCGCACAGGTACGCGTCGAGGTTGCGTCCCGTCCGCCCGGTCGCGAGCGAGTGGTACCCGGGGTCGATGTAGTCCGGCCCGACCTTGTGCGGGGACACGGCGAGCCCCCGCGCGGTGAGCGCGGCCATCAGCCCGGTGGCGACGGTGGTCTTGCCGCTGCCCGAGGAGGGCGCGGCGATGACCAGCCGGGGGACGGAGGACGGGGAGGTCAGCACGGCTTCACCACTCGATACCCCGCTGCCCCTTCTGGCCCGCGTCCATCGGGTGCTTGACCTTGGACATGTCGGTGACGAGGTCGGCGAGGCCGACGAGCTTCTCCGGCGCGTTGCGCCCGGTGATCACGACATGCTGGGTGCCCGGCCGGTCCCGGAGCACGGAGACGACCTCGTCGACGTCGACCCATCCCCAGTGCATCGGATACGCGAACTCGTCGAGCACGTACAGCTTGTACGTCTCGGCGGCGAGATCCCGCTTGACCTGCTCCCAGCCTTCCCGGGCCTTCTCCTCGTTGTCCATCTGGGAGTCCCGCTGGACCCAGGACCACCCCTCGCCCATCTTGTGCCAGTCGACGGAACCGCCCTCCCCGGACGCTCCCAGCACGCGCAGCGCGTTCTCCTCGCCGACCTTCCACTTCGCCGACTTGACGAACTGGAACACCCCGATGGGCCACCCCTGGTTCCAGGCCCGCAGCGCCAGCCCGAAGGCGGCGGTGGACTTGCCCTTGCCGACTCCCGTGTGCACGACGACCAGCGGCCGGTTGCGTCGCTGACGCGTGGTCAGCCCGTCGTCCGGCACCACACTCGGCTGTCCCTGAGGCATTACGCGGCCCTCCTCGAAGTCCCCTGCACGTCCCTGACCAGCCCGGCGATGGAGTCCGCCCGCAACTCGTCCAGCGTCACGGCGGTACCCCCCAGCTCACCCGCGAGCTGCCCCGCGAGCCCCAGCCGGACGGGCCCCGACTCGCAGTCGACGACCACGGACGCGATCCCCTCGGCGGCGAACAGGCGTGCCGCCCGTCCGGCGAGAGCGACCGGTTCGGGGCCGCCGGTGGCCCGTCCGTCCGTCACCACGACGACCAGCGCCCGCCGCGCCGGATCCCGCAGCCGCTCGATCCGCAGCACGTCGTGCGCCTTGAGCAGCCCGGCGGCGAGCGGCGTCCGCCCGCCGGTGGGCAGCGACTCCAGCCGTACGGCGGCGGCGTCCACCGACGAGGTGGGCGGCAGCGCCAGGTCCGCGGTCGTCCCCCGGAAGCTGACGAGCCCCACCTTGTCGCGCCGCTGGTAGGCGTCGAGCAGCAGCGACAGCACGGCACCCTTCACCGCGCTCATCCGCTGCCGGGCCGCCATCGACCCGGACGCGTCGACGACGAACAGCACGAGGTTCCCCTCACGCCCCTCCCGGGTCGCCTGCCGCAGATCGTCCCGGCGGACGACGAGGCCGCGCCCGGACCTTCCCCGCTCCCGCTGGTGCGGTGCGGCGGCCATCACCGTCGCGGCCAGGTGCAGCTTGGTCAGCGTTCCCCGGGGCCGTCGCGCACCCGTCGTCCGCCCGTGCTCGGTCCGTGCCCGTGAGCGCCGTCCGGCGGCACCCTCACCGATCCCGGGCACGCTCAGCACCTTCGTGCGGAACGGCTCGGCGGCCCGTACGGCGGACTGCTCCGCGGCACCGGAACCGGCGGGCCGCGGCTCCCCGCCCTCCCCGCCTTCTCCGTTCTCCGTGCCTTCCGTGCTCTGTGTGCTTTGCGTGCTCTCGTCCGTCTCGGCCCGGGCGGCGGTGTCGTCGTCCCGCGGACCGTCGCCGTCGGACTGCGGCGGCTGCCCGCCGTCCCCGCCGCCGGGCCCGTCGGGGTCGGGGTCGGGGTCGGGATCCTTGTCGTCCGAGCCGCCGAACTCCTCCAGCGTCTCGTCCAGCTTGTCCTCGTCGAGGCCCGGCGCGTCGAAGGGGTTGCGGCGCCGGCGGTGCGGCAGCGCCAGCAGCGCGGCCTGCCGCACGTCCTCCGCGAGCACGTCCGTCCGCCCGGCCCAGGCGGCCAGCGCCGTGGCCGTCCGCGCCATCACGATGTCGGCCCGCATGCCGTCCACCTCGAAGGCGGCACAGGTCGCCGCGATCTGCCGCAGCGCCCCGTCGCCCAGCCGCACCGACGGCAACAGCTTCCGCGCCGCCACGATCCGCCCGCGTACGGCGCTCTCCTCGTCCGCCCACCGCTCGGCGAAACCGGCCGGATCGTCGTCGTGGGCGAGCCTGCGCCGTACGACCTCCACCCGCTGGTCGGGATCGCGCGAGGCGGCCACCTCCACCGTCAGCCCGAACCGGTCGAGCAACTGCGGCCGCAGCTCGCCCTCCTCGGGGTTCATCGTCCCGACGAGCAGGAACCGCGCGGCGTGGCGCACGGAGACGCCCTCGCGCTCCACGTACGAGGCACCCATCGCGGCCGCGTCGAGCAGCAGGTCGACGAGGTGGTCGTGGAGGAGGTTGACCTCGTCGACGTACAGGATCCCGCGGTGCGCGCCGGCGAGGAGCCCCGGCTCGAAGGCCTTGACGCCCTCGGCGAGCGCCCGCTCGATGTCGAGGGCGCCGACCAGCCGGTCCTCCGAGGCGCCGACGGGCAGCTCGACCATCCGGGCCGGCCGGGTCTCGAAGGCCCCCGGCTCGTGCGGCCCGTCCGGGCAGGCGGGGTCGGGGGAGTCGGGGTCGCAGGAGAACCGGCAGCCGCAGACCACGTCGAGGCTGGGCATGAGCGCCGCGAGGGCGCGGACCGCCGTGGACTTGGCGGTGCCCTTCTCACCACGGACCAGCACACCGCCCACCGCCGGCGAGACGGCGTTCAGCAGCAGCGCGAGCCGCAGGTCGTCCTGGCCGACGACGGCCGTGAACGGGAATGGGGTACTCACTTCTCGTCGCCCTCCAGGTCGCCTTCCAGCTCCAGGTAGGTGGCGCGCAGCCGCTCGATCGTGTCGGCGTCCGGCTCGGCCCACAGCCCGCGGTCGGCGGCTTCGAGGAGCCGCTCGGTGATGCCCCGCAGGGCCCACGGGTTGGACTTCTTCATGAAGTCCCGGTTCTCCGCGTCGAAGACGTACTCGGCGCTGAGTTTCTCGTACATCCAGTCGTCGACGACTCCGGCGGTGGCGTCGTACCCGAAGAGGTAGTCGACGGTCGCCGCCATCTCGAAGGCGCCCTTGTAGCCGTGCCGGCGCATGGCCGCCATCCAGCGCGGGTTGACCACCCGGGCCCGGAAGACCCGGTGCGTCTCCTCGCCCAGCGTGCGCGTCTTCACCTGGTCCGGTGTCGCCGAATCACCCACGTACGCCTCGGGGTTGGCGCCCGTCAGGTGCCGCACCATGGCGACCATGCCGCCGTGGTACTGGAAGTAGTCGTCGGCGTCGACGAGGTCGTGCTCGCGCGTGTCCACGTTCTTGGCCGCGACGGCGATCCGCTTGAACGCCGTCTCCATGTCCCCGCGCGCCGCCCGCCCGTCGAGCCCGCGTCCGTAGGCGTAGCCGCCCCAGACGGCGTACACCTCGGCGAGGTCCGCGTCCGAGCGCCAGTTGCGGGCGTCGATCAGCGGCAGCAGCCCCGCCCCGTAGGCCCCCGGCTTGGAGCCGAAGATACGGGCCGTCGCGCGTCGCCGGTCGCCGTGCGACGCGGAGTCCTCGTCCACGTGGGCGCGCACGAAGTTGGACTCGGCGGGCTCGGCCAGCTCGGCCACCGCCCGCACCGCGTCGTCGATCAGCCCCACCACGTGCGGGAACGCGTCCCGGAAGAACCCGGAGATACGGACGGTCACGTCGATGCGCGGCCGGCCAAGCTCGTCCAGGGGCACGATCTCGAAGCCCGTCACCCGGCGCGAGGCGTCGTCCCACACCGGACGGCAGCCGAGCAGCGCCAGGATCTCGGCGATGTCGTCGCCCTGGGTGCGCATCGCGGACGTGCCCCACACCGTGAGGCCGACGGACTTCGGGTACTCGCCCGTGTCCTGGAGGTACCGCTGCACGAGGGAGTCCGCGAGAGCCTGCCCGACCTCCCAACTCAGCCTGGAGGGAATGGCCTTGGGGTCGACCGAGTAGAAGTTGCGCCCGGTCGGCAGGACGTTGACCAGGCCGCGCGTCGGAGAGCCCGACGGGCCGGCCGGGACGTAACCGCCGTCCAGCGCCTTGAGGATGTGCCCGATCTCGTCGGTGGTCCTCGCGAGTCGCGGTACGACCTCCGCGCACGCGAACTCCAGCACCGCGACGGCGTCCGGGAGTTCGGTGCCCAGGACCTCACGCACGAGGGCCCGGCTCCCGGCGGCCTCCCACCCGCGCTCCTCCGCGCCCTCCGCGATCCGCCGGCACAGCTGCTCCAGCAGGTCGATGGCGTCGGCGGCGGTACGGGAGGGGCCGTCGACGAGGTCCGACAGCTCGACCGGCACCTTCACCGGCGCACCCGGCTCGGCGAGCAACTCCTTCTCGACCAGCCCGAAACGGTCGGCCAGCGCCGCCCGCAGCCCCGGCAGCGCGTTCGCCTGCCCGCCCCACACCTGTGAGGCGCGCAGCACGGCCAGCACGAGGTTCACCCGCGCCTCGCCGACCGGACCGCCGCCGAGGATGTGCAGCCCGTCCCTGATCTGCACGTCCTTGATCTCGCACAGATAGCCGTCGATGTGCATGACGAACGAGTCGAAGTCGTCGTCGCCCGGCTGCTCGTCCACGTGCAGGTCGTTGTGCAGCTCCGCAGCCTTGACCAGCGTCCAGATCTGCGCGCGCACGGCCGGCGCCTTCGTCGGATCCAGGTCGGAGACGAGCGCGTACTCGTCGAGGAGCTGCTCCAGCTTGGCCAGGTCGCCGTAGGTGTCGGCGCGCGCCATCGGCGGCACGAGGTGGTCGACGACGGTGGCGTGCCCGCGCCGCTTGGCCTGGGTGCCCTCACCGGGGTCGTTGACGATGAACGGGTAGACGAGCGGCAGATCCCCGAGGACCGCGTCCGGGGCACAGCCCCCGCTCAGCCCGAGCCCCTTGCCCGGCAGCCACTCCATCGTGCCGTGCTTGCCCATGTGCACGATCGCGTCGGCGCCGAAACTGTTCTCCAGCCACCGGTAGGCCGCCATGTAGTGGTGCGACGGCGGCATGTCGGGGTCGTGGTAGATCGCGATCGGGTTCTCGCCGAATCCGCGCGGCGGCTGGATCATCACGACGACGTTCCCGAACTGGAGGGAGGCCAGCACGACGTCGTCCCCGTCGACGTACAGCGAGCCCGGCGGCTCGCCCCACGCCTGGAGCATGCCGTCGCGCAGTCCCGGGTCGAGCTTGTCGAACCACGCCCGGTAGTCGGCCAGCGGCACCCGGGCGGGCGCTGCGGCCAGCTGCTCCTCGGTGAGCCATTCGACGTCGTGGCCACCGGCGTTGATGAGCCGGTGGATCAGCTCGTCGCCGTTGTCCGGATGCCCCGTGACGCCGTACCCGGCGTCCCGCAGCGCGTCGAGCACCCGGATGGCGGAGGCGGGGGTGTCGAGGCCGACCGCGTTGCCGACCCGCGAGTGCTTGGTCGGGTAGGCGGTGAAGACCAGTGCGAGCTTCTTGTCGCTGTTCGGCTTGTGCCGCAACCGGGCGTGCCGTACGGCGATTCCGGCGACGCGTCCGGCCCGCTCGGGATCGGCGATGTACACCGGCACGTCGTCCGGGCCCTGCTCCTTGAAGGAGAAGGGAACGGTGATGATCCGCCCGTCGAACTCCGGGATGGCGACCTGCATCGCCGCGTCCATGGGGGAGAGGGCGGCGTCGGACGCCTCCCAGACGCTCTTCGACGAGGTGAGGCAGAGTCCTTGCAGCACGGGGACGTCGAGTTCGGCGAGCGCGCCGATGTCCCAGGCCTCCTCGTCCCCGCCCGCCGAGGCCTGCGAGGCGTGCGTGCCGCCGGCGGCGAGGACCGTGGCGACGAGGGTGTCGGTGCGTCCGAGGATCTCGTACAGCCCCGGGTCCGCCCCGCGCAGCGAACCGCAGTACACGGGCAGGGCGTTGGCGCCCCGTGCCTCGACGGCGTCGCACAGCGTGTCCACGAAGGCGGTGTTGCCGCTCAGCTCGTGCGCCCGGTAGAAGAGCACCCCGATGGTCGGCCGCCCCTCGACGAAGACACGCTCGCCGTGGACGCCGTACTCGGGCATCTTCTGCGGCTCGACGAAACCCTCACCGGTCAGCAGCACGGTGTCGGAGAGGAACCGGGCCAGCTCGGTCAGGTTGTCCGGGCCGCCCTCGACGAGATACCGCAGCGCCTCCGCCACCACACCGGCCGGCACCGACGACTCGGCCATCAACTCCGCGTCGGGCACGGCCTCGCCGCCCAGCAGCACGGTCGGCACGCCGGACGCCCTGAGCGCGGCGAGCCCGTCCTCCCAGGCACGCTTCCCGCCGAGCAGCCGGACGACCGCGATGTCGGCGCCGTCGAGGAGCGCGGGGAGTTCCCCGGCGACGTCCACCCGGGTCGGGTTGCCGATCCGGTACGAGGCACCGGAAGCGGCCCGGGCCGCCAGCAGATCGGTGTCGGCGGTCGACAACAACAACACTGTGCTCATGCGGGCGCTCCCGGTGGAATGAAAGGCAGTCCTTGCGGCGCGCCCGACTCGATGAGCCGCCAGAGCGCGTCGGTGTCCGCGTGCTGTTCGATCAGGTCGCCGAGCCGGTCGAGCTGCTCCTCGCGCAGCCCGGCGAACGAGGTGTCGGCGGCGGGCACGAAACGACGGCCCGCGGCGGCCGCCACCTCGCGCAGGAAGGCCCGCCGGAATCCGTCGGACTCCAGTGAGCCGTGCCAGTGCGTGCCCCAGGTCTGGCCGACCCGGCAGCCGTCGAGGCTGTGCCCCTCGTCATCGGAGATGAACGGCTCCCCGCCGGTGACGTCGGCGACCCCGTGATGGATCTCGTACCCCTCGACCCGCTCGCCGAGGGCTTCCCCGACCGGCCGGGTGAGGGTCTTCTCGCGGGCGAACCGAACCCGGACGGGAAGGACTCCGAGCCCCTCCACGTGTCCGAGCCGGCTCTCGACCTCGTCCTCGATGTGTTCGCCGAGGATCTGGAAACCCCCGCAGACACCGAGGACGGGCCGCCGCTCGGCGGCCCTGCGGAGGATGGCCTGCGCGAGCCCCCGCTCCCGCAGCCACTCCAGGGCGCGCACGGTCCCCCGGGTCCCCGGAATCACCACCAGGTCGGCGTCGGCCAGTTCCTCGGGCCGGTCCACGAACCGCACGACGACGCCGGGTTCGGCGGCCAGCGCGTCCACGTCCGTGAAGTTGGACATGAGGGGGACGGCGCAGACGGCGACCCGCAGCACGTCCTCGCCGACGGGCGGGGCGGTGTTCGACTCCCGCACGGTTCCCCGCAGCGAGACCCTCAGCCCGTCCTCCTCGTCGATCCCGAGCCCGTGCCGGAACGGCAGCACGCCGTACGTCCGCCGCCCGGTGAGCCCGTGCAGCATGTCCAGGCCCGGCTCCAGCAGGGAGACGTCCCCCCGGAACTTGTTGACCAGGAACCCGGCGACCAGCTCCTGGTCCTCGGGCGAGAGCAGGGCGACGGTGCCGAAGAAGGAGGCGAAGACGCCGCCGCGGTCGATGTCGCCGACGACGAGCACGGGCAGCCGCGCGCCCCGCGCGATCCCCATGTTCACGATGTCGGTCCGCCGCAGATTGATCTCGGCCGGACTGCCCGCCCCCTCACAGATCACCGCGTCATACGTGCCCCGCAACTCGGCGAGGCAGTCGAGAACGGTTCCGAGGAGTTTCTGCTGCCGTCCCCCGTGATACCCACGGGCGCTCATCTCGCCCACCGGCTTCCCGAGCAGCACGACCTGGCTGCTCTGTTCACCGCCCGGCTTGAGCAGCACGGGGTTCATCAGCGTGGTCGGCTCCACCCGGCAGGCCTGGGCCTGCATGGCCTGCGCCCGCCCGATCTCGGCGCCCTCCGTCGTCACGAACGAGTTGAGGGACATGTTCTGCGCCTTGAAGGGCGCGACCTTCACCCCCTGCCGCACCAGCCACCGGCAGATCCCGGCCGTGACGACGCTCTTGCCGGCGTCGGAGGTGGTGCCGGCGACGAGGAGTCCCCCGCCCAGACCCCCGCTCATGTCGTACGCCCCTTCGGCTGGTTGCTCCGGTTGCTCTGGTTCCACGCGACGACGCTCGTGGCGACGACGCGCGCGGCGACGGTCACGCCGAGCGCGAGCAGAGCGACGCGGCGGGAGAGCCACGCGGCACGTTCGATGTCCCGGGCGACGACGGGCCGCCCGGCCGCGCCGTTCAGCACGGGCCGGTGCTCGACCCGGCCGGCGTACGACAGGGTCCCGCCCAGCCGCACCCCGAGGGCGCCCGCGAACGACGCCTCCACCGGACCGGCGTTGGGGCTCGGATGCTTGCGGGCGTCGGCCCGCCAGGCCCGCAGGGCGCCCCGGGGATCGTCCCCCGCGACGGCGGCGAGGACGGCGGTCAGCCGGGCTCCCGGCCATCCGGCGACGTCGTCGAGGCGGGCGGCGGCCCAGCCGTACCGCAGATACCTCGGCGACCGGTGACCGACCATGGCGTCCAGGGTGTTGACGGCCCGGAACCCGACCAGGCCCGGCACCCCGCCCACGGCCCCCCACACGAGCGCCCCCACGACGGCGTCGGAGGTGTTCTCGGCGACGGACTCCACGACGGCCCGGGCGATCCCGTCGGCGTCCAGTGCGTGCGGATCCCGCCCGCACAGACGCGGCAGCCGCTCCCGGGCGGCCTCGACGTCCCCCGCTTCGAGCGCCCGCCCGATGGCCCGGGCCTCCCGGACCAGGGAACTGCCCCCGACCACGGCCCAGGTGGCGGCGGAGACCAGAGCGACGGAAGCGGCGGGGGAACGGCGTACGGCCTGCTCGGCGACGGCTCCCAGGGCCACGGCCCCGCCCGCGCACACGACGGCGTGGAGGGCGCCCTGTCCTCGGTGGTCCCGCCACAGCAGTCGCTCGACGGCACCGGCGACCCGCCCGAACGCGGCGACCGGATGCCCCCGGCGTGGATCGCCGAGCAGCAGGTCGCCCAGAAGGCCGGTGGCGGCGCCGTACGCGTAGAGGCGATCGGCACGCATCGGCTCAGCCGGCCGTGGGGTCGGGGAGCGACCTGGTGCTGTACCTCAACGGCCGAGCGAGCATGGCGATATGTCCTCACTCAGGGTGTCCACGCCCTGGTTCGACGAGACCGGCGGCGAGAGTTCCTGGCTCCCGGGGGTTTCTACCCCGGTGACAGTGGCGGGACCGCGCCGGATTCGCACCGGCTTCCTCTTCTGCCGCCGTACATGGCTCGGGCAGTCCACCACGGCCCGCAGGACCCGTCAACTTGCTGTTGACCTGCGAGGCTGGAGTGTGCAGAACCCCACACAGGGCCGGTCGGCGATGCCACGAACGCCAAGGGGTGCGGGACGGTGATCCGTCCCGCACCCCAGGGGTGTTCGGATGGTGCGTCAGGCGACGATCAGTGAGATCCCGTACGCCACCGCCGCCGCGCAGGCCGCGAAGCACGCGTACGCGCCGGTCACCGCGAGGGTGGCCGAGTCGCCCTGCGCCGACGCGCGTTCCTGCCGCGACAGGCCCATGATTCCGAGGGTGAACAGGGCGACGAGGCCTACGGTGATCACGAGGCTGACGCCGAACACGGAGCCCAGGGCTGCCCAGTCGATCTTCATGCTGCTTCTCTTCCTTCGTGCCGGGTGCGCGGGCTCAGACGGCCGCGGCCGGGGGAGCGGCGGGGGTCGCGGGCTCTGCGGCCGGGCCGGGGATCGTGGCCGTCAGGTCCGTCGTGCGGCCGGCCGTGAGGTCCTCGGCCAGGGTGCCCGTGGGCGGCGGGGTGACGGCGGCGATCGCCGTCGTGACGACGCCCGCGGGCTCCTCGGGCTCGTTGACGTTCGAGGCGTCGACGACCTCGCGCCGGGAGACCTTCCAGATGGCCGCGCTGGAGGCGATCAGGAAGACCGCGACGACGGCCGTGCCCCAGTCGCCCAGGCCGGTGACGGCCTCGGCGAGCGCGCCCACCAGGGCCGCGGCCGGGAGCGTCAGGCCCCACGCGACGAACATCCGGGTCGCCGTCGACCAGCGGACCACACCGCCCTTGCGGCCCAGTCCCGCGCCCATCACCGCACCGGAGACCGAGTGGGTGGTGGAGAGGGAGAAGCCGAGGTGGGAGGAGGCCAGGATGACCGTGGCCGCGCTGGTCTGGGCGGCGAAGCCCTGCTGCGGCTGGAGGTCGGTCAGGCCCTTGCCCATGGTGCGGATGATCCGCCAGCCGCCGAGGTAGGTGCCGAGCGCGATGGCCAGGCCGGCGGAGAGGATGACCCAGGTGGGCGGGTCGGAGTCGGGGGCCACGGCACCGCCGGCCACCAGGGCCAGGGTGATGATGCCCATCGTCTTCTGCGCGTCGTTGGTGCCATGGGCGAGGGAGACCAGGCCGGCCGAGGCGATCTGGCCCGCGCGGTAGCCCTTGGCCGCGGCCTTGCCGTCGGCCTTCTTGCCGAGGGTGTAGGAGAGGCGGGTCGCGAGCATCGCGGCGACGCCCGCGACGATCGGTGCCGCGATCGCCGGGATCAGCACCTTGGTGACCAGGGCGTCACCGTGCACCGCGCCCATGCCGGCGGAGGCGATGGTGGCGCCGATCAGACCGCCCATCAGTGCGTGCGAGGAACTGGAGGGCAGGCCCACCAGCCAGGTCAGGAGGTTCCAGAGGATCGCGCCGACCAGGGCGGCGAAGATGACCTCGGGACGGATGCCGGTCTCGTCGACGAGACCCTTGGAGATCGTGTTGGCGACCTCCACCGAGAGGAAAGCTCCCACAAGGTTGAGCGCGGCGGACATGGCCACCGCAACCTTGGGCTTGAGTGCACCGGTCGAGATGGTGGTGGCCATCGCGTTGGCGGTGTCGTGGAAACCGTTCGTGAAATCGAACGCGAGTGCGGTGACGACCACAATCGCGAGGATCAGCGAGAAGTTTTCCATTTACCCAGGCAATCGTTCGAAGTCATTGGCGCGTTGACCGTAAGCAATCTGGGTGAACGGAAGATGAACTGGGCAGGGCTTCCGGGTGTCTGTGTGAGGGGGTCGGGGCGGCGTCCCGTCGCGGCGCGGGGGCGGGTCCCAAGCGCCGTACGGTCACCCGTCCTCGGCGAACCTGCGCAGCTGCGTCTCGGAGCCGTGGAAGAGATTCTGGTCACCCGGCAGGCTGCCGCTGTCGGCGTACTGCCAGAAGGTCCACGTCGGCCATCCGGCGGGCGGTGTTCCGGCGTCGGACGGCCGGTAGCGTGCGATCCACAGGGCGTGATCCGCGGCGAAGGCGCCGCTGCCGCCCGTGCAGAGATTCCACCAGCGGGTCGTCGTGCGGATCACCGGGCGACGGCCGGTGATCCGGTGCACCTCGTCGCTGAAGGCCCTGATCCAGGCGACCGTCGCGGCCTTGGTCAGGCCGTGGCACCGGCGCCCTGTCTCGTAGGGGTTGTGCTCGACGTCGAGGGCGGGCGGCAGGGTCCGGCCGTCGGCGCTCCGGCCGCCGCCATTGCGTACGAAATGGGCGGCCTGCTCCTCTGCAGTGCCCGCGCCCGGCGGCGGCCTCCGGTGGCTCCTGGCAGGATCGCGGCATGGCTGAGCAGCGACGCGAGCAGGGGGACGTCCGGGACCACCGGGACGGCGTACAGGACATGGCGGAGCGGCGGGGGAGGCATGCCGTCCTCGAGGAGGCGCGGGCCTGGGAGGCGCTCGTGACGACGGCCCGCCGCACCGTGACCGACGGGCTGGTCGTCGGCACCTCCGGCAACGTCTCCGTACGCGTCGGCGACACCGTGCTGGTCACACCGTCGGGCGTGCCCTACGAGCGGCTCACCCCCGACGACGTCACGGGCGTCGACCTCGCCGGCCGGCAGGTGCTCGGCACCCTGCGCCCGACGAGCGAGCTGCCCATGCACCTCGCCGTCTACCGCACCACGGACGCCGGGGCGGTCGTCCACACCCACGCCGTGCACGCGACCGCAGTCTCGACCCTCGTCACCGAGCTTCCCCGCGTCCACTACATGGCGGGCGCGCTCGGCGGACCCGTCCGGGTCGCCGCCTATGCGACTTACGGCACCGAGGAGTTGGCCGAGAACATGCTCGGCGCCCTCGTCGACCGAAGCGGCTGTCTCCTCCAGAACCACGGCACCCTCACCCACGGCGCCACCCTCGACCAGGCCTACGACCGTACGGCCCAACTGGAGTGGATGTGCCGCCTGTGGCTCACGGCCTCGTCCGTTCCCGGCCTGAACCCGGCGCTCCTGACGGAGGAACAGGTCGCGGAGGCGGGCGAGCGACTGCGTGGGTACGGGCAGCGGGAGTGACCCGCCGTCCCCCGACCGGCTCCACCACTGGCCGGGAGGGAGGCGGGCCAGGACACTGGACGGGTGCGCACTGTCAAAGCGACGGCCGCCGCCGTCACCGCAGCCCTGGCCGCCGGCGCCGCCAGTGTCGCCGCCGGCCGGCTGGCCAGCGACGCCGCTCTGAAGGCGCCGCCCGGCCGGCCCCTGCCCACCGAACCCCGGCTCACCGTGCACGGCACGGCCGCCGGCCGGATCACCCTCACCCGTGATCTGGCCGCGCTGCGCCCCGGCACCTACGGCCTCGCCGGCAACGGCTCCCACGCGGTCGTGGGTCCCGTCCTGCCCACCGCCCCGCACTCCGCCGACACCGTCGTACGCCGACTGGAGCGGGTCACCCACGGCAGCCTGAGCCCCGGCGACGCGGTCTGGCTCACCCCCAATCTCCATGTCGGCAACCCGAGCAGTGCCCTCGGTCTCGACCACGCCGACATCGACGTCCCCGGCGAACTGGGCAACCTGCCCGCCTGGTTCGTGCCCGGCCCGCGCCGCACCTGGGTGATCGCCGTGCACGGTCTGGGCACCACCCGGGAACACGCCCTGAACCTCATGGGCTTCCTGCACCGCCGCCGCTTCCCCGTCCTCGCCCTCGCCCATCGCGGTGACCTCGGCGCGCCCCGCTCCCCGGACGGCCTGAACCACCTCGGCGAGACCGAGTGGCGCGACCTGGACGCGGCGATGCGGTACGCCGTGCGCTACGGCGCCGAACGCGTCGTCCTCATCGGCTGGTCCACCGGCGCGACCATGGCCCTGAGGGCCGCCGCCGACTCGGGGCTGCGCGACCTCGTCTCCGGGCTGGTGCTGGACTCCCCGGTCCTCGACTGGCGGACGACGGTGCGCGCCCTCGCCGCCGCCCGGCGCACCCCGGGCGTGCTGCTGCCGCTCGCCGTCCGTGCCGCCGAGGGCCGCACCGGGCTGCACGCCGGCCACGGCGGCCACGGGGACGCGGCCGCCGATCCGGACCGGCTGAGGGTCCCGACCCTCGTCCTGCACGGCCCCGACGACACCGTCGCCCCCTGGGGCGCCTCCCGCCGCCTCGCGGCCCTGCGCCCCGAGCTGGTCACCCTGCACACCGTCCCGCACGCCCCGCACGGCGCCATGTGGAACCCCGACCCCGCGGCCTACGAGGAGGCCCTGCGCCGCTTTCTGACGCCGCTGATGTGACCCACTGACGTGACCGCTGGTGTGACCCACTGACGTGACCCGCTGACGGACCCGCTGACAGGACCCGCTGACGGACCCGCTGACAGGACCCGCTGACAGGACCCGCGCGGTGCGCCCCGACAGGGCGGCCGGACCGGTGCCGCTGGTTCCGTTTAAGCCCGTACCACTGGCCTGAAGGCGCCTCCCCGCCCGTCACGGAACCCCGTGCCTTGGCCAGTCCCATAGCCTGCCGTGACATTCCGTTTGGGTTTTCGGACCGTCAACCGGAAGACTGCACCCGTGACGTCCCGTATCCCGCGCGACTCCAGGCTTCGACTCGTCCGCCCGCGACCCCTGGCCGCCGCCCCCTCAGCTGTGAACGAGCGGCGCCCGCGCCGCCCCGCACCCCGCCCGCCGGAGGGCACCCCGGCCCCCGCGGAGCTGGCCAGAATGGCGCGCTCCGGACTGGCCGCCGCGGCCCGGGTCGCCCGCTGGGCCGACAACGCCCTCGGCCCCGGCCGAGACGCCGCCACGACCGACGGCAAGGCCACCCTCTCCGACGCGACCGCCGAACGGGCCGCCAGTGATCTGGGCCTGACCACGGACCGGATCCGCGCCGACTGGGACACCGCCCGCCTGGCCGGCCTCGTCGAGGTGCACGGCGACAGCGCCCGTCCCGGCTGGCGGCTGCGCGCCTGGAACCGCGACGACAGCGCCGTCCTGCGCGGCTGGGTCGCCCTGTTCGACGCCTGGTCGCTGGCCTCCCCGGAACCCGGGGACCAGGAGCCCGCCGCCGTCGCCGAGGTCGTCTCGGCCATGCCCCAGGTGCTCTCCTTCCTCCAGCTCTCCGCCGGACCCGTCCCCGTGGACCAGCTCCTGGACCTGCTGCGCCAGCGGGTCACCGAACTGCGCACCGAGCGCTGCGAGGTGCCCTACGGCGCCGGCTCGGAACCCCCGACCCCCATCGCCCCCGTCCTCCTCTCCGCCGACGCCGACCCGGCGGAGCCCGCGCAGGACGCCGAACTCGCCCCGCTCCTCGACTGGTCCCTGCACGCCCTCGCCGCCGTGGGCGCCCTGACCTGCGGAGCCGGCCAGGCCACGCTCACGCCGCTGGGCAGCTGGGCGGTCTGGGTCAAGCTGGAGCAGATCTGCGTCGCCGCGCAGAGCCCCGCCGGCAACATCGAGCAGTCGGCCGAGGCGATGCTCCGCGGCTGCGCCCAGCTGCGCCCGAACGCGGCCCGCGCCGAGTACCGCGCCTGGCTCGCCGCCCGGACCGTCGGCAGCGCCGTCGCCGAGCTGCTGTTCGCCGCCCGGGGCGACGACGCCCTGCTGCGCGGCCTCGCCTTCGAGGCGCTGCGCGTCGTCGGCGCCCCCGCCGAGCCCGACGTCCGCGCGGTCGTCGACGAACCGGCCCTGCGGCCGTACGCGCTGCTGTGGCTCGCCGAGCACGACGGCGTCGACCCGGAGGACGCCCACGAGGTGCTCACCCGGCAGGAGGCCACCTGGCTGTGGGTCGACACCGCAGCGGCCGTCGCCGACCACGGGGAGGCGCCGATGCTCGTACGTCACCTGGAGTCCGCGCTCCAGCCGACCGTCCCGGCCCTGCTGACCGAGGTGCGCGCCGTCGGGCATCCGCGCACCGTGCAGGTGCTGGTGGCGCTCGCCGCCGCGCACCCCGACCCGGCGCTGGCCAAGGCCGTCCGCCGGGCCGCCTTCCAGGTGCACACCGGGGGCAGCTGAACGAGTCCGGCACGGGCTCCGCGCGGGCCGGACTCCGAAGGTTCCGCCGGGGCCCTCAGCCCTGTGTCTCGGGCGCGTACGTGCCGAAGCTCCAGAGGTTGCCCTCGAGATCGCGGGCCATGTAGTCCCGGGAGCCGTAGTCCTGGTCCGTCGGGGGCATCAGGATCTCCGCGCCGTGCTCCACGGCCCGCCGGTGGTGTGCGTCGACGTCGTCCACCACGACGTACACCCCGGTCGGGCCCGCGTCCTTCATCGCCGTGTCGAAGACCCCGCCGCGCCCCTTCGAGCCGAGCATCACCGCGCCGTTGCCCTGCACCAGCTCGGCGTGCATGACCGAGCCGTCCTCGCCCTCGTAGACGGACAGCTCCGTGAACCCCAGGGCCTCCGTGAGCTGCCGGATCGCCGCCTTCGCGTCGGTGTACAGCACCGTCGGATAGATGCTGGGCCGCCCACTGCTCGTGCCTGCCATACCGATCACTCCCTTGTGATCCATGCCGGATTCGTCACCCGCTGCCCAGTCTGGCACCCGCCACTGACAACGCCCCCGGGAGGAAGATCCGGCGGCAGCGCGCAGAGATCGAACACCTGGACCCAGAAAAAATGCTTGCACGGTCCCGTTAGACTGGCCCTCATGGCCATTCTCCTCGCGCATTAGACGGCGGGAACGTCCTCGGCCGCCCATCCCGCCAACGACCCCCGCACTGGAGTCTGTCCGTGATCTCCGCCTCCGGCATCGAGCTGCGCGCCGGTGCCCGCATCCTCATCGAGAACGCCTCCTTCCGCGTGGCCAAGGGTGACCGCATCGGTCTGGTCGGGCGCAACGGCGCCGGCAAGACCACGCTGACCAAGGTCCTGGCCGGCGAGGGCATCCCGGCCGCCGGCCAGGTCACCCGCTCCGGCGAGGTCGGCTACCTCCCGCAGGACCCCCGCACCGGCGACCTCGACGTCCTCGCCCGCGACCGCATCCTCTCCGCGCGCGGCCTGGACATCCTGATCCGCAAGATGCGCGAGAACGAACAGCGGATCGCGAACGGCTCGGGCGCCACCCGCGACAAGGCGATGCGCCAGTACGAGCGCCAGGAGACGGAGTTCCTCACCAAGGGGGGGTACTCCGCCGAGGCCGAGGCGTCCACCATCGCCGCCGCGCTCAACCTGCCCGACCGGGTGCTCGGCCAGCCCCTGCACACGCTCTCCGGCGGTCAGCGGCGCCGGGTCGAGCTGGCCCGCATCCTGTTCTCCGACGCGGACACGCTGCTCCTCGACGAGCCGACGAACCACCTCGACGCCGACTCGATCGTCTGGCTGCGCGACTACCTCAAGACCTACCGCGGCGGCTTCATCGTCATCAGCCACGATGTCGACCTGGTCGAGACGGTCGTCAACAAGGTCTTCTACCTGGACGCCAACCGCTCCCAGATCGACGTCTACAACATGGGCTGGCGGCTCTACCAGCAGCAGCGCGAGTCCGACGAGAAGCGCCGCAAGCGGGAGCGCCAGAACGCCGAGAAGAAGGCCGCCGCGCTGCATTCGCAGGCCGACAAGATGCGCGCCAAGGCCACCAAGACGGTCGCCGCGCAGAACATGGCCCGCCGCGCCGACAAGCTGCTCTCCGGCCTGGAGGCGGTCCGCCAGTCCGACAAGGTCGCCAAGCTCCGCTTCCCCGAGCCCGCGCCCTGCGGCAAGACGCCGCTGATGGCCGAGGGCCTGTCGAAGTCCTATGGCTCGCTGGAGATCTTCACCGACGTCGACCTGGCCATCGACAAGGGTTCCCGGGTCGTCATCCTCGGTCTGAACGGCGCGGGCAAGACCACCCTGCTGCGTCTGCTCGGGGGTGCGGAGCAGCCCGACACCGGCGAGGTCGTCGCAGGCCACGGACTCAAGCTCGGCTACTACGCGCAGGAGCACGAGACCCTCGACCCGGAGCGCACGGTCCTGGAGAACATGCGTTCCGCCGCCCCCGACCTGGATCTGGTCGAGGTGCGCAAGACGCTCGGCTCGTTCCTGTTCTCCGGCGACGACGTCGACAAGCCCGCCGGCGTGCTCTCCGGCGGCGAGAAGACCCGGCTGGCCCTCGCCACCCTCGTGGTCTCCTCGGCCAACGTGCTGCTGCTCGACGAGCCCACCAACAACCTCGACCCGGCCAGCCGCCAGGAGATCCTCGGCGCGCTGCGCACCTACAAGGGCGCGGTCGTCCTCGTCACCCACGACGAGGGTGCCGTGGAGGCGCTCCAGCCCGAGCGGATCATCCTGCTGCCCGACGGCGTCGAGGACCTCTGGGGTTCCGACTACGCGGATCTGGTCGCGCTCGCCTGATCGGGAGCGGGCTCCCGATGTGATCCCGGACGGGCTCCACGACGTGGCCAAGGCGTGATCCCACACGTGATCCACGATGTTGGATCATTCGTCTGGATCATTCGGCCCACCGGTGATCCATCATCTGTGTGAGATCTCCTCGTATCGAGGTGTGTCCTACATCGATTTTTCGGCCGATCCCTTTGTCGACAAGGGATCGGCCGTCGCGCGTCTCTGACCTGCCACTTCGCACAACAACCCGTTCGGCCCCACGAACACCATCGGGTGGAATCGCATATTCCACTTGTGGGGACGCGCTCCTGTCGTCAAAACCCTGTCGCACGGACCTTGCCGAATGGGTGGCCATCGCGCGCCGGAGGGGTGATCATGATGATGACCAGAGCGCACTTCCCATGAGGAGGCACGGGTGGCCGAGACTCTGAAGAAGGGCAGCCGGGTGACCGGCGCCGCGCGCGACAAGCTCGCGGCAGACCTGAAGAAGAAGTACGACTCCGGTGCGAGCATTCGGGCGCTGGCCGAGGAAACCGGTCGCTCGTATGGCTTTGTCCACCGGATGCTCAGCGAGTCGGGCGTCACGCTGCGTGGGCGTGGCGGGGCGACCCGAGGCAAGAAGGCCGCCTCGTCCTGACCCGGTGCGGCCCACCGCTTTCGATGGTGATGGTGACCACCCGGTCGGTTGTCCGATCGGCCGGGTGGTTACTGTGCAGTCACTTAGCTGACCGCTAGCTGATCGCACTCATCGGAGGCGCCTCATGGCCACGCCCGACCAGGAACTCGTTCCCCTGCTCGACAAGGACGGCGTACGGCTCACCGTCGACGACGCGCTCGCCACGGTGACGCTGGCCAACCCGGCCAAGCGCAATGCGCAGAGCCCCGCCATGTGGCGGACGCTCGCCGAGGCCGGGCGACTGGTGCCGGGCTCCGTCCGCGTGGTCGTGCTGCGCGGCGAGGGCAAGTCCTTCTCCGCGGGGCTCGACCGGCAGATGTTCACGCCCGAGGGGATCGAGGGCGAGCAGTCCTTCATCGATCTCGCACGCAGTGGCGACGCCGAACTCGACGCCGCCATCGCCGGGTTCCAGGAGGGCTTCACCTGGTGGCGGCGCAACGACCTCGTGTCCATCGCCGCCGTCCAGGGCCACGCCATCGGCGCGGGCTTCCAGCTGGCTCTCGCCTGTGACCTGCGCGTCGTCGCCGA
Organism: Streptomyces sp. NPDC060002; assembly: GCF_042737245.1. Taxonomy (NCBI): domain Bacteria; kingdom Bacillati; phylum Actinomycetota; class Actinomycetes; order Kitasatosporales; family Streptomycetaceae; genus Streptomyces; species Streptomyces sp. NPDC060002. The sequence continues at coordinate 37,356 of NZ_JBHWUW010000044.1, forward strand.
CGACGTGCAGTTCGCCATGCGGGAGACCAGCCTCGGCCTCGTACCGGACCTGACGGGCACGCATCCCCTCGTCTCCCTGGTCGGCTACGGCCGCGCGGCCGAGATCTGCCTGACCGGCCGGTTCGTGCACGCCGAGGAGGCGGTGAGCTCCGGGCTCGCCAACCTCGCGGTACCCGTGCAGGACCTCGACACCGCGACTCGTGAGCTGGCCGCGGCGATCCTGGCCGCGCCCCGGGAGGCCGTCATCGAGACCAAGGCGCTGCTGCGCGGCGCCGGAGACCGCACGTACGACGAGCAACGCGCCGCCGAGCGCGCCGCCCAGGGCCGCCGGCTGCGGGACATGGCCGGCGTCGGCGAGTGACCCCCGGCTGACCGCCGACGCCGACTGCCGACTGCCGACTGCCGACGCCGACCGCTGACTGCTGACTGCCGACGCTGACTGCTGACCGCCGTCAGCCGACCGCCGGCCGCCAGCCGCCGTCAGCCGGCCGCCAGCCGCCGGCCGCCAGCCGCCGTCAGCCGGCCGCCGTCAGCCGACCGCCGTCACCAGCACGGCGACCGTCGGGTGATCCGGCAGCGCCTCCGACACCACGGCGCGCACCGCACGGGCCACGTCCAGGGCCCGGCGGTCCGCACCCACCGTGATCTCCACGCGCGCGTGCCGTCGCGGCAGCGCGGCCGTCGCGTCCTGCCGCTCCTCGATACGCACCGCCCGCCCCAGGACGCGGCTCGTACCCGTCACGCCCGGCACGGACAGCGCCGCCGTGGCCGCGAGCGCCTCGTCGCCGAGCAGGGCGGCGCCGCCCGGCACCGGTGCGGCGGACGGTGCGCCGGAGGGCTCGCGCTCCGGCTGCTCCTCGAGCATGTCGAGCACGTCGAGCAGCGCGGTCACCGTCAGGTCCACCGCCGACACCACCAGGCCCAGCCGTTCCTCGGCGGCCGCCGACAAGGCGCCCCGCAGCCGGGCCGCCGCCGTCGGCAGCGGCTCGGACGCCAGCGCCGCGCACTCCGCCGTCACCCGCAACGGCCCCGGCGCCAGGGCACTGGGCGGCGCCGGTACGACGGGCTCGAACGCCCCCTCCGGATCCGCCGGCCCGACCCGGAGCGCCCCCATCCGCACCCCCTCCACCGTCCGCGCCGCCCGTCGCAGCACCGCCTCGGCCGCCGCCTCCGTGATCCACGCACCGTCCCGCGGCCCGCCCAGCGGGAGCAGCCTGCCGAGGCCCAGCTGATGCCGTACCGCGCTCGTCCATCCGTCCGCTGTCATTGCGCCAGCCTGCCGCATCCCCGGGGCGCGGGCGGGCAACCGCGCTTACCGTGGTGGAAGGGACGAGGAAGAACCGGACGTAAGGACGTACGGCGATGACCGAGGCAGCAGCGGAGCAGCACCGGACACAGGTTCCCGAGGGCGGCACCGAGCCGCTGGGAACCCGCAAGACGACCCGGCGCGGCGGCGGGGATCCGGCGACCCGAGGGCGGACCACCATCGCCGACGGGGTCGTCGAGAAGATCGCGGGCCTCGCGGCACGGGACGTCCTGGGCGTCCACGCGATGGGCAGCGGGCTCAGCCGCACCTTCGGCGCCGTACGCGACCGGGTGCCCGGCGGCTCGAAGTCGGTGACCCGAGGTGTGAAGGCCGAGGTCGGCGAGGTGCAGACCGCGCTCGACCTGGAGATCGTCGTCGACTACGGCGTGGCCATCGCCGATGTCGCCCAGGCCGTGCGGGAGAACGTGATCGCGGCAGTGGAGCGGATGACCGGACTGGAGGTCGTCGAGGTCAACATCGCGGTGAGCGACGTCAAGCTGCCCGACGAAGAGGACGAGGAGCCGGAACCCCGGATCCAGTGACACGCAGACGGCCGGGTGACCGGACCGCTGAGGGGAGAGCACCTTGAGCATGGCCGTGGTCGGCATGATCGCCGGCATGGCGCTGGGCTTCGCCGGATACTTCGGCGGGTTCGGGGCCTTCCTCCTGGTGGCGGCACTGGGCGCCGTCGGGTTCGTCGTCGGCCGGTTCCTGGAGGGGGACCTGGAACTCGGCGACTTCTTCCGCACCCGCGACGACCGGCGCCGGTGACCTCCGTGGACGAGGGGGGCACTGCCGCCGGCGGGCGCCCGTCCGTGGTTCCCCCGGGTGCGCGCGGCGCGACCCGCATCGCCGACCGGGTCGTGGCGAAGATCGCCGCCCAGGCCGCGCGGGAGGCGGTCGGCCCCCTGCCGCCCGACGCCGCGGGACCGCACGCCACGGTGGTCGTCCACCATGAGGCCGCGCGCGTCCGGGTCCATCTCGAACTCGACTACCCGACCGATATCGGCGGACGCTGTCACCGGGTGCGTCGACATGTCACCGAGCGGGTAGGCGCGTTGGTGGGAATGGAGGTCCCGGAGGTCGCCGTCCAGGTGGAACGGCTGCACCTGACAGCGGCCCCCGGCGTGGCGCACGGGAGGGCGCGATGAGCGAGCCCGGAGGCTTGCGGGGCAGCACACTGCCCGTTCCGGAGAAACCCACGAAGGAAGACGGCCCCGGCGCGCCGGGCCCCGCCGACCACCGCTTCTGGTCGGCGCGCCGCCGGCCGGCCGGTGTCGTCGCGGCGCTGCTGCTGGTCGTCGCGGCCGCCTTCCTCTACGACGTGGCGGCCGTACGCGCCCACCGGTCCGCCATGGCCTGGCGGAGCGGACTCGCCCGGCAGCTCGCCGAGCGCCCCCTCGACGACACCTGGGTGCTGGCCGGCGCCGGGGTCGCGGCGGCTCTGGGCCTGTGGCTGATCGTCCTGGCGGTGACCCCGGGACTCAGGGACGTCCTGCCGATGCGCCGAACCCACCCGGACGTACGGGCGGGCCTCCACCGGGACGCGGCCGCGCTGGTGCTGCGCGACCGGGCCATGGAGGTCGCCGGCGTGCAGTCGGTACGGGTGCGCACGGGCCGCCGCAAGGCCGACGTCCGCGCGCTCTCCCACTTCCGTGACCTGGACGACGTGCACGCCGACCTGGACGCCGTCCTCACCGACGCGATCCGTGGCCTGGGCCTGGTCCGGCCGCTCGCCCTGTCGGTCCATGTGCGGCGACCCGGGAAGAAGGGGTGAGGACGATGCTCGGTACCGTCAACCGCGTGCTCCTCGGAGTCGTCGGACTGGTGCTGCTCGCCGTCGGCGGCGCGGTCCTGGCCGTGGGACTGGGCGCCTCCGCACCCTCCTGGTGGCTTCACGACGGCCCGCACGACACCCTTCTGACCACCGCCGAACGCACCCGCTGGCGCGGCGACGGCTGGTGGTGGCCGACGGTCATCGCGGTGCTCGCGCTCCTCGTCCTGCTGACCCTGTGGTGGCTGACGGCGGTCCTGCGCCGCCGCCGGCTCGGCGAGCTCCTCGTCGACACGGGCGACGGCGCGGGCGCGCTGCTGCGGGGCCGCGCCCTGGAGGGCGTACTCGCCGGCGAGGCGGAGCGGCTGGACGGCGTCGCCCACGCCCATGTGGCGCTCAAGGGCAGCAGGGAGGCGCCCGAGGCGCGGATCCGCCTGGTGCTGGAGCCCCATGTGGACCCGGCGACGGCGCTGGACCATCTGACGGCGCAGGCCCTCACCCACGCGCGGGATTCGGCGGCGCTCGCGGCGCTGCCCGCCGAGGTGCGGATGAGGGGCGTCAAACACAAGGCCGAAAGGGTCAGTTGAGGCACCCGGGAGTGCGGGTCGGGTGACGGTCGACGACACCGGCTCCGCCGCCCGCCCGTGGCCGGTTCCGCGCCCGGCGCCCGGTCGTGACCGGTCCCCGCGCCTGCCGCTCGACCGTCAACGGTCCCCGCGCCTGCTGCCGGCGGGCCGTGGCCGGTCCCTCGCGCCTGCCCGGTCGTGGTCGGTCCCCGCGCCTGCCGCCCGGTCGTGGCCGTGTCCCGCGCCCGGCTGTGTCCCGTGCCTGCCGCCCGCCCGTGGCCGGTTCCGCGCGCGGTGCGGGACACGGTTCAGAATCCGTGCCGCATCCCGCCGTCGACCGGCACCATGAGGCCCGTGAGATAGGAGGCCGCCGGCGACAGCAGGAAGGCGGCCGTCCGGCCGAACTCCGCCGGAGCCCCGTACCGCCGCAACGGAATCCGGGACTCGTTCGCGGCCCGGGTGGCCTCGGGATCCGCGGACAGCCCGTCCAGCTCCCGCACCCGGTCGGTGTCGATACGGGCCGGCAGCAGCCCCACGACCCGGATCCCCCGGGGCCCCAACTCGTCGGAGAGCGACTTGGCGAACCCGGCCAGTCCCGGCCGCAGGCCGTTGGAGATGGTCAGCCCGGGAATCGGCTCGTGCACCGACCCCGACAGCACGAAGCCGATGACCCCGCCCGCCTCCAGCTCGGCGGCGGCCGCCCGCGCCAGCCGGACGGCCCCGAGGAACACCGACTCGAACGCGGTCTGCCACTGCTCGTCCGTGTTGTCCGCGACGAACCCGGGCGGCGGACCGCCCACGCTCACCAGCACCCCGTCGAACCCGCCGAAGGCATCACGCGCCGCCGCGATGAGCCGCTCCGCCGCCCCGGGGTCGGCGTTGTGCACGGCGACCCCGACCGCGTTCGGCCCCAGCTCGGCCGCGGCGTCGGCGACGCGCTGCTCGTCCCGTCCGGTGAGCACCACCTTCGCGCCGTCCGCGACGAGCTCGCGCGCGGCGGCGTTGCCGAGGCCGCGCGTCGCCCCGGTGACCACGTACACCCGGTCCTTCAGTCCAAGATCCATGGCTCCTATCCTGCCTCCTCCGCGCCGAACAGGGCGAGGGCGGTGTTCACCAGGCCGATGTGACTGAAGGCCTGCGGGAAGTTGCCGAGGTGCCGGCCCGTCGTCGGGTCGTACTCCTCCGCAAGCAGCCCCACGTCGTTGGCCAGGCCCACGAGCCGTTCGAACAGCTCCCGCGCCTCCCGCTTGCGGCCCGTCATGTGCAGCGCGTCCGCGAGCCAGAACGAGCAGGCAAGGAAGATGCCCTCGTCGCCCGGCAGGCCGTCGACGGCCGCGCCGTCCGTGCTGTAGCGGCGCAGCAGACCGCCGTGCCCGAGCTCCGCACGGACCGCGTCGACGGTCCCGACCACGCGCGGGTCGTCCGGCGGCAGGAAGCCGACGCGCGGGATGAGCAGCAGGGAGGCGTCCAGTTCGCGCGAGCCGTAGTACTGGGTGAACGTGCCCCGCTCCGGGTCGTAGCCCCGCTCGCACACCTCCTGGTGCACCTCGTCGCGCAGCGCCCGCCAGCCCGTCAGGTCGCCGCTCAGGTCGGGGTACTCCTCCAGCGCGCGGACGGCCCGGTCGGCGGCCACCCACACCATGACCTTGGAGTGCACGAACTGGCGTCGGCCACCGCGTACCTCCCACAGCCCCTCGTCCGGCTGCCGCCAGTTGTCGCAGAGCCACTTCATCAGCGCGCACTGCAACGACCACATGTGCGGCCGGGGCGACATGCCGGCGGTCCGGGCCAGCGACAGCGAGTCCATGACCTCGCCGTAGACGTCCAGCTGGAGCTGGTCCACGGCGCCGTTGCCGATGCGCACCGGCCTGGAGTCCGCGTAACCGGACAGCCAGGGCAGCTCACACTCGGGCAGCCGGCGCTCACCCGCCAGCCCGTACATGATCTGGAGGTCCGCCGGGTCGCCCGCGACGGCGCGCAGCAGCCAGTTGCGCCAGGCCTCGGCCTCGTCCTCGTAGCCGGCCGCCAGGAGAGCGCCGAGGGTGAGGGTGGAGTCGCGCAGCCAGCAGTAGCGGTAGTCCCAGTTGCGGACCCCGCCCATCTCCTCGGGCAGGGAGGTGGTGAGCGCGGCGACGATACCGCCGGTGGGGACGTAGGTGAGGGCCTTGAGGGTGATCAGGGAGCGGACCACGGCGTCCCGGTGGGGCCCGTCGTAGCGGCAGCGGGCGGCCCACGCCTGCCAGTCGTCGACGCTGACCCGCAGCGCCTCCCACGGGTCGACGAGCGGCGGGCGCGGCTCGTGCGAGGGGTGCCAGGTCAGTACGAAGGCGACCGACTCGCCCTCGGCGACGGTGAACTCCGAGTAGGTGGTGAAGTCCTCGCCCCAGGTGTGCACCTCCGGCTCGCTGCGGAACCAGACGGCGTCGGGACCGCCGATCGCCACCCGATGGCCGTCGGCCCGGCGCATCCACGGGATGATCCAGCCGTAGTCGAAGCGCAGCCGCAGCACGCTGCGGACGGTGACCCGGCCGCGCAGCCCCTCGACGATGCGTACGACGTCGGGGGCCTGGTCGCGTTGGGGCATCAGGTCGGTGACCCGGATCGCGCCCTCGTCGGTCTCCCACTCGGTGTCCAGGACGAGGGTGTCGGGCCGGTAGGCGCGCCGCGTGCAGGGACCCTGCACGCCCTGGGGTGCGATGCGCCAGTGGCCGTTCTCCTCCTCGCCGAGCAGGCGGGCGAAGCAGGCTCCGGAGTCGAAGCGCGGCAGACAGAGCCAGTCGACGGAACCGTCCATGCCGACCAGGGCGGCGGTCTGCTCGTCGCCGATGAGCGCGTAGTTCTCGATGCGGGGGTGCACGCAGTTCCGGGTTCCCGGCGGGCCCCGGGGGCAATCAGGGCTGCGGCCGGGCGAGTGACGGCGGGGCCGCCGGGGCGCCCGCGCCGAGAAGACGGCACCCGGGTCCGACGGGGCCTGGTCCGGCACCCACAGGCCGATCGGCGTGGACAGGGTGGAGACGACGGCGATCGGCACGGCGAGCACGAGCCGCCGCCGGCGTTCGCGCCCCGGCAGGCTCGGCGAGGGACGGCCGGACAGTCGGGCGGGCCGGGGTGTCGGGCAGTCAGCAGTCGGACGGCCGGGGTGTCGTCGCCGGCCCTCGGTCGTCCGGCGGGTCCGGCGAGGGGGCGGCCGGGCCGCCGGAGTGGTCGCCGGTCTTCGGCTGTTCGGCGGCTGCCCGGCGGGTCAGAGGAGTGGGCGGCCGGGTCAGGCGAGTGGGCGGCGGGCGCATGGGGGGCTCCCGGCCTCGGACACGGGCGTGTCCGCGCGGCCGTGTCCGCGTCTGGGTCCGGGTACGTCAGACCGTCGCCGGCTCGGTCTGTTCCGCCTCCCGTACGGCGGCCTGAGCCCGGTCGCGGGTCTCGCGGCGGACCAGGATCACCCAGCCGACGGGGACGCCCACGGAGAACAGCCACCACTGGATGGCGTAGGCGTAGTTCAGGGCCGCGTCCTCGCTGCCGGGCCGCCCGACCAGCTCCGGGCTGTCGCCCTTCGGCTCGGGCGCCGTCTGCGCGATGTAGCCGCCGAGCACCTGCGCGCCGAGCCGCCGGGCCTCCTGCTCGCTGTTGATCAGCATGATCTGCCGGTCCGGCAGTCCCTTGAGATCCTTGATGCCGCTCGCCGCGGTCGTCTCGTCGGGCATCAGCCGCCCGGTGACGGTGATCCGGCCGGCGGGCGGCGCGGGGACCTTGGGGAACGAGGTCTGACTCGGGGCGTCGGCGGGGATCCAGCCCCGGTCGACCAGAAGTACCTTGCCGTCCGTCAGGACGAACGGGGTGAGGACGTGGAAGCCGACCGTCTCGTCGGCGTTGACCCGGCGCCTGACGACCACTTCGTGCTCGGTGTCGAAGGAGCCGGCGGCGGTGACGCTGCGGTACCGCTCGCCGCGGGTGACGGCGTGCCCCGGGGTGGTCAGCCTCTCCACGGGCACCGCCTCGGCGGTCAGCGCGTCGGAGACCAGCTGGTTGCGCGCCGTGCGCTCGTCGTAGCGATGCATCTGCCAGAAGCCCAGCCTGATCATCGTGGGGATGAGGAGGAGGGAGACCAGCGTGAGGATCACCCACTGCCGGGACAACAGGAAGCGGTACACCCCACGACCGTACAACTCGGTCGTGGGGCGCATTCGGCCGGGTACCGGAAGGGATTCTTCCGGCGTCGTGCCCCGGAAGCCGTCGGGTGGGCTCACACCTTGTCGACGATGCCCGCCCTGCCCTCCGCGCGGGCGCAGTGCGCGCCGCAGTACCAGTGACCCTCCACCTCGACGCCCTGGCCGATGATCTGCACCCGGCAGTGCTCGCAGATGGGGGCCATGCGATGGATCGCACAGGAGAAGCAGTCGAAGACGTGGATCGCGCCCTGCGCGTGCACTTCGAAGGTCATTCCGTAGTCATTGCCGCAAACTTCGCATCTCGCCATGCGCCACAGGGTGAGCCGTCGCCCCCGCGCGGGCGAGCGGACGGCGGGCGAGTCGCGCGGCAATCACCCGTACGCACGGGTCACTCGTCGGCGGACTCCACATCCCGCAGGAGTTGCCCGAAGGCGGCCTCGTCGACGACGGGTGTCCCGAACTGCCGTGCCTTCACCACCTTCGAGGTGCCCGAGTCGGGGTCGTTGGTGACCAGCAGGCTGGTCAGCCGGGACAGGCTCGTGGCGACGTGCAGCCCCGCCTCGGCGGCACGGTCCTCCAGCAGCTCCCGCTCGATCGACGTGTCGCCCGAGAAGGCGATCCGCATGCCCTGCTTGATCCTTTTGCCGTCTTCGTACCGTCCGGGGTTGGGATGGGGGCATGCGGGCCTTTTGCGGGACGGCCGCCAACTGCCGGGCCGATAGCTGCCGTAGCCACTGCCCGGACCGCTCGCCTGCCTGCCGATCCCGGGCGCGGGCCGGTCGGCCCACTCGGTCAGCGGCCTGCACTCGAGCAGCGGCAGCCGGACACCGCCCGCCGCCGCGGCGCGCAGACTCGGCCGGAACGCCTCGGCGAGCACGCGCGCGTCGTCCAGCGCGTGGTGCGCCCGCTGCTGCACCACGCCGAAGTGGGCCGCCAGCGACTCCAGCTTGTGGTTGGGCAGCGGCAGGCCGAGCTCCTTGGAGAGCGCGATGGTGCACAGCCGCTGCCGCACCGGCGCCTCGCGCTCCGCGCGCGCGTACTCCCGCGCGATCATCTGCCAGTCGAAGACCGCGTTGTGCGCGACGAGCACCCGTCCGTCGAGGCGGGCGGCGAACTCCGCGGCCACCTCCTGGAAGAGGGGCGCACCCTCGAGCACATCGCTCGTCAGACCGTGGATCCACACCGGGCCCGGATCGCGCTCCGGGTTGACCAGCGTGTACCAGTGGTCCTCCACCTCACCGCGCGCGTCCAGCCGGTAGACGGCGGCGGAGATGATCCGGTCGTCCCGGGCCAGGCCGGTGGTCTCCACGTCAACGACCGCGTACCCCGGGGGATACGCGGTCGGCCACTCCGTGGGGGAGGACGCTGTCGTCGTGTGGTCTTCGAGCATGGTCACTGAGGATACGGCCCCCCACCGACACCTCGCCGCACCCGCCCCGAAGAGGGGGCGTGCGAAGCCCTTCGGGTCGTACGGGAGTTCGCGGGGCGCACGCGCGCGTGCCTACGGCCGCCGGCTGACGCCAGGCCAACTCCGGCCCACCGGGAGTTGGTTCACGCTCCGGTCCACTCCGCTCCGGTCCACTCCGCTCCGGTCCACTCCGCTCCGGTCCACTCCGCTCCGGTCCGGGCCGTACCGGTCCACTCCGCTCGGTCTGGTCTGGTCTGGTCTGGTCCGCTCCGTTCCGCTCCGGGCCGCTCCGGTCCGTTCCGTTCCGTCGCTCCGGTCCGTTCCGGTCCGTTCCGGTCCGGGCCGTACCGGTCCGCCGCGCCCGGTCCCGTGCCCGCTCCCGCCACGACGAGCGTCGGTGCGGGGCGGGTGCCTCCCGGGGTGCCATCCTCCGTGCTGTGACGGAACCCACCCACGCCGAGACCCGCGCAGGCTCGCTCGGATCCCGGCTGAACCGGCTGCGCGCCGCGGTCCTCGGCGCCAACGACGGCATCGTCTCCACCGCCGGCCTCGTCGTCGGCGTGGCCGGCGCGACGGACGACCGCTCGGCCCTGCTGACGGCCGGCCTCGCCGGTCTGCTCGCCGGGTCGATGTCCATGGCGGCGGGGGAGTACGTCTCCGTGTCGACCCAACGGGACTCCGAGAAGGCCGCCCTCGCGCTGGAGCGGCGGGAGCTGCGCGAGCAGCCGGAGGCCGAGCTGGCGGAGCTGACCGAACTGCTGGCGGAACGCGGGCTGTCCGGGGAGGTGGCCCACGAGGCCGCCGTCCAGCTCACGGAACGGGACGCACTGAAGGCCCACGCGCGCGTGGAACTCGGAATCGACCCCGACGACCTCACCAACCCCTGGCACGCGGCCTGGGCCAGCTTCCTCGCCTTCACGGCGGGCGCCCTGCTCCCCCTGCTCGCCATCGTGCTGCCCCCGTCGGACCGGCGCCTCCCGGTGACCGTCGCCTCGGTCCTGGCGGCCCTGGCCGCCACCGGATGGAGCAGCGCCCGCCTGGGAGCGGCGGCACCGGGACGCGCGGTACTGCGCAACGTGGGGGGCGGGGTGCTGGCGATGGGGGTGACGTATCTGCTCGGATCGTTGCTGGGGGCGGCGGGGGCGTGAGGGCGGCGGGGTGTGAGGGTCGGGACGGTCGCCGGCGCCGGACAGCATGGCGCGCAGTCCGTCCGCGCTCGGCGCCCGTTGGTGGAGATCACCAACAAGCAAGCGCGTACCGTCGGTAATACTTGTGGGTAACAACGTCTAGCCGCAGCCCATGAGCCGTTCTACGGTGCCCACATGCCGAACCTGCCCGATGTCGTGCTGTGGTCGATACCCGCCTTCGTGCTGCTCACCGTGGTCGAGGTGATCAGCGTCCGGCTGCATCCCGACGAGGACGCGGCCGGGTACGAGACGAAGGATGCCGCGACGAGCGTCGGCATGGGGCTCGGGAGTCTCGTGTTCGACTTCGTCTGGAAGATCCCGATCCTCGCGATCTACACGGCGATCTACGAGCTGACCCCGCTCCGCGTCCCGGTCCTGTGGTGGACGCTCCCGCTGATGCTGCTCGCGCAGGACTTCTTCTACTACTGGTCACACCGCGGCCACCACGTCATCCGCGTGCTGTGGGCCTGTCACGTCGTCCACCACTCCAGCGAGAAGTTCAACCTCACCACCGCCCTTCGCCAGCCCTGGACCACACTGACCGTCTGGCCGTTCTACGTCCCGCTCATCGCCCTCGGCGTCCACCCGGCGGCGCTCGCGTTCTGCTCCTCGGCCAGCCTCGTCTACCAGTTCTGGATCCACACCGAGCGGATCGACAGGATGCCCCGGTGGTTCGAGTCCGTGTTCAACACGCCCTCCCACCACCGCGTCCACCACGCCTCCCAGGGCGGCTACCTGGACCGCAACTTCGGCGGCATCCTCATCGTCTGGGACCGGCTCTTCGGGTCGTTCGTGCCCGAGGTCGACCGGCCCGTCTACGGGTTGACCAAGAACATCAACACGTTCAACCCGATCAAGGTGGCCACGCACGAGTACCTCGCGATCGTCAAGGACGTGAAGGCGGCGCACGGTTGGCGCGAGCGGACGGGACGCGTGTTTTGCGGGCCGGGCTGGCAACCCGCGTCCGCGTCGGCACCCTCGTCCACGGCCACCGCGGTCGAGGAGACCACGGCCGCGTGACCCGCTCCCGCGTCCTCCTCGGTCTGTTCGCCCTCGCCGCGGCCGTAGACCTGCTCAGCCTCGCGGTCGGCCACGACACCGGGCACACGGTGGCCAAGCCCCTGCTGATGCCCCTCCTCGCCGCCTGGGCGGTCCTGCGCGGCGCGCCCCGGCTCCTGGTCGCCGCCCTCCTGTGCGGCTGGGGCGGCGACACCCTGCTGCTGTTCGACGCCGACCCCGCCTTCCTCGCCGGCATGGCGTCCTTCGCCGCCGGTCATGTCTGCTACCTGGTGCTGTTCGCCCGGGTCAGCCGGCCCCGCGCGCGCGGCGCCCTCCTCGCCCCCTGCTACGCCACCGCCCTGATCGCCACCGTCGCCCTGCTGTGGCCGGACCTCCCCGCGGACCTGCGTCTCCCGGTCGCCGTCTACAGCACCCTGCTCACGGCCATGGCGTACTCCGCCACGACCCGGCTCGGCCCCGTCGCCGGTGCCGGCGGCGCGCTGTTCCTGCTCTCCGACACCCTCATCGCCACCGGCGTCGCCGACTGGCCCCAGCCCCCGCGCCCCGATCTGTGGATCATGCTCACCTACATCGCCGCACAGGTCCTGCTGGTCCTCGGCGCGACAGGCCGCCGCCACCCGACAGCCGACCCTCGTCCCTTGCTCCTCAACCCCTGAGCTCAACCGTTGATGCTCAAGCCCTGATCATCAACCGTTGATCGGCAGCGGCAACGCCGTCAACAGCCCCGACACCGCGACCACCACCCCCAGCGCGACGATCTCCACGCGCGCGGGGGAGCAGGCGGCCAGCGGGTCGGGGGCCCGGCGCAGCCGTGTCCGTGCCCACAGGGCGAGCAGGGCGACCGCGCCCACGACGAGCACCTTGGCGAGCAGCACGCGCCCGTACGCCGTCGTCGTCAGCTGGTCGAGCACCGTTCCCGAGGGCATCCGGCGCAGGGAGCTGCACAACCCGGTGGCGGTGATCCCGGCGAACAGGACGGCCGCCACGCGCGCGTAGAGCCCGAGCAGCGCGGCGCCCGTCTCGGTGTCGTCCCATCGCCGCAGTGTGCGGAGCACGTTCAGCAGTCCGCCCGCCCACAGCGCCGAGCACGTCAGATGCACCACCGTCAGCCCGGAGCCGATCATCGGCGTGGACTCGGTGGGCGGGTGCGCGCGCAGCGCCTCCGCCAGGACCACCGCCGCGAGCGGCCACACCTGACGGTTCGGCCGGCGCGTGAGCGCGCACAGCCCCGCCACGGCGAACGCGATCGCCTCCAGCAGCGCGAGAACGCCGCCCCGCGAGCCATGGCCGTGCGGCGCCAGCTCGCCGACGGTCGCCGCGGCCGCGAACCCCACGACCGCCGCGTACGGCGCCCAGGTGACCGGTCGGCCGGGCGGGGCGTCGGGCACCCGGCGGGCGAGACCGGCCGCGAACAGCTCGCCCACCTGCACGCACAGCGCCGCGAACAGCAGCGTCCGCAGCAGCGCGACCAGGCCGGAGTCCGCGGTCGCGGCCTCCCCGGTGCCGCGCGCGGCGACGGAGGGCCCGAGCAGCGGTATCAGGGCCGCGATCCCCACCAGGACGAGCAGCGCCACCGCCCGTCCGGGGCCGGTACGGCGTATGGATTCGGTTGCGTCGGTCGGTCGTATGAGGGCCATGCCAGGATCTTCACCATTACCGGCAAATCGGGGCAACTCATCCTGAACTTGCCGGTGGGTGTGGCACCGGTACGGGAGTGGATCGTCCGGAGGCTCGGAGCCAGCGCGCCGGATCGGCTCCCCAGGGCCCCGGCGGCCGCGCCCAGTCGCCCGGCCCGCCGTCGAACGACACCGGCGGAAGGGCGTGGCGCAGCCGCCCGAGAGGGCTGTCGGTCTCCGCGAGCCAGGGGCCGGGGTCGACGCTCCCGCCCCCGCTGACCTCCCGGTCCTGCACCTTGGCCATCCCTTTGCCCTCCCCTTCGCCCATCCGGTCGTCCCTGCTCCGGACGTCCCCGCTCCGGTCGCCCTCGCTCCGGACCACCTCGCTCCGGACGCCCCCGCTGTGGGCGTCGTCCCCGCTCTCGCTCGCCCAGGCTCCCTCGGTGAGCCATGTCGCGGTCCGGGCCAGCGCCAGCCGTACGAACCGGCTGCCGCCGTCGTGCGACTGCTCGGTCAGCGCCCGCAGCACGGCCGCCGCCAGCAGATAGCCGGTGCCGTGGTCGAGGGCCTGCGCGGGCAGCGCGCCCGGCCGCCCGGCGGAGCCCTCGGCGGTCGCGATGCCGGTGGCCGCCTGGACCAGGCTGTCGAAGCCGCGCCGCCCGCCCCACGGCCCGTACGCGCCCCACGCCGACACCTGCGCCACGACCAGCCCGGGCCGACGCTCGGCCAGCGCCTCGGGGGAGAGCCCGAACCGGTCCAGGGCGCCCGGCCGGTAGCCGGTGACCACGACGTCCGCCGCCGCGAGCAACTCCTCGAAGGCGCGCCGGTCCGTCGTCAGGTCCAGCAGCGCCGAGCGCTTGCCGAAGCCCGTGTCGGCGTGCTGGTCGGGCAGCTCGGGCAGGCGGGGCGCGTCGACCCGCAGGACGTCCGCGCCCAGCAGGGCGAGGGTGCGGGTGGCGACCGGCCCGGCCAGGACCCGGGTCAGATCCAGCACGCGCAGTCCGGCGGCGGGCAGCAGCGGGCCGTCCTCCAGCGGCGCGAACGTACGCGAGCGTGCCCCGTCCGACCGCCCCCGCTCCACCAGGGGGCGGGCGTCGATCATGGTCGCCTGCTCCTGCGCCGCCCACTCCGCGGGCGTGCGTGACGCGACGGCCAGACCTCCGGCCGCGTACACCACGTCCTCCACGTCCAGGGCGGAGCGCTCCGCGAGCGATGCCTCGACGACGTCCGGGCCGGCGCCCTTTGGCAGTGCCAGCGCCCTGAGCAACCGCTCGCGGTGGTGCGGGTAGTTGGCATGGGTGCGCACCCAGCCGTCGGCCGTCCGCCAGAACCGTGACAGCGGGGCGAAGAGGACCGGCGCCCGCCCGTCGACCAGCAGCCGCCGCTCGCTGGCGAACGCGGTGGCCACCGCCCCGTCGTCCACCCGCACCCCGGGCACCTCCGGGAGGCCGGCCCGTCGCGCCCCCAGTTCGGCGCCGGCCAGCGCGCACACGCCGACGCAGGCGCGCGCCAGTTCCCGTACGGGAAGACGCGCCTGTAGGGCGTTCTCCCGGACGACGGTCGACACGTGCGTGAGGAGGGCGGGATCGCCGCCCAGCTCCGACCAGGCGAACTTGATTCCAGTCATGACTGAACTATGCATTATTGATTCAATCAATATTTGACCGCCACATGCATCACGCCCTGCATCACGGTCATGCACCACGGGCCGCATCACGGGATACGTCACCGCACGCACGAGGGCCGGGCGGATGTCCGCCCGGCCCCTCGCGTCGTCCTTCGGACGGCTACTTCACGGCACGCAGCGCGTTCACGACGCCGAAGCCGAAGAAGGCGTTGAGGCGCTTGCCGCCCACGCAGGTCGCGTCCACGACCCCGTCACCGTTGCCGTCGTACGGCTCGGTCGGGCACGCCGTGCTGTCGGCCTGGAGCTTGAGCAGCGCCTGGAGCTGGGCCGGGCTCGCGTGCGGGTGGGTCGACTTCAGCAGCGCGGCCACTCCGGCGACGTGCGGGGACGCCATCGAGGTGCCCTGGAGGAAGCCGTACGTGTTGTTCGGCAGCGTCGACAGGATGCGGCCGTTGGCGGACGGGGTGTCCGGGATCTGGTACTTGTCGCCACCCGGAGCCGCGACGTCGATCGCGCCCAGACCATAGGTGGAGTAGTACGACTTGGTGCCCTTGACGCCCGTCGCGCTCACCGTGACGACACCCGGCAGCTGGGTCGGGACGTCGAAGCACTCGTGCGGGTCGACGGTCCGCTCCACCGGCGTGGAGTCGTCCGGGCTGGAGGCGTCGACCAGGGAGTCGGAGTCCAGGTCGTGGTTGGAGTTGCCCGCCGAGGCGACGTTGAGCGTGCCCTTCTTCTGGGCGTACAGCTGGGCCCTGTTGACCGCGTCGACTATCGCCTTCTGGTCGGGGTCGTCCATGCAGTTGTACAGCCACGGGTCGACGTAGTAGCTGTTGTTCGTGACCTCGACGCCGTGGTCGGCGGCGAACACGAAGGCGCAGACGACGTTCTCCGGGTAGAAGAGGCCGTCCTTGGGGTCGCTCACCTTGATGCCGGCGACCTTCACACCGGGCGCGACACCCGCCACGCCGATGCCGTTGCGGGCCGCGGCGATCTCACCCGCGACATGGGTGCCGTGGTAGTCGTCCGCCGTGTAGGGGCGCCAGGCGCCCTCGCTGGTGTCCGCGACGCCGCCGACGCAGTTCGCCGACTGGGACGCGGAGAAGTTCGGCGCGAGGTCCGGGTGGGTGTCGTCGACGCCGGTGTCGATCACGGCGACCGTCACCTTCTTGCTGCCCGGGTTGATCCCGGCGGCCTTGTCGGCGCCGATCGCGCGCAGGTCCCACTGGTCGGCCTCGAGCGGCTCGCTCTGGCCCGCCGCGTCGGACACCTTCTCGATCTTCGCGGCCTCCGCCTTGGAGAGGACCTGTGCCGCCCCCTCGTCGGTGGTTCCCGCGGCGGTCAGCGGCGCGGTACGGGTCGCACCCGCCGACTGCACGCCGTGCACCGCGCGTATCCGGGGCCCGAAGTCGGGGTTCGCCGAATGGACGACGATCACGCCGATCTTCTCGTACGCCGCGACGACGGTGCCGCCGGCCGCGGCGATCGCCTTCTTCACCGACCCGATCGTGCGGTGGTCCACCTTCGTGTTGACGACGTACGCCAGGGTTCCGGCATCGGTCGTCTGGGTGGCGGACGTCGTGACGGGTGCCGCGGAGGCCGCCGTCGGCAGGAAGCCGAGGGAGGCGGTCAGCGACAGCACGACGGGCACCGCGAGTGCGAGGCGGCGTCTGGAAGGCAGATGAGCCATGGGGTCTCCACATCATCCGGAAACGGGACCTGACCCAAGCGCAGGTGCTGCTTGGGCAGGTACATGACGGGTGGTGCTGGTCCCGAAGCTATCTCCCTGACTCACCGGCCAGCAATGACTTCCAGGAGGCGAGTTTGCCGACCCATGACCTGACGCCGCCCACGCTCGTTGGTCATGACCTGCCGAAGGCCACTTCGACAAACCCGCCCGACGCGTTGAACCCGTCCTTGTGCGGCGCCGTGACCTTGGGCAGGGAGCGAGAGGACCCTCGCCTCCTTCCGCCGTCCGACCCGCATCCGCAACGAGGAGACTTCGTGGCCACCGAGACACCGCCCCCCTCGAAATCCCCAACCCGACTCCCGTCCACCGAGGAGTTCGTCGCGGTGCAGGAGAGCGCGGAGTTCGGTGAACTGCGCGGCTCCTACCGCAACTTCGCCTTCCCGCTGACCGTCGCCTTCATCGTCTGGTACCTGCTGTACGTCCTGCTGTCCAGCTACGCGGGCGACTTCATGGGCACCAAGCTCTTCGGCAACTTCAACGTGGCCATGGCCCTCGGCCTCGCCCAGTTCCTCACCACCTTCCTCATCGCCTGGTGGTACGCGCGGACCGCCGCCGCGCGGTTCGACCCCAAGGCCGAGGCCATCAAGTCCCGGATGGAGGGCGGAGCATGAGCCCCGCACAGCACACCCTGCTCGCCGCAGGCGAGGCCAGCGAGCACCGCACGCTGATCATCATCCTGTTCTCGGTGTTCGTCGCCGCGACCCTCGTCATCACCATCTGGGCCGGCCGCCAGACCAAGGACGCCGCCGACTTCTACGCCGGCGGCCGCCAGTTCACCGGCTTCCAGAACGGCCTCGCCGTCTCCGGCGACTACATGTCCGCCGCGTCCTTCCTCGGCATCGCGGGGGCCATCGCCCTCTTCGGCTACGACGGCTTCCTGTACTCCATCGGCTTCCTGGTCGCCTGGCTGGTCGCCCTGCTCCTGGTCGCCGAGCCGCTGCGCAACTCCGGCCGCTACACGATGGGCGACGTCCTGGCGTACCGCATGCGCCAGCGGCCCGTCCGCACGGCGGCCGGCACCTCCACCATCGTGGTGTCGATCTTCTACCTGCTGGCCCAGATGGCCGGCGCGGGCGTCCTGGTCTCCCTGCTGCTGGGCATCACCAGCGACAGCGGCAAGGTCGGCATCGTCGCGCTGGTCGGCGTCCTGATGATCGTCTACGTGACGATCGGCGGTATGAAGGGCACCACCTGGGTCCAGATGGTCAAGGCGGTCCTGCTCATCGCCGGCGCCCTGCTGCTCACCTTCCTGGTCCTGCTGAAGTTCGACTTCAACCTCTCCGACCTGCTCGGCTCGGCCGCCGACAACAGCGGCAAGGGCGCGGCCTTCCTGGAGCCCGGCCTGAAGTACGGCGCCACCGGCACCACCAAACTGGACTTCATCTCCCTGGGAATCGCCCTGGTCCTGGGCACCGCCGGCCTGCCGCACATCCTGATCCGCTTCTACACCGTGCCCACCGCCAAGGCCGCCCGTAAGTCGGTCCTGTGGGCCATCGGCCTGATCGGCGCCTTCTACCTGATGACCCTCGCCCTCGGCTTCGGCGCCGCCGCGCTGATCAAACCGGACGAGATCACCGCCTCCAACAAGGCGGGCAACACCGCGGCGCCCCTGCTCGCGCTCCATCTCGGCGGCGTCGACTCCAACTGGGGCGCGATCCTGCTGGCCACCATCTCGGCGGTCGCCTTCGCCACCATCCTCGCGGTCGTCGCGGGACTCACCCTGGCGTCGTCCTCGTCCTTCGCCCACGACATCTACGCCAACGTCATCAAGAAGGGCACCGCCACCGAGAAACAGGAGATCAACGCGGCCCGCTACGCCACCGTGGGCATCGGCGCCGTCTCCATCCTCCTGGGCGCCCTCGCCCGCGACCTCAACGTCGCCGGCCTGGTCGCCCTCGCCTTCGCGGTCGCCGCCTCGGCCAACCTCCCGACGATCCTCTACAGCCTCTTCTGGAAGCGGTTCACCACCTCCGGAGCCCTGTGGTCGATCTACGGCGGACTGGTCACCGCGGTCGGCCTGGTGCTGTTCTCGCCGGTCGTCTCGGGCAAGCCCACCTCGATGTTCCCGGACGCCGACTTCCACTGGTTCCCGCTGGAGAACCCGGGCATCATCTCGATCCCGGTCGGCTTCCTGCTGGGCGTCGTAGGCACCCTGCTGTCGAAGGAGGAGCCCGACAAGGGCAAGTACGCCGAGCTGGAGGTCCGCTCCCTCACCGGCACCGGAGCCCACTGAGCAACCGCTGACCACGCCCCCGCGGCCGCGTCGTAGCTCCCTACGACGTGGCCGCGTCCCGCTTCCTGGGATCTCGTGTGATCGGGCACTGTCGTTGTCACCGGTGTCACGTAGGCTCGCAAGTGACGGAGAAGGACACGCGACCGCTACGAGGGAGGGGGCCCACGTGCTCATCGACACCTATGGCCGAGTGGCCACCGACCTGAGGGTCTCGCTGACCGACCGGTGCAACCTGCGCTGCACCTACTGCATGCCCGAGGAGGGCCTGCAGTGGCTGGCCAAGCCCGACCTCCTCGACGACGACGAGATCGTCCGTCTGATCGGCATAGCGGTCTCCACGCTCGGCATCGAGGAGGTCCGCTTCACGGGAGGCGAGCCCCTGCTGCGCCCGGGCCTGGTCGGCATCGTCGAGCGGGTCGCGGCCCTGACGCCCCGCCCCCAGATGTCCCTCACGACGAACGGCATCGGCCTGCGCCGCACCGCCACCGCCCTCGAAGCGGCGGGCCTGGACCGGGTCAACGTCTCCCTCGACACCCTGCGCCCCGACGTCTTCAAGACCCTCACCCGCCGGGACCGTCACAAGGATGTCCTCGAAGGCCTCGAAGCCGCCCGCGAGGCAGGCCTGACCCCGGTGAAGGTCAACTCGGTCCTGATGCCCGGCCTGAACGAGGACGAGGCCCCGGACCTCCTCGCCTGGGCCGTCGAGCACGACTACGAGCTGCGTTTCATCGAGCAGATGCCCCTGGACGCCCAGCACGGCTGGAAGCGCGAGGGCATGGTCACGGCCGGGGACATCCTGGCCTCCCTGCGCACCCGCTTCGACCTCACCGCCGAGGGCGAGGGGGAGCGTGGCTCCGCCCCGGCCGAACGCTGGCTGGTGAACGGCGGACCGCACCGGGTGGGCGTCATCGCCTCCGTCACCCGCCCGTTCTGCGCCGCCTGCGACCGCACCCGCCTCACGGCCGACGGCCAGGTCCGCACCTGCCTCTTCGCCCGCGAGGAGACCGACCTGCGAGCGGCCCTGCGCTCCGGCGCCCCCGACGAGGAGATAGCCCGTATCTGGCGGCTGGCGATGTGGGGCAAGAAGGCGGGCTCGGGCCTGGACGACCCGACGTTCCTCCAGCCGGACCGGCCGATGTCGGCGATCGGCGGCTAGGGAGCTTCCGGGGACTCCCACTCGGTCAGCGGGACGACGTCCTTGAGGAAGCCCCGGACGCCGAGGAACTGCGACAGATGCTCCCGGTGCTCCTCGCACGCGAGCCACGTCTTGCGCCGCTCCGGCGTATGCAGTTTCGGGTTGTTCCACGCCAGCACCCATACCGCGTCGACACGGCAGCCCTTGGCAGAACAGATCGGGGTCTCGTCACTCACAGACTTGTCTCACCACACGCACACAAAGGCGACGCCGAGCAGCCACGGGGGGAGCTGCCCGGCGTCGGTCCGTCGCTCCGACGGGGGATGCGGAGCGCGTACGAAGTATGTCACGGCCCACGGCGCCCACGGCACTGGAACAACATGATTGATCTGAGCTTTTCCTGAGCTTGGAGCCCAGCCTGTTCATGGTCTTTTCACGGCTGACGCTCAGCCGGATCGGGCGCCGGCTCCTTCCGGAGAGGTTCCGCGAAGCCCTCCTCTTGCGGGACGGAGCCGACGGATTCACCCTCGTCGCGCGGCGGCGCGATCATGGTTCGCACCGGCACGGTCAGGAAGGTGGAGGGAAGCGAAGGCACGTTCTCCCGCCCCGCGTTGGCGATCACCACCGAGATATAGGGGAGTACCACCCCCAGGACCAACGCCACGACAGCCACGTGCCGTTCCACGTTCCACAACGTCGCCGCGAGGATCACCGACAGCGTACGGATCGACATCGAGATGATGTACCGCCGTTGCCGGCCCCGCACGTCGTCCTGGAGTCCCTGTCGCGCACCGGTGATCCGGAACACCTGGACGTTGCCGCCGCCACCCTGCTTCCGCATCGCATTCCACCGTCCGCCCGCATCGGCCTTGGCCCTCGGCCCTCTCCGGCCCGCACCCGATCGGGGAGCCGGGCCCGGACACCGTCCACGTTACGCCGCGACTGCGCCGCCTTCGAGACCGGGTCGCCCACCGCCCGGGCGAACGTTCTGCGTCCTCCCGCGTATGGCCGTACCCGACATGCGCCGTACGGCGAGCGGACCGAGACTTGGGTGCAATGCTCACGTAGAGCCGTACAAGGAGGCAGCCATGGGCTGGTTGTGGGCGATCATCGTGGGATTCGTGCTGGGCCTGATCGCGAAGGCGATCATCCCGGGCAAGCAGCACAGCCCGCTCTGGCTGACCACCATCTTCGGCATGCTGGGCGCGATCGTGGGCAACTCGATCGCCCGCGCGGCAGGGGTCGAGGAGACGTCCGGCATCGACTGGAGCCGCCACCTGTTCCAGCTGATCGCCGCGATCATCATCGTCGCCCTGGGCGACATGCTCTACATGGCGACGCTGGGCAAGAGGAAGCACCAGGCCTGAGCGGGGCGCCCGGGAGGGGCGCGGGAAACCGCGCGACAACCCACGACGAAAGCCGCGGCCGGCAGAGACCCGCACCCCTGCGGCGCACCCGCATGTGCCACCCGCGGAGCGGAAGCGCGGCACTCAGACCTCGGTGACCTCGACGGCGGCCAGGTTCTTCTTCCCGCGCCGCAGCACCAGCCACCGCCCGTGGATGAGCTCCTCCTTCGCCGGGACGGAGTCCTCCGCGGTGACCTTGACGTTGTTCACGTAGGCCCCGCCCTCCTTCACGGTCCGCCGCGCGGCGGACTTGCTGGCCGCCAGACCGACCTCGGCGAACAGGTCCACGACCGGTCCGAGCTCGGCGACCCGGATGTGCGGCACCTCGGAGAGTGCCGCGGCCAGCGTCCGGTCGTCGAGCAGTCCGAGCTCGCCCTGGCCGAAGAGGGCCTTGGACGCGGCGACCACGGCGGCCGTCTGGTCGGCGCCGTGCACCAGCGTCGTCAGCTCCTCGGCCAGCGCGCGCTGAGCGGCCCGGGCC
Source organism: Streptomyces sp. NPDC060002 (assembly GCF_042737245.1). Taxonomy (NCBI): domain Bacteria; kingdom Bacillati; phylum Actinomycetota; class Actinomycetes; order Kitasatosporales; family Streptomycetaceae; genus Streptomyces; species Streptomyces sp. NPDC060002. Next base: position 59,028 of record NZ_JBHWUW010000044.1, read on the forward strand.
TGCGGACGCTCCTCGGTCTGCCGCTCCAGCTCCTCGATCTCGGTGTGGGACCTGAAGCTGAAGATGCGCAGGAACTTCGACACGTCCCGGTCGTCCGCGTTCAGCCAGAACTGGTAGAAGGCGTACGGCGTGGTCATCTCGGGGTCGAGCCAGATCGTGCCGGACTCCGTCTTGCCGAACTTGGTGCCGTCCGCCTTGGTGATCAGCGGGGTGGCCAGCGCGTGCACCACGGCGTCGGACTCCACCCTGTGGATCAGGTCGGTGCCCGAGGTGAGGTTGCCCCACTGGTCGCTGCCGCCGGTCTGGAGCGTGCAGCCGTGCCGCCGGAACAGCTCCAGGAAGTCCATGCCCTGGAGGATCTGGTAGCTGAACTCGGTGTAGCCGATGCCCGCGTCGGAGTTGAGCCGCCGGGAGACGGCCTCCTTGGCGATCATCTTGTTGACGCGGAAGTGCTTGCCGACGTCCCGCAGGAACTCGATGGCCGACAGACCCTGCGTCCAGTCCAGGTTGTTGACCATGACCGCCGCGTTCGGGCCCTCGAAGTCGAGCAGCGGCGCGATCTGCGCGCGCAGCCGCTCGACCCACTGGGCGACGACCTCGGGCGAGTTCAGCGTCCGCTCCGCGGTGGGCTTCGGGTCGCCGATCAGCCCGGTGGCGCCCCCGACCAGACCCAGCGGACGGTTGCCCGCCTGCTGGATCCTGCGCATCGTCAGGATCTGCACGAGGTTGCCGAGGTGCAGGCTGGGCGCGGTCGGGTCGAAGCCGCAATAGAACGTGACGGGACCGTCCGCGAACGCCTTGCGCAATGCGTCCTCGTCAGTGGAGAGGGCGATCAGCCCGCGCCACTGCAGTTCGTCGACGATGTCCGTCACGGTTCTCGTATCTCCTTGATGATCTTCAGGCTGTGATCGGGGTCGAGCGACCACCGGTTACGAGGTTATACGCCCTGACTGACAGAGCTCATATTGAAGTCCGGCACCCTCAGCGCAGGCATCGCAGCCCTAGTGAACCAGTCGCTCCACTCCCGGGGCAGCGTCTTTTCCGTGCGCCCCGCCTCCGTCGCCCGCCCCAGCAGGCCGACCGGCGACTCGTTGAAGCGGAAGTTGTTCACCTCGCCGACGACCTCGCCGTTCTCCACCAGGTAGACGCCGTCCCGGGTCAGGCCGGTGAGGAGCAGGGTCGCCGGGTCGACCTCGCGGATGTACCACAGGCAGGTCAGCAGCAGCCCGCGCCCGGTGCTCGCGACCATCTCCTCCAGGGAGCGGTCCTCGCCGCCGTCCAGGATCAGGTTGTCGGCCCCGGGAGCCACCGGCAGGCCGGTCAGGGACGCGCTGTGCCGGGTGGTCGTCAAGTGCTTCAGCTCGCCCGCCGCGATCCACTCGGTGGGCCGCACGGGCAGGCCGTTGTCGAAGACCGACTGGTCGCCGCCGGAGGAGTGCGCGATGACGAACGGCGGGGCCTCCAGACCCGGCTCGTTCGGGTCGCTGCGCAGAGTCAGCGGCAGGTCGGACAGCTTCTCGCCGAGCCGGGTGCCGCCGCCGGGCTGGGAGAACACCGTCCGGCCCTCGGTGGCGTCACGGCCGGACGCCGACCACAGCTGGTAGATCATCAGGTCCGCCACCGCGGTCGGCGGCAGCAGCGTCTCGTACCGGCCGGCGGGCAGCTCGATCCGCCGCTCCGCCCAGCCCAGCCGTACGGCCAGTTCGGCGTCGAGCGCCGCCGGGTCGACGTCCTTGAAGTCCCGGGTCGAGCGCCCGGCCCACGCCGAGCGGGTCCGGTCCGGGGACTTGGCGTTGAGCTCCAGCGTCCCCTTCGGCTGGTCGTGCCGCAGCCGCAGTCCGGTCGACGTGCCCAGGTACGTCGAGACCAGCTCGTGGTTGGCGAACCCGTACAGCTCGCGACCGCCCGCACGCGCGCGTGCGAACGCCTCACCCAGGGCGGGCGCGAAGTCGGCGAACACCGCCGACGTGGTCTCCGCGGGCGCCTCGGTGAACTCGGGGGACCGCGCCACGCCGCTGACCAGCGGCTGCGCGTCCTCGGCGGGGCCGGCGCCCTGAGCGGCGGCCTCGGCGGCCCGTACGAGGGACTCCAGCTCGTCCGCGGTGACGGCGGCCCGCGAGACGACACCGGAGGCGGTGCCCTCCTTGCCGTCGACCGTGGCGATCACGGTGAGCGTGCGCCCGCGCGTGACGCCGTTGGTGGTGAGCGCGTTGCCGGCCCAGCGCAGGTTCGCCGTCGACTGTTCGTCGGCGATCACGACACAGCCGTCGGCCCGCGACAGTTCGAGGGCGCGCTCGACGATCTCGTGCGGCTGCTGCCCCTTCTTGGTGCCCGCGCTCATCGACCGGCCTCCTGCGTGGTGTTGAGGATGTTGACTCCCTTGAAGAGGGCCGACGGGCAGCCGTGCGACACCGCCGCGACCTGGCCCGGCTGAGCCTTGCCGCAGTTGAAGGCCCCGCCGAGGACGTACGTCTGCGGGCCGCCGACCGCCGCCATCGAGCCCCAGAAGTCGGTGGTCGTCGCCTGGTAGGCCACGTCCCGCAGCTGGCCGGTGATCCGCCCGTTCTCGATCCGGAAGAACCGCTGCCCGGTGAACTGGAAGTTGTAGCGCTGCATGTCGATGGACCAGGACCGGTCGCCGACGACGTAGATGCCCCGGTCGACGCTGCCGATGAGACCCTCGGTCGACATCCCGGCCGGATCCGGCCGCAACGACACGTTGGCCATGCGCTGCACCGGGACATGGTCGGGGGAGTCGGCGAAGGCGCACCCGTTGGACCGCTCGAACCCGGTCAGCTTCGCGATCCGCCGGTCCAGCTGGTAGCCGACGAGCGTGCCGTCCTTCACGAGGTCCCAGGACTGTCCCTCGACGCCCTCGTCGTCGTAGCCGACGGTCGCCAGGCCGTGCTCGGCGGTGCGGTCACCCGTGACGTTCATCAGGTCCGAGCCGTAGCGCAGCTTGCCGAGCTGGTCGAAGGTGGCGAAGGAGGTGCCGGCGTAGGCGGCCTCGTAGCCGAGGGCCCGGTCCAGCTCGGTGGCGTGGCCGATGGACTCGTGGATGGTCAGCCACAGGTTCGACGGGTCGACGACCAGGTCGTACAGCCCCGGCTCGACGCTCGGCGCCCGCATCTTCTCGGCGAGCAGCTCCGGGATCCGGTCGAGTTCCTCGTCCCAGTCCCACCCGGTGCCCGTGAGGTACTCCCAGCCGCGGCCGGCGGGCGGCGCGATCGTGCGCATCGAGTCGAACTCGCCGCTCGACTCGTCGACCGACACCGCGGTCAGCGCCGGGTGCAGCCGCACCCGCTGCTGGGTGGTCACCGTCCCGGCCGTGTCGGCGTAGAACTTGTTCTCGTGGACGGTGAGCAGCGAGGCGTCCACGTGGTTGATGCCGTTCGCCGCCAGCAGCCGCGCGCTCCAGTCCGCGAGCAGCGCCGCCTTCTCCCCGTCGGGGACGGTGAACGGGTCGATCTCGTAGGACGAGATCCACGTCCTGTCGGCGTGCACCGGCTCGTCGGCCAGCTCCACCCGCTCGTCCGAACCGGCGGCCTTGATCACCTGGGCGGACAGCTTGGCCATCGCCACCGCCTGCGAGGCGACCCGGGCCGCGGCGTCCATCGTCAGATCCACGCCGGACGCGAACCCCCACGTACCGCCGTGCACCACGCGCACCGCGTACCCGAGGTCGGTCGTGTCGGAGGACCCGGAGGGCTTGGCGTCCCGCAGTCGCCAGGAAGCGCTGCGCACCCGCTCGAACCGGAAGTCCGCGTGCTCCGCGCCCAGCGCACGCGCGCGTGCGAGAGCGGCGTCGGCGAGGGCGCGTAGGGGTAGGGCCGTGAAACTCTCATCGATGCTGTGGGGCACCTACGTGTCTCCCTGGTGTCGTCACGTGTGAAGGCCTCGATCATGTCGCGCCCGGCAGCCCCGGACCACACGTTTCCGCCCCGCTTCCGCAAACTTTCTGTAGAGACCCGACAGCCAGTCCGGTGAGCCACTGTCGGTGCCCGAATGTCCGTCGGACGAGGCAGACCGATAGGTTTCGAGGGAAGTCACCTGCCCTCCAGTGTTCGGGCGGGTGCGTCAGCCCCCTATCGAAAGGGTGATCCGTTGAGCCGCTCGGTTCTCGTCACCGGAGGAAACCGGGGCATCGGCCTCGCCATCGCCCGCGCGTTCGCCGATGCCGGCGACAAGGTCGCGATCACGTACCGCTCGGGCGAGCCACCGGCCGGCTTCTTCGCGGTCAAGTGCGACATCACCGACTCCGAGCAGGTGGAGCAGGCCTACAAGGAGATCGAGGCCGAGCACGGCCCCGTGGAGGTCCTGATCGCCAACGCAGGCGTCACCAAGGACCAGCTCCTGATGCGCATGTCCGAGGAGGACTTCACCTCGGTCATCGACACCAACCTCACCGGCACCTTCCGCGTGGTCAAGCGCGCGAACCGCGCCATGCTGCGCGCCAAGAAGGGCCGTGTCGTCCTGATCTCCTCGGTCGTGGGACTGCTCGGCTCCGCCGGGCAGGCGAACTACGCCGCCTCCAAGGCCGCCCTGGTCGGCTTCGCGCGTTCCCTCGCCCGTGAGCTGGGATCGCGCAACATCACCTTCAACGTCGTCGCGCCCGGCTTCGTCGACACCGACATGACCAAGGTGCTCACCGACGAGCAGCGCGCGGGCATCGTCTCGCAGGTCCCGCTCGGCCGGTACGCGCAGCCGGAGGAGATCGCCGCGACGGTGCGGTTCCTCGCCTCGGACGACGCCTCGTACATCACTGGAGCCGTCATCCCCGTTGACGGCGGACTGGGAATGGGTCACTGATCACCATGAGCGGAATTCTCGAGGGCAAGCGCGTCCTGATCACCGGCGTGCTGCTGGAGTCCTCCATCGCCTTCCACACCGCCAAGCTGGCCCAGGAGCAGGGCGCCGAGATCATCCTGACCGCGTTCCCGCGGCCCACGCTGACCGAGCGCATCGCCAAGAAGCTGCCGAAGCCCACCAAGGTCATCGAGCTCGACGTGACGAACGACGAGCACCTCGGCCGGCTGGCCGACATCGTCGGCGAGGAGCTCGGCGGTCTCGACGGCGTCGTGCACTCCATCGGCTTCGCGCCGCAGGACGCCATGGGCGGCAACTTCCTCAACACGCCGTTCGAGTCGGTCGCCACGGCCATGCACGTCTCGGCGTTCTCCCTGAAGTCGCTCACCATGGCCTGCCTGCCGCTGATGCAGAACGGCGGCTCGGTCGTCGGCCTCACCTTCGACGCCTCGTTCGCCTGGCCGCAGTACGACTGGATGGGCCCCGCCAAGGCGGCCCTGGAGGCCACCAGCCGCTACATGGCGCGTGACCTGGGCAAGCAGAACATCCGCTGCAACCTGGTCTCCGCCGGTCCCATCGGTTCCATGGCGGCCAAGTCCATCCCGGGCTTCTCCGAGCTGGCCTCCGTGTGGGACGACCGCGCCCCGCTGGAGTGGGACCTCAACGACCCGGGGCCGGCCGGCCGCGGCGTCGTCGCCCTGCTGAGCGACTGGTTCCCGAAGACCACGGGCGAGATCGTGCACGTCGACGGTGGTCTGCACGCCATCGGAGCCTGATCACCGACACGCCGTCGACGCCCCGTCCCCCGCCCGCGCGTGGGGGAACGGGGCGTCACCCGTTCGGCTCACCGGCCAGGCGGGGGAGTGCCCCGGCAAGGCACTCTGAAGCGCGGGTTCCTTACCGCGCTTTCCTCCCCAGCACGGCCGAGGAGGTCCCCTTGTGCGCCTGTCTCGCAGCCTGGCCCCAGTGACCGTCGCCGTCTGTCTCGTCCTGTCGCTGCCGTACGACGCCCTGCCGCACGCACGCGTGGCGGCCCGGAAGGCCACCGCCGCACCCGAGGAACCGTTCGGCGCGGAGTGCCGCACCGAGATCCTCGGTTCCCGCGTCGTCGCCCACTGCCACAACCCCTACGCCGACACCGACCGTGTCCGCCTGCACATCGAGTGCGACCGCTGGTGGGATCTCGACACCGACGGCACCCCCGTCGACGCGGGCCCCGCCCAGACCGTACGGCTCGCCGGCCGCTGCTGGAAGGAGGTCCGCTCGGCCTGGGTCAGCCATCAGAAGCGGTGAACCGTCCGGGCCGGCACAGCAAGGGATAGCCGGCCGCCTCGACGGCGGCGGCCTCCGCGTCGCCCGCGCGGATCGCGTCCACCAGCCGCGTGTGGTCCATGTACGTCTCCGGCGTCAGCTCCTCGCCGACGTCCTCGCGCAGCCAGTCCCGCAGCACCTCGCCGAGGTCGGCGTACATCGCGGTCATGACGTCGTTGTGGGAGGCCGCCACCACCGCCAGGTGGAAGGTCGCGTCCGCCGTCACGAACGCCTCCGTGTCGCCCGAGTCCCAGGCCTCCTCGCGTCGCAGGAGGAGCGTGTCCAGCTGCTTGAGGTCCTTCTCCGTGCGCCGTCCGGCCGCCAGCTTCGCCGCACTCGACTCCAGCGTGGCGCGCAGCTCGGCGATGTGCCCGGGGTCGGCGTCGACGAAGCGACGGTGCATCACGCCCGCCAGCTCGCTGGTCGCCGCGACGTAGGTGCCAGAGCCCTGCCGGATGTCCAGCAGCCCGTTGTGCGCGAGCGCCCGGACGGCCTCGCGGACCGTGTTGCGGGCGACGCCCAGCTGTTCGACCAGCTCGGGCTCCGTGGGGATGCGTGCGCCGACCGGCCACTCGCCCGAGGTGATCTGGGTGCGCAGCGCGGCGATGACCTGCTCGGACAGCGCCGAGCGGCGGGGATGGCTCAGGGGCATGGCACACCTTCGCACGGCTGGGGCGGCCGAGGGGAGCCCGGGCATGGACAACCAATCATCCTATGATTCTATGATGGTCGGCATGGCTGGCGAGCAGACCCGGACGACGACACCCCCGCCCATCCGCACCTCGGCGGAGGACGAGCCCCCGCGAAGCTCCACGCGCGCGTGGAGCCGGCGCACCAGGCTGCTCGTCGTCGGCATAGTGCTGGCCGCCCTCAACCTCCGGCCCGCCATCACGAGCCTGGGCGCCCTCCTCGAAGAGGTGCGCGACGGACTCGGCATGAGCGGCAGCGTCGCCGGACTCCTCACCTCCGTGCCCCCGCTCTGCTTCGCCGTCTTCGGCGTCATGGCGCCCCGTCTCGCCCGCCGCTTCGGGCCGGGCGCGGTGGTGTGCGCCGGCATGGTCGCCATCACGGCAGGGCTGCTCCTGCGCCCCTACGCGGGCGGCACGGCAGGATTCCTCGCCGCCAGTGCCCTCGCCCTCATGGGCATCGCCGTCAGCAACGTCCTGATGCCGGCCATCGTCAAGCGCCACTTCCCCGACCGGGTCGGCACCATGACCGGCCTGTACTCGATGGCCCTCGCCCTGGGCACCGCCACCGCCGCCGCCGTCACCGTGCCCATGACCGAGGCGCTGGGCGGCAGTTGGCAGACCGGACTCGCGCTGTGGGCGGGCCTCGCGGCGGCGGCCGTCCTGCCCTGGCTGCCGCTCGCACGGGACCGCGGAACGGCACCGGACGGCACGGGTACGGCGGGGGAGCGGCAGCAGCGGGGCCCGCGGTCCGCCCCGCAGGCCCCCGCGCGCGCGGCGCAGCCGTCGGCCGCCCCGCTGCGCGTCACCCGCAGCCGTACCGCCTGGGCGCTCGCCGTCTTCTTCGGCCTGCAGGCCACCGCCGCCTACATCACCATGGGCTGGATGCCGCAGATCTTCCGGGACGCCGGAGTGCCCGCCAGCACGGCCGGACTGCTCCTCGCCGTGACGATGGCGATGGGCGTGCCGCTGGCCTTCGTCATCCCACGCGTCGCCACCCGGCTGCCGCACCAGGGCCCGATCGTGCTCGCGCTCGGCGGCTGCGGCCTCGTCGGATACGCCGGCCTGTACCTCGCGCCGGCCGGCGGAGCCTGGGCCTGGGCCCTGCTGCTCGGCATCGCCAACTGCGCCTTCCCGCTGGCCCTCACGATGGTCGGGATGCGCGCCAGGACCGGCGCGGGTGTGGCTCAGCTGTCGGCGTTCGCGCAGAGCACCGGCTATCTGATCTCCATCCCCGGCCCGCTCCTGGTGGGGGTGCTCTACCAGCACAGCGGCGGCTGGGGCCTGCCCCTCGCGCTGATGGCGGCCCTGATGGTCCCGCAGACGGTCGTGGGCGTCCTGGCAGGCCGGGACCGCACCGTGGAGGAGGAAGCCGCCCGCTGACCCCCGGGGAACCGCCGGGGACGCGGGGTGCGAGACTTGCCGTATGCCAGTGCTCGACCCGAACCCCCGGAACGGCCAGAAGAAGATGCTGATCGTCTTCGGCGCGTTCTTCGCCATCTTCGTCGTCATCGCCGTCATCGCGACCATCGCCTCGCCCTGACGGTCCGGCCGTGACGACCGGCCGAATCGGCCCCGCCGTGAACCCGTCCGAGCGACCGGGGTGGGGTTAACCCCCCTGTCCCCTAGGGGGTGAGGGTCAGGGTCAAGTGGGTGGATCACCGGATGGGTTGGGGGCCGCCGATTCCGTAACTTCGAGGTGTGACCGCAGGACGCGGGTCACCTGCCAAGGTCCACGGACCACTCGAAGACAGCGGAGGCACCCATGTCGGCCCCTACGCACACCCGGCCCCACCCGGCCACCCCGGGCGGCGTCGACACCTGGCTGCCCTGGTGGGCCCTCGCCCTCCCGACGCTCGCCTTCATCAGCCTTCTGGTGCTGATACTGAACCCCGCCGACGCCCACGCGGCCACCGGCGACCCGGCGATCACCCACCTCGTCGAGCGCGTGCACCAGCTGATCACCCGCTAGGGCGCAGCTCAGGACCGCTGGTGAAGCCGCATGTCAACTCCCTGCGCCCCATGGCCTGTTTCATGCGAAGCTGGGACTCATGAGCGTCGCAGAACCCCGCAGGATCGTCCTCCTCCGTCATGCGAAAGCCGACTGGCCGCAGGTGACCGACCATGAGCGTCCGCTCGCTGACCGGGGGCGTAAGGACGCCGCCGTCGCCGGACGCAAACTGGTCGACAGCGGTATCCCCCTCGACCTGGCCGTCTGCTCCACCGCGGCCCGCACCCGTGAGACATGGAAGCTCGCCGTCCAGGAGTTCCCGCAGCGGCCGAAAACCGTCTACGAGGAGCGGATCTACGAGGCCTCGCCGGGTGAGCTGATCGCCCTGCTCAACGAAACACCCGACGACGTGAGTGACCTCGTCCTGATCGGCCACAACCCGGGCATCCAGGGTCTCGCCGACATCCTCTCCGGCCGGAGCGACGGCGACGCGGGCGAGCGGATGGGCCGCCGCGGATTCCCGGCCGCCGCCTTCGCCGTCCTGTCCTTCGACGGCCCCTGGAAGTCCCTGGAACCGGGCGTGGCCACGCTGCTCGACTACTGGGCGCCCTCCGAGTGACCCACCCGGCACACGCGAGGGCCCGGCGCCGCGACGGCGCCGGGCCCTCCTCGTTTCTCGGGGGCGCCCCCGCGTCCGTGCGCCGGTGCCCCTGTTTCTTCTGTTTCTTCGCTCCGCCCGCGCGAGCTACTGCTCGTCGTGCGTCTCCGCGGCCTCGACCTCTTCGCGGGTGATGCCGAGCAGGTACAGCACGGTGTCCAGGAACGGCACGTTCACCGCCGTGTGCGCCGCCTCGCGCACCACCGGCTTGGCGTTGAAGGCGACCCCGAGACCGGCCGCGTTGAGCATGTCCAGATCATTGGCGCCGTCGCCGATCGCCACGGTCTGCGAGAGCGGTACGCCCGCCTCGGCGGCGAACCGGCGCAGCAGCCGCGCCTTGCCCGCGCGGTCCACGATCTCGCCGGTGACCCGGCCCGTCAGCCTGCCGTCGACGATCTCCAGCGTGTTGGCCTGCGCGAAGTCCAGGCCGAGCCGCTCCTGAAGATCGTCGGTCACCTGGGTGAAGCCGCCGGAGACGACCCCCACCTGGTATCCGAGCCGCTTCAGCGTCCGGATCAGCGTGCGCGCGCCCGGCGTCAGCCGGACCTCGGCGCGCACCTTGTCCACGACCGAGGCGTCCAGTCCCGCCAGCAGCGCCACGCGCGCGTGCAGCGACTGCTCGAAGTCGAGCTCACCACGCATCGCGGCCGCCGTCACCTCGGCGACCTCGTCCTCACAGCCGGCGTGCGCGGCGAAGAGCTCGATCACCTCGTCCTGGATCAGGGTGGAGTCGACGTCCATGACGACGAGCCGCTGGGCCCGCCGGTACAGGCCCGCGTCCACCACCGCGACGTCCACCCCCAGCGCCGCCGCGTCCGTGACCAGGGCGGTGCGCAGGGGCTCGGTCTTCACGCCGGAGACGGCGAACTCGACGGCGGTGACGGGGTACTTGGCCAGCCGGAAGATACGGTCGATGTTCCCGCCGGCCTTCGTGATCTTCGCAGCCACCGCCGCGGTGGCCTGCGCGGTGAGCGGATGCCCGAGCACGGTGACCAGCGACCGGCCGAGGCCGCGCGGCCGGTTGTCACCGAGGCCGGAGATGATCTCGGCCTGCATCTTCATCGACTCGGCCCAGCTGTGGACCGTCGACCGCAGGTCCCCCTCGAGACCGGCCGGCGGCTCGGTCACGAGCGCGCACAGCACCATCCGGCCGCGGGTGACGACCTGCTCGATGTCGACCACGTCGACGGAGAAGGCGGCGAGGGTGTCGAAAAGGCCGGCCGTGATGCCCGGCCTGTCCTTGCCGAAGATCTTGACAAGGAGCGTGGGGACGTCAGAGGACGAAGTCTGCAAAGCGCTCATGGTGTACCCACCGTATCCGGCACCCAGTGCCGCGCGCCGCCGAGGTCCGCCTGACGGACGGGGAACAGTGGATGACGGCGAGGCGGCGTGCTCCTCAACGGCCGGCTGCGGGCGTTCCGCGGGCGTTTCGGCCCTGGCCCCTCACTGCGGTCCCCCAGGCGTCCTGGGCCCCCTGGGAGGAGCGGGAGGGGGCGGAGGGGGCGGTGGTGGCGGAGGCGGCGGACCCTCCTGCGGTCCGGGCGCCGGCCGCTCACCGGGACGCGGGCCGGGAGGCCGGCGCCCGGACCGGGGCGGCGGCCCGAGCGGCCGGACCACCGTCGGAGCGCCGTAGACGTCGTCCGCCCCCGGCGGCCCGACGGGCGGCCGCCCGTCGCCCGAGGGGGGCTCGTCGAGCCGGGAGCTCTCGTACGGCCTCGACTGCCCGCTCCTGTCCCCCCTGGACCGCTCGGGCCGAGCCCGCTCCGGCCGTGCGTCCCGCGACTCCCGCAACTCCTCCGGAACCCGCAGGTAGGGATTGGTCGCAGGATTCGGTGGCCGGTACGCCGGTGCGCTCGGCGCGTACGGCCCGGCCAGGTCGTCCGGGCGCCCCGAACGCCCCGGGCCCCCGCCGGGGCCCGCAGTGCCACCCGGGTCACTCCGTGCCAGTGGCGCCGCCCGCCGCCCGGCGGCCCCCGTGGCCCATGCCAGCAGCCCACCGGCGGCCCCCGCCCCCGCACCCCACCCGGCACCCAGCAGCAACGCGGCACCGAGATGCCCGTGCAGCTCGATCCCGGCCCCGAAGGCGTCGAACCCCAGCACGGACAGCGAGGCGTCCACGGAGACGTTCGTCAACCAGGCGGTCAACGGCAACGCCACGGCGGTCGCCGCCCCCAGCCGCACGGCACACCGCCCGGCGAACCCGACCGCACCGGTTCCGTGCCCGCCCCCGGCCCCCGCTCCCGACCCGCCGCCCCTCGAGGCCGCCTTGGACCCAGCCCTCGCGGCCGGCGCATGCCCCGTCGACCCCACCGCCGACCCCACCGGCGTCCGCACCGTCGACCCCACCGGCGTCCGCACCGTCGACCCCACCGGCGTCCGCACCGCCGCCAGCACCCCCGCCAGCAGCATCATCAGCGCCGCCGCCACGCCCAGCAGCCACACCCGTCCGTCCAGCTCCGCGAGGCGGCCCAGCGTCACCGGCTGCTCGGTGCCGACGCCCAGCAGATCGTCCAGCGGGTCCGGCAGGACGCTCGTCAGCGCGCCCGTCGCCCGGCCGTCCCAGGGGACGAACAGGCCGATCGGGATGCCCAGCCAGACCCCGTTCGGCGCGCCGAGCAGCGCCGCCCCCGCGATCCGCTTCGGGTGGTCGTCGCCGATCGCCGCGTACGCCGCCGCGGCGAACCCGGCCGCCACGGCCACCAGCAGCACGGTCACGACGGCGGACACCGCGGGCCGCACCACGCGGTGCACCGCCTCCCAGCCGCTCGGCAGCGGCGTGCGGCGCGAGGCCAGCAGCGCGATCAGCAGGATGCCGAGGGACCAGCCGAGGCCGCCGAGCAGCGTGGGCGCCGTGTCGACGGTGAAGCCGACCGCGGCCTTCGCGTCGACGAGGTCACCGAGCCGGTCGGGCAGCAGCCCGCCGATGTCCCCGAGCCCGGGGATCTCCAGACCGCCACCGCCCCCACCGCCGTTGCCGGGCAGGTCGTCCAGCCCCAGCGCGCCCCCGTCGAGCGTGATGACGTCGTGCCCCGCCCAGGCCAGTCCGCCGAGCATCGCCACGTACAGCGCGACCACCGCCCCGACGCGGGCGAGGAGTTCGGCCGGGGCGATCACAACCCCCGTCGTCCGCAGGGACCGCAGGAAGAACCACGACAGCAGCAGCGCACCCACCAGGCTCACGCCCAATGGCGTGATCTCGATGGCCGTGTTCGCCTCCGCACCCGTGAGCCCGAAAGCGGACACATCGCCCGACGGAGTCACCGAGCCGCCGGCGGCCAGGGCGACCACCGCGGCCGTCATCGGGCCCAACGAGCCCGCGGAGTCCGCCTCCAGGAGGTGCAGCCCCAGCGCGGCCGTCCCCGCCATCCCGATCAACGCCCAGCTCACCGCCGCGATCGCGGCCAGCAGTACGTCGATCCACGGCACGCCCCTGCCGCGTGCCGCGCTCCCACTGCCTTCGACACCCGTACCGGCACTCATGCAGACCCCCCGATCCGCGGCGCGCGGCGGCGAAGATCGCCGCTTCCGTCCCCCTCGCGTGCCTTTACCACTCTCCGGGCCGGTTTCAACCCCGTCAACGGGAACGGCCGATACGCTCGCGCACGCTCTTCACAAGGCCCGACTTTCGGTCAGGGGGCCGCTACTGAAATAGTTCCCCCCGATGTTCGACATCCCTAGACTCCCCGTTGATGGGGCTAACTCGGGGGACAACTCAGTGGGGCTGGAGTGCCGGAACTCGTACTGGAATTGAACGGACGCACCTGGACGCTCGACCCGTCCAGGCCATACACCCTCGGACGTGATCCGCAGGGCGACATCGTCCTCGACGACGCCAGGGTCTCCTGGCGTCACGCCACGGTCAGCTTCAACGGGCGCAGTTGGGTCGTCGAGGACCACGGGAGCACCAACGGCACGTTCGCGCAGGGGCAGCGGATCCATCAACTGGAGATCGGCCCCGGCTCGGCGTTGCACCTGGGCAACGCGACCGACGGGCCGCGCCTGAACCTCTCGGGGACGCAGGCGCCCGCCGCGCAGCCCCAGCAGCCGTACGCCGCGCAGGCCGCGAACCCGGGCTGGGCCCAGCAGGCCCCGCCCCAGCAGGCGCCGCAGGCCGGATGGCAGCAGCCGCAGCAGGGCGCGCCGCAGGTCCCGCAGCAGCAGGGGCCGAGCGAGCCGTATGCGCAGAAGGTGCCCGGTGGAGGCGCGGGGGCGCCGCCGGTCTACGGAGACCGCAGCCCGACCACGTTCCACCAGTTCTCCCTCGGCCGCGTGATGCGCATCGGCCGTGCCCTGGAGAACGAGCTGGTCGTCTCGGACCTCCAGGTCTCGCGGAACCACGCCGAGTTCCACTCGACGCCCGACGGCCGGATGGAGATCCGCGACCTCGGCTCGCACAACGGCACCTACGTCAACGGTCAGCCGATCCCCAAGGGCGGCTCGGTCCAGCTGGGGCCCACCGACATCGTCGGCGTCGGCCACTCGACGTTCCGGATCGTCGGCGACCGGCTCGAGGAGTTCGTCGACACCGGTGAGGTCTCCTTCTCGGCCCGCCACCTGACCGTCACGGTCGACGGCGGCAAGCAGATCCTGAAGGACGTCTCCTTCGGTGTCCCGGAGAAGTCCCTGATCGCGGTCATCGGACCCTCCGGTTCCGGCAAGTCGACCCTGCTCAAGGCACTGACGGGCTACCGCCCGGCCAACCAGGGCGACGTCCTCTACGACAACCGGAACCTGTACAAGCAGTTCGCCGAGCTGCGTCAGCGCATCGGTCTGGTCCCGCAGGACGACATCCTGCACAAGGAACTGACCGTAAAGAGGGCTCTCAAGTACGCGGCCAAGCTCCGCTTCCCCGCCGACACCACGGGCGCCGAGCGTGACGCCCGCATCGACGAGGTGCTGCGCGAGCTCAAGCTGGACATCCACAAAGAGAAGAAGATCACCTCCCTCTCCGGCGGCCAGCGCAAGCGCGTCTCGGTGGCTCTGGAGCTGCTCACCAAGCCGTCGCTGATCTTCCTGGACGAGCCGACCTCCGGCCTCGACCCGGGCATGGACCGCGATGTCATGCAGCTGCTGCGCGGCCTCGCCGACGACGGCCGCACGGTCCTGGTCGTCACGCACTCGGTGGCCGAACTCGCGATCTGCGACAAGCTGCTCGTGATGGCGCCGGGCGGTGCCGTCGCCTACTTCGGCCCGCCCGAGGAAGCGCTGAACTTCTTCGGCTACGACACCTGGGCCGACGTCTTCTCCGCCTTCGAGAACTACCGCGACTACGACTGGGCGGGCCGCTGGAAGGGCTCGCAGCACTACCAGATGTACGCCGCGGACATCGACGCCATCGCGCCGCAGTCCGTACAGATGCCGCCGATGCAGGCGATGAAGCCGCCGAAGCCGCAGGGCTGGATGTCCCAGTTCGTCACGCTGGTGTGCCGCTACGCCTCGGTGATCGCCTCCGACAAGGGCTTCCTGGCCCTGACGGTGATCCTGCCGGCCGTCCTCGGCGCGGTGAGCCTGCTCATCGACTCCGGGAACAGTCTGCTGCCCAACCCGGTCAACCCGAAGACCGGCCGGATCATCCCCAACGGCACGGCCACCACCGTCCTGCTGATCCTCGCGGTCGGCGCCTGCTTCGCGGGCGCGGCCAACTCGGTCCGCGAGCTCATCAAGGAACGGGTCATCTACGAGCGGGAACGCGCGACCGGCCTGTCCCGGTCCGCGTACCTGATGTCCAAGGTGTTCGTGCTCGGCGTGGTCACCCTGCTCCAGGGTCTGATGGTGGGCGTGATCGGCTTCGCGAGCCGGGAGATCCCGACGCAGGGCCTGGTCCTCGGCAGCGCCACCATGTTCGAGCTCTCCATCCCGATCATGGCGCTGGGCTTCACCTCGATGATGTTCGGCCTGGTCATCTCGTCGCTGGTGAAGACGGCCGAGAAGACCATGCCGCTGCTGGTCATGTTCGCGATCATCCAGGTCGTGTTCACCGGCTGCCTGTTCGCCCTGAACGGCGCGGTCGGCGTCAACGAGTTCTCGTACCTGATGCCCTCGCGCTGGGCGGTCGCCGCCGCGGGCGCCACGCTGGACTTCAACAAGATCAGCCCGCCCAAGGACGGCGGCGGGACGGACCCGCTGTGGGAGCACACCGTCGGCGCCTGGGGCCTGGACATGGCCGCGCTGATCGTCCTCGGCGTGATCTGCGGCTTCTTCGTGGCCCGCTTCCTGCGCCGCCACGAGCCCGAGGTCATGCGCAAGTAGTCGCTGCCGTAGTACGCCGATGGGCGGCACCCCGGATCCGGGGTGCCGC